>WFRX01000027.1 GCA_015486285.1 bacterium
CAGAAGGAGGGCTCTTTCTTGAAGGGCGAGCCGGCAGAGGCGGCGAAGAGAGTCCTCGAGATAATCGAGCAAGAAAAATTGATCGACACACGCCCCCCCTCCCTCGAGGGGGCGTCGAAAAGCACATAATGGACGTCATTCGTGAGAAAACAGGAATCCCAAACCGCTAAAGCGCGCAGAATAGAAGGAGACGCCTCACCCCTGCGAAAGCAGGGATCCCTGAGCGCCTGTAACCGCTGGATCTCCCAACGCAGGTCAGGGTGAGGGTATCACAGAGGCCCCCACATCCCGACCGTTAAGGATAGCCTGCATGACCGACATACCGACACGAGAGATCTTCTGGCAGATCTCCGGCCGGGGGATCTTCTACCTCCTGTCCATGGCCGCCCTTGCCGTTCTTTCGTGGGGACTCTTCCAGGGTGTACGCTTCGTGCGCCGGGGGCCCGCCTCTTCCACGGGGCCCGTGCGGACCCTTGGAACAAGGGCCGTGATCGCCGATATCCTTTCGCACAGGCCCCTGGCCGGGGAGAACAACGCCCGGTGGTGGCACCTGCTCATCTTCTTCGGTTTTGTCCTGCTCTTTCTCGTGACCTGTTACGTGATGCTTGCCCACTACGGGCGTGAAGCCCTCTTCACCGGTGTCCCCTACCTGCTCGTCACCCTTACGGCCGACCTGGCAGGGGCCGCAGTGATCCTGGGCGCCCTCCTTGCGCTGTTCACGATGCGAAGGGACGACTCCCCGGCTCGCGACAGGTCCCGGGGCAAGGCGGCGGCCTTGTCGCTGCTTGCCGCAGTGTGCGTTACAGGGTTCCTGGTCGAAGGCCTCCGGATTCATTTGACCGGTGATCCCTGGAGGGGTTGGAGTCCCGTGGGCGCCGTTGTCTCCTCGATGTTGCCTTCCCTCGCCGGGTCGGAAGGCCCGCGGTTGTTCAAGGGACTCTGGTGGCTCCACAGCATCCTGGCGCTGGGGCTTCTTGCCTGGTTGCCCCTTTCCGCACGGTTTCGCCACATGTTCTTTCTGCCCTTCCACCGGGCGGCAGTGCCCCTGGAGCCGAAAAGTCCGGCTCCCGTGCCCGACTTGGGATCGCTGCGCACAGCCAGGCCCTCCCCGGGTTCCGTGCGCCTGGGAGTCGAAACCCCGGCGGACACCACCCGCAGGCAACGGCTCGGCCTGCTCGCCTGTATGGACTGCGGCCGCTGCGAAAGGCTTTGCCCCGCCTTTCTGACCGGGCAGTCTCTCACACCGAGAAGATACCTTCAGGATCTCCGCGAGTACGTCATGAGATCGGGAGAGGAGGGGAGAGGCGGCCGGGAAAAGAATGCGTCGGCCGGCGAAGCGATCACAGTATCCGCCTTGTGGGCGTGCAGGCTGTGCCGGGCGTGCGAGGAGCTTTGCCCGGCCGGGATCGGGCACGTATCCCAGATCATCGAGATTAGGCGGGCCGAGGTGCTCGGCCACGGAAGGCTGCCGGACGACGGCGCGGCTGCGCTGCGGAATCTGGCCCGCACAGGCGATCCGTACGGTGCAGGCCCCTCGGAAAGGGCCGCCTGGATCCGGGATCAGAGGCTTTCCTGCCTCCCCAAGAGGGATCCCGGCAAGCCTCTGTTGCTCTGGACAGGGTGTTTTCAACCGGGGGATGAACAGAAGCCGCGAGTGCTCTCCTGCCTGTCGGCGCTGTTGAAGCAGTTCGAGATTCCTTTCTTCATCCACGAGGGAACCTCCTGCTGCGGAGATCCCGCCAGGATTCTGGGTGATGAGGACTTGTTCCAGGCCCTGGCGACCCAACAGATCAAGGAAATCGAGGATTCGGGGGCGGAAGAGGTCCTGGTCCACTGCCCCCACTGCTACACGGTCCTGAAGGACGTTTATCCCCTCCTGGGGGCCCGGTTTTCGGTGGTCCACACGAGCGAGTTGTTTCGAGACCGGACCGAGGAGAAAGGCCTCGTGGGCCGGGGGGGCTTTCCGAACCCCCTGTCCGTCGTGTATCATGACCCCTGCTTTTTGAGCCGGTACCAGGACCTCGCGGATTCCCCGCGATCCATTCTGGGGGCCCTAGCCGGGCTCGAGTTGCGGGAGGCGCCGCGCGGCGGGAGGAAAGGATACTGCTGCGGCGCCGGGGGAGGGCACTTCTTCATGGATCTCGATCTCCAGGAGCGGCCGTCCTCCCAGCGCCTGGAAGAATTGCTCGGGCAGGGACCGCAGGTCCTGGCCGTGTCGTGCGGGTTCTGTTTTTCCATGTTCGATGATGCGCTGAGGCGGCTCCCGGACCCGCCGGCCGTGCGCATTGCGGACTGGCTGGAACTGCTCAAAGAGGCTGCCGAGAGGTAACGAAACGAAGAGAGGGCCGAATTCCTTACACATCGGAAGACAAGGAGAAGACCCATGGACTTTGCCGTGTCCGAAAGACTGCAGACGATCCTGGACATGATCCAGGAATTCATCGAAAAAGAGCTGATCCCCCGTGAGGCGGAATTCGCGGCCAAGGACTTCAGCGAGCTGGTGCCGGAGCTGGAGGATCTGCGAAATATGGTCCGCGGCATGGAGCTGTGGGCGCCGCTTCACCCGAAGGAATACGGCGGCATGGGCCTGAGCCTCATGGAGTACGCCGTGGTCGCCGAAGCCCTCGGCTATACGCCTTTCGGCCTCTATGTGTTCGGGTGCCAGGCCCCGGATGCGGGCAACATCGAGATCCTGCACAAGTTCGGCAACGAGGAACAGAAGGAGAAATATCTGCGGCCCCTGATCGAAGGGAAGATCCGCTCCTGCTTTTCCATGACAGAGGTCGAAGTGTGTGGCTCGAACCCGATCTGGCTGCTCACTACGGCGGTGAAGGACGGGGATGACTATGTCATCAACGGCAACAAGTGGTACACCTCCTCGGCCGACGGATCGGAATTCGCCATCGTCATGGCCGAGACCAACCCGGAGAACGAGTCTCCCCACTTGAAGGCCAGCATGATCATCGTGCCGCTGGATACGCCGGGCATGGACATCGTCAGAAACGTCTCGGTCATGGGCCACGTGGGAGACGGTTGGGTCTCCCACGCCGAAGTCCGGTACAACAACTGCCGCGTCCCCAGAAGCAACCTCCTGGGCAACGAAGGGCAGGGCTTTGTCCTGGCCCAGGAACGCCTCGGCCCGGGGCGCATCCACCACTGCATGCGCTGGATCGGGATCATGAACCGCTGCTACGACGAAATGTGCACCTACGTTCTTCAGCGCCGCCGGACCCCGACCGAAGTGCTCGCCGATTCCGACATCATCAAGGCCTACATCGCCGACAGCGCGGCCGACATCATGGCCTCCCGCCTCATGGTTCTGAGCACGGCCTGGACGATCGACAATGTGGGCGTAAAGGATGCAATGAAGGAGATCTCCATCATCAAGTACTTCGTGGCCAACGCGATGCAGCGTGTGGTGGACCGGGCCCTGCAGTGTCACGGCGGGCTGGGCATGACCGACGACACGCCGATCGCGTACTACTGGCGCGGGGAGCGGGCCAGCCGGATCTATGACGGAGCGGACGAGGTGCATAAGCTCTCCGTGGCCCGCCGCGTGCTCCGGGACTATAAGAAGGGCAAGAAGGTTCGTTTCGGCATGTGAGAGGGCTCGAAAAGACCGTGAAGAACACCGATCAGCGGATCCTGGCGGAAATCGGGTTTTGCTATCTTCAGTCATACGCAGTGGCGGGCATGTCGGAGCCCTGGTCGACCAAGATGGGGCCGACCCTTCGATTGCTGAAGGAAGAGGGCGTCGGCGCGATCCTCACGCTCACGGAGGACAACCTCTACGGCGGGGAATACGTGGGCGCCGGATTCCTGAATCACCATGAACCGGTCGAAGACTGCGAGCCCCCTTCCCGGAGGGGCATGGACCGCGCCCTTGCGTTCATCGACCGCTGCCTGCATGAAGGCCGCGGCGTGGCGGTCCACTGCCTCGAGGGGCGCGGACGGACCGGGACGGTGCTGGCTGCATGGCTCGGGCGCCGGGAGCAGCTCGACGCCGGGGAGGCGATCCGGCGTGTGCGCGCCGACAGGGCGCTTACGGTCATAACACCGACTCAGCGCTCCTTCCTGGACACATACCTGAACGGCGGAAAAGCAGGAGAAAATAACATAAAGTAACTTCTCATATTATATTTGTAACCATTTGATATATAATATTAATAATACCCTCATCGCCCGGGTGATGGAATCGGTATACATGAGGGACTTAAAATCCCTTGGGGCGGAAGCTCCGTGCGGGTTCGACCCCCGCCCCGGGCACCAGTGAGCTATTCATCGTCGCATGCGATCAGGCCGTCGACGGCCATGTGAAGGTCCATGCGTTCGCCGTCCCAGAAGGTGTCCACTGTGTTGGAAGCGACGCCGGCGTCATTGCGGATGGGGCAATCGCCCTCCTCTCGGGCTTGGTAGGCGCGAAGGTAACGGTCACACTCGAGCCAGGTCTCCTATCACATCATGCTTTTGCACGACGCTGGACTCATATCACCATTTGCCGGGCTGCTCCAGCGTGGTCGTACACAAAAGACCTTCATGCTGATCTGCGAAGGGGTCGAACCGCGATGAGGTCCGTATCCCCGACATGACGAAGATCCCGCGGCTTCAACGTGACGAGAGCTTGAGTCTTTCCGGCGCCCGTCACGAATTCGACCTCAAGGCCATCTGGTTTGTAGACTTCCACAATTGCCCCCAGGTCTCCCTTCTTGAGTCCGAATTCAGGCAGATCTTTATTCAATACAACCGTGTCTAAGGCCTTGAATCCCATCACCTGCCTCCCGGATACGCAGTGATAAATCGCGGGAAATCTTCGTCAACAAGGATAATCCAAACGCTTACTACTTCTGCGGTTTTCCCCGCAGGTCCCTTTATCTTACCACGAATCTCGTATTTTTCCCCGTATCGGTTTTTTTGGCGAAGAAGGGCATCTCTGCCGAGATGCTGATGACGAAGGTCCTCTTGGAATTGCTTCCAATGCTCCTGAGTATAGCCGAGTGACGAGAAGAACAAAGCTTTGAATCGGCCGACCGGGTGCAATGGTGATAGTAGGTAGTCACGTAATTTTTGTGGATGGATTACAGCATTTTCAATATTCGGCAATCTCAAAGGCCATTCTCCGGTTGCCCCGATCTTGGATATTCGTTCGCTCAAGGGTGATACTTCTGCAACTCTCAAGCTCATCTGCCGCTAGGGAGCACCACCCGAATAGCAATCAATACCACCAACAAGCTAGTGATGTTGATTGCTTCTCATCAAGTTTCCGTAAACGGGAAACCCTAATTGGTTCTTCGAGTATCATACCCCTGATGTTTTCGTCAAGAGAACAACTTGTTACATCCGGGCAAAGCGTTATGACGGGTTGTTAAGAGGGGGAAGGCTGGGCGTTTGCGAGGCCAAAGGAATAGGATGGGTTCCAAGACATTGTCCATCCCTTCGATTGGACTCCTTCTGGGCAGTGCGACCGTAATCCATTGCCCGGGCCGCCTCGGCCAATAGCCCCAGGGCATCCACCCGCCTCTGCGCGGGGTCTCCTCTCCGACACGATTCCGCTGAATCGTGGCTGGGCGCGATACCGAACCAGGCCCAAGGGATTCCCGCGTCCGCGGGAATGACCGAGACGGCACGCGATTCCGCTGAATCGCCGCGATGCCCGCCGGTTGGCGCGGACAAGGGTCTGCTCGTCGCTCCCGGTGCCGTTCTCGGCAATGTATAACAAGTAAGACTTGTTCACCGGGCTCGCAACGCGCGTCATGGCCCTGAGAGGCTGTTCAAAAAGTCCCATCTGCGGCGTTCGGCTGCATCCCTCGTCATTCAACGTACAGAAAGTACGCTTCATTCC
>WFRX01000028.1 GCA_015486285.1 bacterium
CAGCCATTCCTATCAAGTCCGGAACGGATTTTCAAAGCGGTTCATTGCGTGGCGGTCAGCAGGTGAAATGCGAACGGCTCCAGCCGTACGTACAGGCCCCGGTCCTCGAGTTCTTCCGGTTCGCGGATGTAAGTCTCTTCCGGTTCGGCCAGCCGTTCACGGAGTTCCACGCGGCGCCACCCGTGCCAGAATCCGTCCGGAAATCGCAGGTACCCGGAAGCGGGCTGTTCGCCCTGATTCACGGCCACCACCCCGGCCTCACCGCCGTACCGATAGGCGAACCCCACCAGGGGGCGGAAGCCCTCGTCACCGGGAAACGCGGGCGCTACAGGCAACACGAAGGCCTCGCCCTGCTTGAAGACCGGATCCCTGGTGACGGAGAGCAGCCTCCGGTAGAAGGAGACGACGGCCGGATCGGGCCCCTCGTCCGGCCCCCGGCCGAGCTGTACGGGCAGCCGGACCCGGCGCCCTTCCAACTGGCCGTGGTGGAAGAGCTTCAGGCCCGGCGAAGTGGCGTGGAGGACGGCGGTGCTTCGGAAGGCCTTTGCCGGAAAGACGGCCGCCATGCGGTCCTCGTCGTGATTCTCGAGAAATCGAACCCTTCGGGCACGCTCGTTTCCTTCGTCCGCGAGCCCTTGTTTATATCCCATCATATCAAAGGCCCGCAGCCGGTCGTACCCGGCCTTGTCATACACATAGTCGAACCCCAGCCCGAGCAGCTCGGGCTCGAGCCCCCAGTACACTTCGGCCATCAGGAGGAAGCCGGGATGAGCGGCCTTCAGGGGTTCGAGAATCTCGGACCAGTACTCCCCGGCGGGTGGGCGGTGACCTTCGGCTTCCATCCAGGCCGTCCAGGTCTGTTCGAAGATGCGGTTCAGGACGAGCATGGCCATGTCGCAGCGGAGCCCGTCGCAGAACCGGGCGATCCGGAGGATCTCTTCGCGGACGGCCTTGCGGGTTTCGTGGCTCAGGGGAAAGATCTGGGCCGTGTCTGTCCAGGGCGGGAAATAGGGGTCGCGGCCGTGGGCAACCCATCTCCTCGTGCCGTCCGTGCATCGGGCCTCGAAGGCTTCCCCGGCCGTGAAACGGGCAGGATCTCGCGCATGCACGTAGCGCTCCGGATGGGCGCGCACCCAGGGATGGTCGCGGGCCGTATGGTTCGGCACGAAGTCCAGGACGAGGGCGAGTCCGGCCTCGTGGAGATTGTCCCGGGCCCGGCTCAGGTCGGCCTCCGTGCCCAGGGATGGATCGAGCCTGTAAGCGGAGATCGCGTAAGGGGATCCGATGATGTCTTCCGGGGTGAAATCGGGCAGGGCCCGGCGGTAGGCCTCCTGCAGATCCGGATGGCTGCGCGCGATGCGGATGCCCTGCTGGCTGGGGCGCCACACGCCCATCAGCCAGACCAGATCCATTCCCAAGTCCTTCAATCGCGCCCATTCTTCCCGGGGGACCTGTCCCAGGGTGATTCTGTGGCCTGCCTGACGCGAAAGGGCCTCGAGCCAGACCCGGCAATTGATCTCATAAAGTTGCGGGTTCCGGGGCAGTTCTTTCATGAGGGCCTGTCTCACTGGATCGGTGTGTTCCGCACTCCACGTTCTGTCGACCCGACCATACCACATTCGCGTCTTTGATCGGAACACCCTCTTTCTTTTCGTGGGTGGGCGATCTCGCATTTTGGCGGGAAACCGGCTAGACTGGCCGGAAACCGAGTACGCCTTTCCGGCGGGACGCCCGGGGTCGGCTGCGGGCGGAAGGGAAGGCGGGAGAAAGGAGCTGCGCCGTGTTCGTCTGGGATGTATCGCCCGTACTGTTGTCCATCGGCCCGATCCATGTGCGCTACTACGGGGTCCTGTTCGCCCTCATGCTGATCGGCGGCTACTACCTCTGGCAGTGGCAGATGCTTCGGGGGGGGCACACGCAGGAACAGGCGGAGGGATTCTTCCTATGGGGCGCCGTCGCGGTGATCGCCGGAGCCCGTCTCGGCCAGGTGCTGTTCTACAACCCGGCTTATTACCTGTCCCATCCCATCGAAATCCTATATATATGGCGAGGCGGGCTGGCCAGCCACGGCGCCACAATCGGGCTGGTCCTCGTGCTGTACCTTTATGCGAGGCACGAAAGGCTCTCGAAGCTCGAGGTGCTGGATCGGTTTTCCATGTCCGCCGCGCTGGGGGCTACCATGGTGCGCCTCGGGAATTTCATGAACAGCGAGATCGTGGGCCGGGTAACCGACGTGCCTTGGGCCGTGAAATTCCCCCGGTGCGTATATGACAGGCACCTGCCCCTGGACCTCGTCCCGGGCCGCCATCCGAGCCAGTTTTACGAGGCCTTTCTCGGCCTCTTCGTTCTCCTCACGCTCTACCTCGTGGACAGGAAATACAAGGAGGAGCGTCCCCTTGGCCTGCTGGCATCGCTCTTCTTCATCCTCTACTTCACCGGCCGCTTCTTCGTGGAGTTTTTCAAGGAATACCAGACCCTTTCGCCGGACAGGTCCCTCCTGACGATGGGGCAGTGGCTGTCGATCCCCTTTGTGCTGATCGGGGCCTTCATGCTGTTTCGCACCTTGCGCTCCCCGCAGCCCACTTCCAGCCTCCGTCCGGCGCCGGTGGAGAAAAAAGGGACGAAGAAGGGAGGAGGAAACAAGGGCAGGGGGAAGAAGAAACGATAGGGCCTTCTATCCTTTTCCAAGGGTTCTACGTAACCGATGTGATGCAGCGGTACGTGACATCGAGGAGCGTATCGATTTCGTCGAGGGTGATGATGAAAGGGGGCATGAGAACCATCACGTCTCCCAAGGGCCGGAGAAGAACGCCGTGGCGGCGGGCCTCCATGGCCACCTTCATGCCGATTCGATCGCCGGCCGGGTAAGAGCGCTTGCTGCTCTTGTCCTCGACAAGCTCGATGCCGACCATGAAGCCGCGCTGTCGCACGTCCCCCACGTGTTCCAGGTCCCGGAACCTCTCCAGCCCCTCGGCCAGGCGCGCGATCTTCGGCTGAAGATTCTCCATGGTGTTCTCTTTCTCGAAGATCTCCACGGATGCGAGCGCCGCGGCCGCGGCCAGCGCGTTGCCGGTGTAGCTGTGTCCGTGGAAGAAGGTTTTCTCCTCTTCGTAAGGGCCGAGGAACGCCTCGTAGATCGGTTCCGTGGTGAGGGTTGCGGCCAGGGGCAGGTAGCCGCCTGTCAGGCCCTTTGCCATGGCCAGCAGGTCCGGTCGCACATCCTCCTGATCCACGGCGAAGAGCGTTCCCGTCCGGCCCCAGCCGACCGCCACCTCGTCGGCGATCAGGAGGACGTCGTGCTTCCTGCAGAGGGTCTCTACGGCCTTCAGATGGCCCGGGGGGGCCATAATCATGCCCGCGGCCCCCTGGACCAGCGGCTCGATGACCAGGGCCGCCAAGGTGTCCGCCTCCCTCTCCATCAGCCGCTCCAGTTCCTCGAGGCAGGCGATCCCGCATTCAGACGAGGCGAGCCCCAGGCGGCATCGATAGCAATCCGGGTAGTGGACCTTGCGGACCGGGAAGAGGAGGGGGCCGTATTTGCCGTGGAACAGATCGATTCCGCCGACGCTTACCGCGCCGAGCGTGTCCCCGTGGTAGGCGTTGTGGAACGAAACGATTCGCTTCTTTTTCCTCTTCGCCGGATCCTCGTGCTGTTGCCAGTATTGGAAGGCGATCTTCAGCGCAACCTCGACCGCTGTGGAGCCGTTGTCCGAGTAAAAGACCCGCGTGAGCCCCTCGGGAGCCAGCCGGATGATTCGTTCGGCGAGCCGGATGGATGGAACGCTCGCCGTGCCGAGGAGGGTGGAGTGGGCGATGCGGTCCAGCTGGGCGCGGATCGCATCGTCGATTTCCCTGCGTCGGTGGCCGTGAACGTTTACCCAGAGGGAGCTGATTCCGTCGAGATAGCGGTTTCCCTCCACATCGATCACATAGGCCCCTTCTCCCTCGGCCACGATCATGCAGGGCTGCTCGACCCACTCCTGCATCTGGGTAAAAGGATGCCACACATGTTTGTGATCGGCCTCGATCAGGGCTCGAATCTCATCGGCCGACAGGGGCGTGCGGGCGTTTCTTGCGTCTTCCATGGTGTTCACTTCTCCTGCTCCGGGGTAGAGGGCGGATTGGTTCCGCCGGATGCGATGAGGGATGAAGCCAGGACATCCAGGGCACAGCGGATCTCCTCGTCCGTGTGCGTCGCCATGAGCGAGAATCGAATGCGGGAGGTCCCCGGAGGCACGGTAGGGGGGCGGATGCCCTGGGCGTACACCCCCCGTGCAAGCATCGCTTCGCACAGGTCCATCGCCCCGGCCTCGTCCCCCAGGACGACCGACTGGATCGGGGTGACCGGTTCCGGCACGGAAAACCCGAGGGCCCGGATGCCCCGGGCGAGGCGTTCCGCATTCTTCAGGAGACGCTCGCGCCGCTCCGGTTCCGCCTCGATGATTTCCAGGGCCTTTGCGGCCGCCGCCAGGACCGGCGGGGGCAGGCTGGTCGAATAGATGAGGCTCCGGGCGTGGTTGACCAGGAACTCGCGGACGGGCGGGCGGCATACGACGAAGGCGCCGAAGCTTCCAAGGGCCTTGCCCAGGGTCCCGACCGCAATGTCTGCGGCGTCGTCGAGGCCGTAGTGCTCGGCGGCGCCCCGCCCGTTCGCTCCCATCACCCCCACGGCGTGCGCTTCGTCGAGCATGAGCATGCAGCCGTGGCGGCGGGCCAGTTCGACGAGGTCCGGAAGGGGGGCCAGATCGCCGTCCATGCTGAACAGTGTGTCCGTCACGATCAGCCTCTTGCGGTATCCCGCGGCCTCTTTGATCAGGGACTCGAGATGCCCGGTATCGCGGTGGCGGTAGATCCTCACATCGGCGCGGCTCAGCCGGCATCCGTCGATGATGCTCGCATGGTTCAGGGCATCGCTGAAGATGATGTCCCCATCCTCCATCAGGGCGGAAAGGGTCCCCACATTGGCCGCGTAACCGCTGCCGAAGAGGATGCAGGAAGGGTACTGCTTGAACGCTGCGAGCCGTTCTTCCAGCCCTTCATGGATGCGCATGTTACCCGCAATCAGTCTCGAGGCGCCCGAGCCGCATCCGAACCGGTCCGCGGCATCCGCGGCCGCGGCCCGCAGCTCCGGGTGATTGGCCAGGCCGAGGTAATTGTTCGAGCAGAAGAGCAGGACCTGCGCGCCGTCCAGCAGGATGCGGGCGTCCTGGGCCGTGTCCACGCGACGGAGAAACCGATAGCGATGTGCTGCGCGCAGCCTCTCCAGACGGTCTTCGAGGAAGGGATACGGCCTGTCGGCATGGCTGTTCGGCCGCGTAGCGGCGGTTTCGGCACTCATGGCTTCCCTCGCGTCTTCATCCTATTGAGCGTTTCATGGACGGCGGGACGCCCCGGCCCGATGTTCCAGGGGGAGTTCCGGGGCCGTGGGCCCGAAGTCCAGCTCCAGGTCGGCGAGCATACGCCGGTCCGCCTCGACTCCCTGGCCGGGCGTGGTCAGGTATTTCCCGGTCATGATGCCGTTGGCGCCGGCGCTGAAGATCAGGGGCTGCAGGCTTCGCAGGGTGACCTCCCGGCCCCCGCACACGAGGATCTCCGGGTCCGGAAGGGCGATGCGAAGGGCGGCGATGATGTGCAGGGCCTCCAGGGGTTCGAGCCTCCGTCGTCCTTCCATGGCCGTACCGGGTATGGGGTTGAGGAAATTGACCGGGATGCGGTCCACCCCGAGGTCCCTGAGCGTGAGGGCGAACTCGGCCCGCTGGGCCGGGGATTCTCCCATCCCGAAGATGCCTCCGGAACAGAGGGTCAAGCCGACCTGCTTTGCGTCCTGAACGGTTCGAAGCCGTTCCTCGTATCCATGGGTGGTACAGATCATGGCGTAGTGGCTGGAGGCCGTCTCGAGGTTGTGATGGTAAGTCGTGAGCCCGGCCGAGCGGAGATCACGCAGGAAGTCCGGGGCCGCCAGGCCGAGGGAACAGGCCGCCTCCAGCCGGGTCCGGCCGCGGATGGTCTCGATGATCTTGAGCATTCTTTGCCTGTCGCGCTTGCCCTGAAGAGACCGGCCGCTCGTGACCAGGCTGAAACACCGTGCGCCGAAGGCCTCCGCCTCCCGGGCCGCCTCGAGCGCTTGCTTCACGGTTACGAGGGGGTAGATGGAGGCGCCGGACCGGTGAATCATGCTCTGGCTGCAAAAGGCGCAGTTTTCGGTACAGGCGCCTGATTTTGCGTTCAGGATGTTGCAGAGATGGACTCGATTTCCGAAGCCCTTCCGGCGGATGCCGTGGGCCTGCTCCAGGAGGTCCCAGGTAGGCGTATGGAGGGGGTCGAACAGGGCTTCGAGGCCCGCCGGGGAAGGCCCTGTCTCCCGGTTGTTCCGCATCTTTCCTTGGCGAGCCGTCATGTCCCTTTTCCCGAAGTTCTTGGTGCCCAAGAGGTAAGGATGCCGATCGGTATGCTGTAGACGAAACAGAATGCCAGGGCACTTCCTGATTGTCAACTTTCTTATTGATTCCGGTATACAACCAAGGTCCCGGTGGCGCGAAAAAGGGCCCAAGAAAGGGACGCACGGAAGAGCGGGGTGGAAGGCTGAGAAGGGGTTTCGAGGCTCAGGCGCTCATGCCTTGCCGCCTGTGATGCCGGCCAGTATCTTTCCCGACAGGGACCTGGGGCCCGTGAGCCTGGAGAGGCCGGAGAAGCCGAAGACGCCCTTTCGGTTCCGCAGTCCCTCTGCGAGCATCTCTTCGATCTTCCTTTTGACCTCTTCAACGAGCAAGCGGATCACCTCCGGTCGCCGAACGGTTTCCGGGCCGTATTCCCGGTAGAAGTGGAAGGGTTTCCCATAGACAATGCTGTATTTGACCGGAAGGGGGAGCATCCCGACCGGCCCCAGGAGGGGGAAGAAAGGGGATAGAGGGAAGTAAGGCAGGTTAAGTACCCTGGCAAGGGGCTCTACGTTCTTCATGAATGGGTATTGCTCTTCCGCGCCGATCACCGCCGTGGGCACGATCGGGGTCCGGTAGATCAGGCTCAGTTCCATGAATCCCACGTTGAAGGGCTTGAGTCTGTATCGCTCGTTGAATCCCTTCCAGGTCCCTTTCGACCCTTCCGGGAAGGCCACGACCAGCTCTTCCTGCTCGAGGGCCTCTTCGAGGTTCCTCCGGGCGCCGGCAATCTGGCCGGAACGGTAGAAAAAGGTTCCCACGAAGGGGATGAACCCCGCCGAGTTGTAAAGGACGGCGCGCATGATGCGCGGTCTGCTCATCTTCTTGATCAGGTCGATCGCGATCATGGCTCCGTCGATCGGGATGACCCCGCTGTGGTTGGGGGTGAGGAGGACAGGGCCGTCGCCGGGGATGTTCTCGATCCCGGCGCTGTCCACCCGGAACCAGTACTTGTAAAAGTATTGGAGTACGGTGAAGACGGCCATGGCCGACTCGACCTCGAGCCCGAAGGAATCATAGCCGAAGCCGAGGTCCTTGATCCTGACCTTCTCGAACTTTTCGTAGTCCCCAGGGCTCAAGGCCCGGAGGAGGCTTCTCGCCCTTGCGCGATTCTTGTGGCGCATTCCGGCGGCGCTCCTGTTTCGGGTGTTCCGCAAGTCAGCCTAAGGAAAGGCGGCCGGGATGTCAAAAGGAGGACCTTGCAAACAACAGGGTTGATGGCCGCTTTCGTGCAGGGGCACAGGCATTTCTTACGATGGTCGAAGGCAGCGGAAAAAGGCGAAATCGGCTTTGCTTTTGATCCGGGATTCCTATAGATAGAGAACGTCCGGCTTGGGGGAATAGAGACCCACGCTGCAAACGAGGAGGGACCCGAATGAGCGAGATGGATGGCGGACAGCTGGTCGTCAAGGCGCTTTTGCAGGAGGGGGTGCGGTATATCTTCAGCCTGAGCGGGGGCCACATCGCGCCCATTTACAATGCGAGCCTGGACGAGGGCATCAAGATCATCGATACCCGTCACGAGCAGGCGGCGGCCCACATGGCGGAGGGCTGGTCGTATGTGACGGGCCGGATGGGCGTGTGTGCGGTTACGGCCGGCCCGGGCTTGACCGATGCAGTCACCGCCATCGCGAATGCCCACCAGTCGAATGCGCCCCTCCTGGTCCTGGGAGGCCGCAGCGCCTTGGCAGAAAACGATATCGGGTCCCTTCAGGATATCGACCAGCTCGCTCTCATGAAGCCCATCACCAAGTGGGCCAGGATCTGCCACCACACCCACCGCATTCCCGAATACATTGCCATGGCGTATCGACAGGCCCTGAGCGGCCGGCCCGGCCCGGTCTACCTGGAGATCCCCATGGACATTATGTACGCAAAGATCGACGAAGGGGAGGCGCCTTTCCCGACCCGGTACCGCACCGCTGCTCGACCCAACGGGGACCCGGAGGCCCTTGCCTCCGCCGCTGAGATGCTGGCCGGGGCCGAGCGTCCCCTGATCCTGGCCGGTTCCGGCTGCCTGTGGGCCCGTGCAGGAGAGGCGCTCAAGGCCTTTGCCGAGCGGGCCGGCATCCCGGTCATTACCCGCACCGGCGGTCGCGGTGTGCTGCCGGATTCCCATTCCCTGGCCATCAGCGGCTCCATGCTGCAGACCTTATCGCCTGTGACGATGGCGGACACGATCCTGGCCCTGGGGACGCGGTTCAATTTCATGCTGGCTTACGGCAAGCTCTTCCCCCCGCCGACACGAGTGATTCAGGTCGATATCGAGCCTACGGAACTCGGCTTCAATCGAGGACCGGACGTGGGCGTATGGGGCGACATCAAGCTGGTCCTGGAAGATCTGATCCGGCGGGTTCCGGAGAATCGGGAGCGGGCCTGGGCCGCGGAGGCGAAACAGATGGTCGAAGCGGCGGTTGAGGCCGAACGGTCGACCTATGCCCTGGACGGAGTGCCGATTCATCCCCGGCGGCTGGTCGAGGACGTGCGTGATGTTGTGGGCGGAGAAGCGAACTACGTTTGTGACGGCGGCGACAGTATGTTGTGGGGAAGCGAGGTGTTCCCCGCGGAGAGGCCCGCTTCCGTTCTTTCCACGGGCCCCCTGGGATGCCTGGGGGTGGGGTTGCCCTTTGCCCTGGCCGCCAAACTGGCGGCCCCGGAGCGAAACGTTGTGCTCCTTTCCGGCGACGGTTCTTTCGGCCTGAACGGCATGGAGATCGACACCGCCGTGCGGCACAACCTGCCCGTGGTCTGCGTGATCGCGAACGACCAGGCCTGGGGGATGGTCAAGCACGGCCAGGAGATGCTCTTCGGCCACGACAGGACCTGCGGCACCGAACTCGGCGTGGTCCGGTATGACCTGATGACGCAGGGCCTTGGCGGCCACGGAGAATTCGTGGAACGGCCGGAAGAAATCAAACCCGCCCTGGAGAGGGCCTTGAAGTCCGGCAAGGTGTCCTGCATCAACGTGATGGTCGACCCCAGCCTGCCCCACCCTGTCACCAAGTATGCCACGGAGAGCGGGCTTCTGTAGAGTCCCGGACGTTCATGCACGAATCTTTCGGACTTCTAAAGTTCTTGTAAAATCGCCGTGAATTCTGTAAAAAGGTTGCATACGCATGAAACGAAGACTCGTCACGGATGAGATGAGCCAATCAGGAGCGGAGAAGAGAGGGCTATCATGGGCATAATCCGGACCATGGGCAAGTTCTGTTATGTGGAGTGTGACTTGCCTAACTGCAATAAGAAGATGGAACATATCGACGAGAAGGTCCTCAAGGAACTGGCCGCCCTGTGCGGATGGGTGAACCGGGGAAACCAGTGGATATGCCCCGGGTGTGCGGAACGATTGAAGATGCAGAAGAAGCAGAGCAAGAAATCCAGGAAATCTTCCCAGAAGACGGGTTCCAGCGTTCACAGTTGAAGGCGACCCCCGACCCCTCTAAATCGCCCCATTCTGCCCGCGGTCTTATCCCGACAGCAGGGTTGAGTCCGGCCCCGAAAACCAAAATCCGGTTGCTTTGACGACGAAGGCGCGAGTGCCAAAGAACCGATTGGTTTGGATCGAGAAATTCCTTGACAGGCGAGCCTCCTTTTTGATCTTATTGATGAAGATTTTTCCACACTTTCCCGCGGCTTTCATTCATCCTGAATCTCCTTTCGGGGACGAAGGGAATAACCCATGAGGGAGGTACGAATATGAGCAAGCTGATGCGGATCAACATGGGAACGAAAGAAATTCGTGTTGAGAATCTTTCCGACCATGCGGATTACAGCCATTTCGGCGGGCGGGGCCTGACCTCTATGATCGTTTCCAGGGAGGTGCCCGCGACCTGCCATCCCTTGGGCATGAAGAACAAGCTGGTGATCGCTCCGGGGCTCCTGAGCGGTACGCCGGCGGTCAACTCCGGCAGGCTGTCCTTCGGAGCCAAAAGCCCCCTCACAGGCGGCATCAAGGAGAGCAATGTGGGGGGAACGGCGGCGTTCAAGCTGGGCCGGCTCGGAATACGGGCCATTGTGGTGGAAGGGCAGGGAGAACCGGGGAAATGGTACTGCCTCGTCGTAAACAAGGACGGGGCCTCGCTCCACTCCGCCGATGCGTACAAGGGGCTCGGGAATTACGATGTGGTCGATAAATTGAAGGAAGAACACGGGGACAAGGTGGGGACCCTTACGATCGGACCCGCGGGCGAGATGAAGATGTCATGCGCGTCTATCGCCGTTGCGGACCCGAAGGGACGTCCGACCCGGCATGCGGGCAGGGGAGGGCTGGGAGCGGTGATGGGTTCGAAGGGACTCAAGGCGGTCGTTATCGATGATACGGGCGCGGAGAAGATCGAGTATGCGGACTTCGACGCATTCAAACGGGCGAATGCCAAGCTGCGTGATGCCCTGCAGACCCACGACGTCACCAAGCCCGGGGGCGGCCTGGCCGTCTTCGGGACGAACGTGCTGGTCAACATCATCAATGAAGCGGGGGCGTTCCCGACGAGGAATTTTTCGGAGGGCCGCTTCGAAGGGGCGGAGAAGATCAGCGGCGAGGCGATGCACGACATCATCAAAGAGCGGGGAGGGAGTACCACCCATGCCGGCTGTACGACCTGTATTATCCAGTGTTCCAACATCTATCATGACAAAGACAAGAACTATCTGACATCCGCCCTGGAATACGAGACGGTCTGGGCGCACGGCGGCAACTGCGGGATCGATGACCTGGATTCCATTGCGCAGATCGACAGACTCTGCGACGATTACGGGCTGGATACGATCGAGGTAGGCGGCGCCATCGGCGTGGCCATGGCTGGCGGCGTCAAGGAGTTCGGTGACGCGAAAGGCGCGATCGAACTGGTCCATGAAATCGGCAAAGGCACCCCCCTGGGCCGTATCCTCGGGAGCGGCGCCGCTTTGACCGGCCAGGCCTTCGGCGTGGAGGATGTGCCCGTGGTCAAGCGTCAGAGTATGCCCGCCTATGATCCCAGGGCCGTCAAGGGGCAGGGCGTCACATACGCCACCACGCCCATGGGCGCGGACCATACGGCCGGGTACGCGGTGGCTACGAACATCATGAAGTGCGGCGGTTATGTGGATCCCCTGAAGCCCGACGGACAGGTGGAACTGTCCCGGAATCTGCAGATCGCTACGGCAGCGCTCGACTCAGCCGGATTCTGCATCTTCATCGCTTTTGCGATCCTCGATATCCCGGCGGGCCTGGAGGCTATTCCCGAGATGCTGAACGCGCGCTACGGCTTAAACATGACCCTGGACGACGTGACCCGGCACGGCCAGGAGATTCTCAAGACCGAGCGGGCCTTCAATGCGGCGGCCGGTTTCACCAGCCTGGACGACCGGCTCCCGGACTTTTTCAAGGACAAGCCCCTTGGCCCGCACAACGTGGTCTTCGACGTGCCGGACGAGAAGCTGGATCAACTCTACAACTTCTAGATGATCGGGCCGCCTGTCGCCCTGAAAATCAGAAACTGCCAAGAAGGAGGGATAAGATGCGAAAGTTTACACAGAAGGGGATCATCGCAGGCGCCGCTCTGGCCGCATTCGTGTGCCTGAGTACTTACGCCGGAGCAGTCACGATCCATGACGTACAGCAGGGGGAGGATATTTTTTCTTACATTCAGCGGATCAAGGGGGGATTCGATCAAGTACTCTACCAGCAGGTCATCGGAGCCGCGAATCCTTACAAGGAGGGGGACGCGACCCTCGGCGTGGCTGCGGATGACGATGTGTCCCGCGAGAACGCCCGGCTGCTTCTTACCAATACCAAGATCGGCGATTTGAGCAGCCACCCCCTGTTCGTGGATAACCAGCAGAAGCTGATCTGGGCCACTACGGATGCGGCACAGGCCAAAAGGGTGCGGAAATGGACCATGGGTCAGCTCAAGCAGTTCATCCTGACCTCCTCGGAGCCTGAGATCAAGAAGATGATGGTCGGCCTGAACAGCGACACGATCGCCTGCATAACCAAGATCTGCAGCAACGAGGAGCTGATCGCGATCGGGCAGAAGGTCTTCAACCCGCTTCCCGGCAGGATGTGCGGCGCCAGGGGGTACATGGGCGCGAGAATCCAGCCGAACTCGCCGACGGACAATGAGGACGATATCGTCTGGCAGGTCTTCGACGGCTTTTCCTATGCCGTGGGCGATGTGGTGATCGGAACCAACCCCGTGGACAGCGAGTTGGCCAACGTCACGAACGTGGAGAGGGCCCTGCGGGATGTGGTCTATACCTTCAGTCTGGAAGACGTGATCCCCTGGTGCGTTCTGTCGCATATCGACATCCAGGCAAAGGTCGAGAAGAAGAACCCGGGCATGACGGCCCTCTGGTTCCAGAGCCTGGCGGGATGTGATGCCGCGAACGCGGTGTTTCCCGTAACGATCGATATGATGATGGGCTACGCCAAGGAGCGGGGGATCTCGCGGTATGGCCTCTACTACGAGACCGGACAGGGAGCCGACTTTACCAACGGCCAGGGAAACGGCTTCGACATGGTCGTGCACGAAGCGAGGAAGTACGGGTTTGCCAGGGCCCTGAAGCAGGAATTGAACAAGGTGCAGCCCAGGGGCGCGTACACGCATGTCAACGATGTGGCCGGATTCATCGGGCCGGAGATTTTCAAGACGCGGGAGCAGCTCGTTCGGTGCTGCCTCGAGGATACGGCGATGGGCAAGCTCCACGGCATGTGCATAGGTCTGGACATCTGCTCCACCCTGCATATGCCGGTGAGTCTCAGCGACCTGGACTGGTGCATCGATCAGATCATGCCGGCCAACCCGGCCTACCTGATGGCCCTTCCCACGAAGAACGACCCGATGCTGAGCTACCTGACGACCGCGTATCAGGACCACGTACGTATACGACACAAGTTCGGCTACAAGGTGGACGACCGGATGTGGGCGTTTTTCAAGAAGATCGGGGTGATCGACAAGAACGGAACCCCCACGGAGCACTTCGGGGATCCGAACTGGGTCTATTACCAGTACAGGCTCAGGAAAGGCGACAGGCGCTCCATGGAGCGGATCATGGATGAAGGGAAGACGAAAATGCGGGAAGTGGAGGCTCGCGGAGTACCCCTGGCCGTCGGGTACGGGAAACATCCCTGGGACATGAATCCTGAGCTGCGTAAGAAGATCTGGGCCCTCTATGAAGACGCCAAGGTCTCCCTGTGGGCCGAGTTCACGCCGGAGTTCATCAGCACGATCCCGAATGAGGTGACGATTACGACGCAGGCCAAAGATCGCGAGGATTACATCGCCCATCCGCCCGCGGGCGAGAAATTGAGTCCCTCGGCGGTCGCTACGCTCGAGAAACTTCGAGATGCCTGGGGCGGCAAGGTCCCGGACGTGCAGATCGTGATCTCCGACGGCCTGAACGCCAAGGCGATCATGGACAAAGGGCACCTCGAGCCGTACCTAAAAGAGGTTCGTAAGAGGCTGAAGGAAGCGGGCCTGACCGTGGACGTGAAGAACATCGTGGTGAAGGAAGGGCGCGTGAGGGCAGGGTATGCGATCGGTGAAATCCTCTTCGCCAAGGCGGATTCGGCCAAGCCCAAGGCGATCCTGCACATCATCGGCGAGCGGCCCGGCACCGGCCACCACAACTACTCGGTGTACATCACCTCTCCGAAGGCACAGGTATGGGCGGAGAAGAAGGTGGATCACGATATCACCAAGGTTGTCTGCGGGATTTCGCCTACGTCGTTGCTGCCTGAACTGGCGGCCGACCAGACCGTGAAGATCCTGAAAGAGATGATTGCACTCTGAGGTGGCAATCTACACAGATGGATAGGCGAAAAGGGCACGAGGTTCGTGCCCTTTTCACTTGAGGCCTTTCCCGACGCAGAGGCTGAACGAACCAGGCGATGAAGCCCGAAGAGACACCGGCGTGCCGCGAGTACACGACTCCGCCGCTGCGCGAGAAGATCAGGCTCTATGCGCTTGCCCTGTGGAAGGTGCCTTTCTACCGGTACGGGGAGGTGGGGAACCTTCTGTACACGGTGGGCAAGAACATCCTGGACGGAGTCATCCTGTTTGCCATGTTCTCCATGGCGGAGGAGGAGATCAAGGCGGCGGCGATTCTGGGGGTTGTGGTGAAGTACGCCTATCCGGGCATCACGATCGTGAGTGCGCATTTGACGTCCGGTTTCATCGACCGCGTCGAGTCCATGCGGGAAACGATGAGAAAGATTCGTCGGCTGGTTCGGGCGTATGTGGGGATCGGGACAGGGGAGGCGATGGGGGGCGTTTTCCTGGTAGCCTGCTATCCGCCGGTGTTCAAGGCCCTCTTTCTGGAAACCCAATACCCCTCGGCCAAGGTGATCATCGTTGCGCTCTATTTTCTCCACCATTTCTGCGACGGATCCGCCCAGATCGCGGAGGGGCGTTGCTGGTTCAAGGTTATCGAGATCAAGATCAGACAGGGGGAGATCCAAAGGCTTTCAGAGAATTTCTGGGTCATCTACGCCCTGTCGCAGAATGTTCAGCTTATCCTGGGACAGGTGTTCTTGTGGAGTTCCCTCGCCGTGACGAACGAACTGGCGCCGCATCTGACGCATCCCGTGTTGATCGGGATGCTGGCCTTCGGATTCCTCGCGCTGGCCGTCTCGAAGTTCATGCTTCCGACCGCGTACAGGCTCAGGCTCTGTTCATGATGAAAAAGGGTTGCCGGGGTTCCCGCCCATGCTGAAGCTCGAGGGCGTTCAATACTCGATCGACGGGAAGAGAATCCTGAAAGGAATCTCCGCCCGGTTCGAACCGTTTGCGATCCATGGGATCGTGGGGCCGAACGGGTCCGGGAAATCGACCCTTCTCAAAAACATCTGCCGGATCTGGGAGCCCCGGGAGGGCAAGGTCCTGATCAACGACAGGGATGCCCGTACGTTTTCAAGGCGGGAGATAAGCCGCACGGTTACGCTGGTTCCGCAGAACACGAACGTCGGCTTTCCCATATCGGTCTACGATATTGTCGCGATGGGACGAAATCCCCACCTGGGCCGATTCCAACCGATGCGAAAGAAGGACCGGGAGATCATCGACTGGGCCCTGAAGAAGACGCACTCGGAGGGCCTGAAAAACAGGGTTGTGAACGAGCTTTCGGGCGGAGAATGCCAGTTGGCCATCATTGCGCGGGCGCTGGCTACGGAGGCCCCGATGATCCTCCTGGATGAACCCACCTCGGACCTCGACATCAAGCACGTCCTGACGATCATGGACCTCTTGGGCGACCTGAAGGGACAGGGAAAGACCATCATCGTGAGCGTCCACGACCTGAACCTGGCCCGCCGGTACTGCGACACGGTGAGCATCATCTATCAGGGGAACCTCTTCTTCTCCGGCCTTCCGGACGAGGCCTTGTCCCGGGAAAATATCAAGCAGGTCTTTGACGTAGAGGCGACCGAGATCCGGGCGGATTCGAAGAGTTTTCTCTATTTTCATTAGTGGGGTGACGTTGATATGCCGCCATCTTTCAGGAAGGCCTTTCGGTTCGATACTTTCGTGGGATCCCTCTCCGATTTGCTTGGGCTCCGTCTCTCCCTCCCCCTGCAAAGTCGCCCGGCGCAAATCTCCGAGGGATCCCACGAAAGAACCGAACGACTCGGACTCTGCGGGAAGAACTTGGAGACGATTCTCCTTGCTTCCCACTCGCGAAAAGGACCTGGAACCATGCGGAGAATAGGGGTGCTTGTGGGGATCATCCTGCTGGCAGCGGCATGCAACAAGCCGGCCCGGGAGCGGTCCGAGGGCCTGGTGACGCCGCCCCTGGATATGGCGGCATTGAAGAAGGCACTGAGCTGCGCGAGAGGCGGTACGTCGGTGGAC
>WFRX01000029.1 GCA_015486285.1 bacterium
CATGGACCGGGAACTCTCCAAGCGACACGTGGAAGTCCTGAACGCGGGCGTCGTCTCCTATGCGCCGGCTATCTACTGGAAAAAGACGGAGGTTCTCCTCACCGACGTGGGCCTGCGGTTCAACCATCTTGTCCTGTTCCTCGACATCTCGGATATTCAGGATGAAGCGGAGTTTTACGACATAGCCGGCGGCAGGGTCATCGGGATACAGGGGCCGGCGCCGGCCCTGCGGGAATTTGTCTACGAGTACACCACGATCCTCAGAAATCTGTGGGAAGTCGGGGAAGCTCTCTACGACAGAATCTCGGGCGACCCGGACCTCCGACGAACGGAGGAAGACCGGCGCTACGCGACAAACGAGTACCGGAGTCTCTGGACGGTCGACGAGGAGGCCTACAGGGATTACGGCGCCGTCGGGCTCCAAAAAGCTGAGAAGCACATGGATCTCTTGTACCGCCTTCTCCGGCGGCACGGGATCGGTATGACCCTGGTCGTCTACCCGTGGCCCACGCAGATCCTCCACGAAGATCGCGATTCGATTCAGGTCAGGTTCTGGCGGGACTGGGCCGCCAGGCATTCCGTTTGCTTCATCGATCTCTTTCCGGACTTCATCCCCGAGGGACGGGATCCCAAAGAGGGGATCCGGGAATACTTCATCCCGGGCGACATCCACTGGAACGAGGCGGGACACCGCCTCGTGGCAGACAGGCTTCTCGAGGATGGGGAGGAATGCATTCCGGGAGCACAAGACGTGGAGCGAACCGCCACGAAGGCCCTGCCCTGAGCCCGTCCTCTTCCCCCCCCAAGACCACGGCAATGACGAGCGGCCCGCCGCAGGCGGACAGGAGGGTTCATGTTCGCCCGACCCGGCCGGCCGACATAGTCTGGAGGCAACCCATGAAAACACCCTGCGCCTTTGGGAAATCACCCGGCCGATCTAAAAAGAAACGCGCGGCCTCTTCCAGCAGGGATGCGAACTCCTCCCGGTCCCGTTCCGGAAGGACCTCCACCAGACCGGAGGCAATCTGTTTGATCAAGTTGCGGAACTTCGTCCGAAGGCGACGACCGGCCACGTCCAACTCGATCTTCACCACACGGCGGTCGCTTCGAGAGTGCCGCCTCCTGACCAATCGTTTCCCTTCCATCCTGTCGAAGACGTTCGTGAGGGTGGACAGGGCGAGGCCCGTCCTCAACGACACATCCTTGACCGAAACAGGCTCATCGCCCAGAATCTGAAGGACCACCTTCTCATTCATGGAAAGGGGGGCGCCGAACAGCCCATCCAGGCTGCTCAAGAGCACGATGTAGGTCTTTCCCAGCAAGGTTACGAGATTCTGGAGCCGTTCCAGCTCTTCCTCCTTTTTCATGGGGCTTCTCCCCTCCTTGCGGCATGGCCGGCTGGCGACCCGACCGGGGGCCTCATGCCCTTTCGAGACAACGTTCGCTTTCTACTGATTTCCAAAATTACTGTTTTCGTAATAAAGCCGTCAACCTGACGGACTCCCCTCTCGCCCAAAGGTCGAAAAGATTCCCGTCCCGGTCCCGGGGAGCACCGCGCTGCTTGACGCATCGCGCTGTTTCCTTTACCCTGCTCAGGATCCATCCCCGCACACTGCATAGAGGAGAGCCGAAGGATGTACAGCACCTGGAAAGACCGGGCACGGCTGGAGGCAATTCTCGCGGGACTCTCGGCGAGCTTGTACCTCGCCAGCCGTCTGAGCCGGGACTTCAAGGAAACGCTCAGGGAACGAAGCGGGATTGCAGAGATCAGGACCGCGGACTATGCGGTTGCCTGGCGTTTTCACATCACACACGGCCGACTCCGGATCGTCCGCGGGCCCCATCCGAACCCGGATTACGCCATGGTGTACAAGGACACGGCCGGCGCCGTCGCAGTCATGACAAAGGGGACCGAAGAGGCCTTCATGCAGGCGGTCATGGACGGCACGCTCGCGTTCGAAGGAGACCTTGCCTTCGGCATGTGGTTCAATGAACTGATGCAGAAGCTCGGCAGCCTCCTCAAGGAAAAGATGGAAGCCCTTCCGCTGAAGCGCGCCCCAAAATAGACCGGCGGACCACGGCCGGTCGTTTTCGCTTTTCCGGCGGCGGGCATCCCCCGAGGCCGGTTCAGTACGCGGCCAGCACCTGGTCCGCGATGTGCATCCGCTGTTTCTCCGTACAGTCCCCGAGAATCTCGAGCAACTTCGCGTCCCGGAAGATTCTCTCCGCACGGCTACCGCTCCGGTACCCCTGCCGGCCCGTAATCTGCATCGCCCAGTCCGCCGCCTTGACGGCGGACTCGGAAGCAAAGACCTTTGCGCTCGATGCAAGAACGGGGGCCTCCGGCATTTTTTCATTCATCATCCATGCACAGCGGTAGAGAAGCATCGAGGCGGTTTCCTTGAAGAGCAGCGTCTCCGCCAGCTTGAAAGAGATCTCCTGATGTCGGGCCAGGGGCTTCTCGCCGGCCCGGTGGTCGCGGGCATGGACGCCGGCGGTCACCATGGCGGCGTCGATCATTCCCGCCGCCACGGCGCCGAACAGGAGATGCTCGACGCCCCGCAGGGCGATCACCGGCGTTTCCCCGCCGTCCGGGGCCAGCCTCACGGCGGCGCAATCGTTCAGGGATATATCCGCCGTCGGCAGGCCGCGGCACCCCATCGTGGGCACCCAAGGGCCGATCCCGGCGCCCGACGTACCCGGGTCAACCCAAAAAAGGCCCGAAACGCCGTCCACAGAGGCGGTCAGAAGGATGGGCCCGCCCAAGGGGGCGTTCACCACCATCGATTTTTCTCCCGTGAGGCTGACGCCGCCGCCGGCGCCTCCCGCCTCCGCGGGCAGCCCGAGCCCCAGCACGTCTTCCCGGGCAAGAC
>WFRX01000030.1 GCA_015486285.1 bacterium
CCCGTTGTCCACACCAGCCGGCACCGTAATCCGCCGCTTCACGCGGTACGGCACCTTTCCCTTCCCTTTGCACTTCTCACAATCCTGTTTTTCCAGGAGTCCCTTGCCTCCGCATTCCGGACACTCCATGGTCTGTCGCTTGTTCCGTTTCATTGCCGTGATCTCCCCTTCTCCGCGACAGGCCTTGCAGACCCGGCCTCCTCCCGGAGATGTCCAACCGCGGCCTCCACAGGCGGGGCAATCCTTCCGTTTGGGGATCCGAATCACCTTTTCTACGCCGAGCGCCGCCTCTTCGAAGGTCAGGGAAACCATGTAACGGAGATCTTCCCCCCGCCTCCCCCGATCCGACATGCGGCTCCTCAGGAATTCGAAGACGTCTTCCACGACCTCGGAGACGCCCGGCTTCCGGCTCCGTGCGCCCCTGCCGGAGGTCCCTCCCCTACCGTCCCCGCCACCGCCTTTTCCCAGAAGGTCGGCGTCGTATCGATCCCTCTTCACCGGATCCTTCAGGACGTAGTAGGCCTCTTGGAGCTCCTTGAAACACTCCTCGGCCCCGGCATCCTCCGGCTTGCGATCGGGATGGTACTTCTTGGCCAACTTTCGGTAGGCCTTCTTCAGGGCCTCGGCGTCGGCGTCACAAGCCACCCCGAGGATCTCGTAATAGTCTTTCTTGCTATTTCTATGGTTCTCGGCCATTTCCGCCCAGGGGCGAGTGTATCGCCCAGTCAGTTGATCGGCGTTTTTTCGTCCGTTTCCTCGTTCTCCGCCCCATCCTTTTCCCCGCCTTTCTTCCCATCCTCTCCACTGGGGGAGACCGCCACAACCACAAGGGCGGGCCGCAGCAGTCTGCCGCGATACAAATAGCCCTTCTGATAGACTTCCACCACCGTATCCGCCTCCGCTTCGTCCGTCTCAGCCCTCTGCATCGCCTGATGGAGGTTCGGATCGAACGGCTTGCCCAGGGCCTCGATCGGCTCCACGCCGTACTTCGCGAGGGTTCTGCTCACCTCGGTCAGGAGAAGCTCGATCCCTTCCTGAAAGCTCTTCCAATTGCCCTCCCCATAACTGTAGGTGAGCAACCTCTCGATGTTATCGATGATCGGAAGCAGATCCTTCAAGAGGCCCTCATTGCCGAACTGGATGACGTCGCTCTTTTCCTTGGTCGCCCGCTTCTTGTAATTGTCGAAATCCGCCATCAAGCGAACCAGCTTGTCCTTCAGCTCCTCGTTCTCTTTGATGAGCTGTTCCGCCTTCTGTTCCGGCGAGGCCTCGGCCGGCGCGGCGTCCGTCTTCTCCTCCGTGGCGCCGCTCTCCCGCCCCACGCCCTCTTCGGCCGCCTTTCCCTTCTCTTCGGAAGGCGCCTCCGAGACCGGCGGCCCGTCCTTTTCCCCGCCCGTCTTCATCGGTTCAGGCTCTTTCGCCTCCGAGGAAGACTCGCTTGCATTTTTACCCTTTTCATCTTTCTTTCCGCTTCCCGCAGGGACCTTCGCCACCTTTCATGCCCTCCCGATTCTGCCGGATGCCCCCGGATCTCAGGGACCTTCCAGTTGTTCTTCCATTGCCTCGAGCTTCGCTCCCACGACCTTTGCCGTAAAGTCCACGAGCGGAATCATCCGGGAATAGTCCATCCGCCGGGGACCGATCAGGCCCAGGGTGCCCAGGGGCGTCCCCCTCTGGTGATACGTGGTGGCGATCAGGCTGCAGTCCGCCATCTCTTCCACCTTGTTCTCCCCCCCGATGTAGACCTGGATCCCCAGCCCTTCCAGCGCCATGTCAAGCAACTGCAGCATGATCTCCTTTTCCTCGAAGGCTCGAAGAAGGGACTTCATCTTCTGCAGGTCTTCGGAAAATTCCGGGTAATCGAGAATATTGCTCTGCCCGTCGATGTACACGTCCGCCTGCTCCGTCTCCAGCACGCGGCGGCTCGAACTCCAGACCCGGGCCAGGATCCGGTCGTATTGATCCCTTTCCGCCTCCATCTGCTCCACGATTCTCGCCTTCGCCTCCGCCAGCGGCAGGCCCTTGATGTGGTGGTTCAGGTATTCCGAGGCATCTTCCAGATCCTTCTGGGAAAGGCCGCGAACGTCGCCGATGATCCGGTTGTAGACCACGCCGGTAGGGGAGACGAGCACCATGAGAATGCGGCAGCGGTCCAGCCGTATCAGGTCGATTCGTTCGAACACGGTCTGGGGGATCCGGGGAGAAGAGACCAGGCTGGTGTAATGAGAGACGTGAGAAAGGACCCGGGACGTCTCCTGCATAATCACGCCCACGTCAGGAGGGGCCTCCTGGACCCGGTTGAGGATGAATTCCTTCTCGTCGCGATGGAGCGGTTTGGGCTGCATGAGGGTATCCACATAATATCGAAATCCGCTGTCCGTCGGGACCCTGCCTGCGGACGGATGCGGCTGCTCGAGGAAGCCGAGGTCCTCGAGACACGCCATGATGCTCCGCACCGTGGCCGGGCTCATGTCCAGACGGTAGCGTTTCGTGATCTTCCCGGAGCCCACGGGCCGGGCCCGGAGAATGTAGTCCCGGATGACAGCCCGCAGGACCTGCTGCGTTCTTGCCTCCAAGCGTTCAAGCACCATGTCCTTCTCCCCGCAATCGATTGAACGCTCAATTATGAAACACGACCGGCAAGAGGACAACCCCCGTCCCGCGACGGGGAAGGCCTCTTGAGAAGCCGCAAATTCTTTATTATAGCAGATCGACGCCAATAAGGGGAATTCCGCAGAGAGTCCTGGCATCATGCCGGTGGCCCCCCCCGGGGCTCGGACAAGGGGAACGTCTGCAATATTCCGGCCGGCGATCGGGGTGCTCTGAGTCGCTTGACACACAATCAGGCCGCCCGCTACGCTCTATCCTCCCGAAACAAGGTTATTTTCTATAGGCGTCCCCTCCTCCCCACGCGGACGAATTCCACATCCGCATTGGTGCACAGCTCGAAACCACAGCCGACGCATGAAAGGGAACCGCATCTCCGGGCGTACAACCAGCCGAAATCTATACAGCAGGCAGGCAAGGACCGTGGGATATCTGCTTGGAGTGTTTCAAGAGCCGGCACGAAATTACCCGCATTTTCTGTGATGCGGCACGACTGACGGACAGAGAAATGCCTGTTGCGGTGCTGCCGGAAGGACCCCGGACGATTGCCTGCCTGAGAAAGCAGGTCCAGACTTGAGCACTTCAGGCTATCGGATCCCGCATAATCGATGAAAGGCCGACTCGAGGCACAGCAATTGGGCCAGGAGGCCTTCAACGAATTCCACGCCCACAACGCGGTCTATTCCCCGGTGATACCCAGCCTCGGGAAGATCGAAGACGATCTGATCGGCTATACGGTGGACATCCTGCGCGGCGGCGAGGAGGGCAAGGTCGAGATCGCCCGGGACGCAATGAAGTTCAAGGAGCGCTTCGAGCGTGAAATCGATGCACTTCCCAACGCCACCGTGTACGAGGCGGATCTCACTCCCCTCGTCTTCACGGTCGACCACGACCCCGAGGCCTTTCTGGGCGGCATGCTGGAGAAGGGCTGGTATCTGATGGGCCACATGGAGCCGCCCATGTTCCAGGTCATCCTCGACTCCTACCCCGAGGAGCTTGCGGACGGACTGATCAGCAGCATCAAGGACGTGCTGGCGGCCCTGGCCCGTGGAGAGAGCTTCCCCAAGGTCGGCCTGGGCTACACATTCACCGAGGGCGGCGAGGACGCGCTGGCCGGCCTCCCCCTCTGGGTGCAGCGGGCCGTTCCCCTGATGAAGAAGATCTGACACCCACTCCGCCCGGACG
>WFRX01000031.1 GCA_015486285.1 bacterium
ACAGGTAGGAATGCTGGAGGGCGATCTCCGGCATCCCGAAGGGCGGCGATTCCGCCGCACCGTCTTTCCCAAGATCCCCGGCGTTGAGGGCGAGCACCTCGAGCTGCCGCTCCACGCTCCCCAGACTGGTCAGCCCCGTCTCGACCAGGCCCTCCAGGATCTCCGTGCTCAGCCGCCGTTCAAGCCCCTTTTCCTTCGCCATCTCCCGCACCCACGCCGCGCATGCGGGGCGTTTCAGTTGCGGGAATCCGACACAGCCCTTAGAATATTTTTGTTTGAGCAAGGAAAACAGTTCGCCCTTCGGGAACTTCTCTCCGGCCAGGAAGACCATGTGCGTAAAGGGGGCCGGGTCCTTGGCATAGGCCAGGAGATCCTTCTGGTCCCGCTCCTTGAGCTTATCGGCGTCGCGGACCAGGATCATCTGGGTCTCATCGAAAAACGGCGTGCTTCTGCCCAGCTCGGCAATCTCGGCCCCGCTCACTTCAGAGGCGGTCAGGGAATGAAAGAGCAGTTCGCAGCGGTCTTGCGCGGGCAGGATCCGTTCCTTCACCCGTCGGGCGGCCTTTCCGACAAAGTATCGGCCTTCCCCGAAAAAGACGTAAAAAGGGGAAAGATCCCCTTTGGCCAGGAGGCCTTCAAGCTTTCGCCATGCGGCGGCTCCATCCGCCGGAGATCTTCGTGCCACAGGCTTCCTCTCTCGGCTCGCAGCCGACAGCACAGGCCGGCGAATCAGAAACCGAGAAGGATCCGGTCCACCACCCTGGCAGACATCCTGGCCGACAGCTCCATCAAGGCCTCTTCCCGGTTGTCCTTGAACAGCAATGCGTCCGAGCTCGCGTAGAACGAGCCCTCTCCTTCCACTACATCGTCCCGCCAGAGAATCTCGCCGTCCCTGGTTCGCACCAGTGAGAGGGCCAGCACGACGCGCAGCCTGTACTGCATCGCAAAAAAATCTTCATTGACCGCCGTTGTGTACAACTCCACGGACAGGATCTTTCCCTCCAACACCGCCCCGGCGTCTTTGCGGGCGGACAGGGATACGCCCGGAGCTGCCTGGATTCGCTCCCGAAAGGCCTCGGTGAAGATGTTCTCGAGACGCGGCTCATGGGACCGGTTCTCGAAAAGCGGAACCGCGATGGTCCCGGTAAGAACGGAGGATCCCGGCGCCCCCGCCCCCAGCCGGTAGCCGCAACCGGCGGCGACCCACAGGAGGCTCATGCCGGCCAGGGCAACGAGAATGCGCGGACAGGACCCTTTGGACCGGAACACCATGTCAAGCCACGATATTGATCAGCCGCCCGGGGACGTACACGATCTTCTTCGGCGGCTTCCCGGACAGGAAACGTTGAACCTTTTCGTCTTCCAGGGCCTTCCGCTCGATCTCGCCCTGCGGGAGATCCCGGGCAACCTGGAGCTTGGAACGGACCTTGCCGTTGACCTGGACCACGAGGGTGATCTCATCCTTCCTGAGCGCCTCCTCCCGGAAGGTCGGCCAGGGCACTTCGAGGAGCGGCTTCTCATGCCCCAGGCCGGCCCACAGTTCGTCCGCAATGTGGGGGGCATAGGGAGACAGAAGGATGAGGACCGTCTCGATCGCCATCCGGAGGACGGACCGTTCCAGGGCCCCCTCCCGGACCCGGGACCGATCGACCTGATAGAGTTCGTTCACGAGTTCCATGATGGCGCTGACAGCGGTGTTCAAATGCAGTCTCTCCCCGATATCCCGCGTCACGCGGTAGATCGTCTCGTGGACCTTCCGGTAGAGGGAGGCGGCGGGCTCTCCCGCCGGCACGGGGCCGTCATAAGGCGACACATCGATCAGTTCTTCCCTCCACTCCTCCAGCCAGCGCCAGATACGCTGCAGGAAGCGAAAGGCGCCCTCTACGCCCTGCTCACTCCACTCCAGATCCTTTTCAGGCGGGGCGGCAAAGAGGCTGAAAAGCCTCGTCGTATCGGCGCCGTATCGGCGGATCATCGCGTCCGGATCGACCACATTCCCCTTGGACTTGGACATCTTCGCGCCGTCCTTGATGACCATCCCCTGGGTCAGGAGGTTGCGGAAGGGTTCGTCCACCTTCAGCATGCCCATGTCCCGCAAGACTCTCGTGTAGAAGCGTGAATACAGGAGATGGAGGACTGCATGCTCGATTCCCCCGATGTACAGATCCACGGGCATCCAGTAATCGACCTTCTCCGGGTCGAACATCCCCTGATCATAGTGTGGGGAAGTGTACCGGTCGAAATACCAGGAAGATTCCACGAAGGTGTCCATCGTATCCGTTTCGCGTCGCGCAGGCCCCTGGCAGGACGGACACGTTGCCTTCACAAACTCGGGATGCGCGGCCAGGGGCGACCCCCCTGCCTGGAAATCCACATCCATGGGCAGCCGGATCGGAAGGTCCTCCTCCGGCACCGGCTGGATGCCGCATCGATCGCAATAGACGACCGGAATCGGGGCCCCCCAGTAACGCTGCCGGGAGATGCACCAGTCCCTGAGCCTGTACTGAACAGTCGCCTCGGCGAGACCTTTCTCCTCCAGATACGCGGTGATCTTCTTTCTCGCCGCCGCCGACTCGAGGCCGGAAAAAGGCCCCGAATCCGTGAGGATACCGTCCCCCTCGAAGGCCTCCTCCAGGGACTCGGCGGCGAGGTGATCGACTCCCTCGGGCAGGACCACCACCCGGACGGGAAGGTCATAACGCCTGGCGAACTCGAAATCCCGCTGATCATGCGCCGGCACCGCCATCACGGCGCCCGTTCCGTACTCCATCACCACGAAATTGGCCACGAAAACGGGTATGCGCTCGTCCGTCACCGGGTTTGTACAATAGGCCCCTGTAAACACGCCTTCTTTCTCGTAGTCCTCGGATACCCGGCTCCGCTTGTCCTGCCTGCGTATCCTGTCGATGAAGGCTCGGACCTCCCTCTCACGGTCCCCGCCCTCGGCAAGGGCCATGGCGAGCGGGTGTTCCGGGGCAAGGCTCATGAACGTTGCGCCGAAGAGGGTGTCCTGACGCGTGGTGAAGACCTCTATGCCGCCCTCGCGGTCCGACAGGGGAAAAAGGATCCTCCCCCCTTCGCTCCTGCCGATCCAGTTCTTCTGCATCGTAAGCACCCGTTCGGGCCACCCGTCCATTCGTCCGCATTCCTCGAGGAGTTCCTGCGCATATTCCGTAATGCGGAAGAACCATTGCTCCAGTTCCCGGGGGACCACCTCCCGGGCGCAACGCCAGCACTTCCCCCCTTCCACCTGCTCGTTGGCGAGAACGGTCTGGCACTGCTGGCACCAGTTCACCTCCGAACTCTTCCGGTAGGCAAGCCCCTTCCTGAACATCTGGATGAACAGCCACTGTTCCCACCGGTAGTACTCGGGCGCGCTCGTGTTGATCTCCCGGTCCCAGTCGTAACTGAAGCCCATCCGTTTCAGTTGCCGGATCATCTTCTGGATATTCCGGTCGGTATGGGTCGCGGGATGCACCCCGCTCTCGATGGCCGCGTTCTCGGCCGGCATACCGAAGGCATCCCACCCCATGGGATGGAGAACGTTCCAACCGTTCATCCGCCGGTATCGGGCCAGCACGTCTCCGATGGAATAGTTGCGCACGTGCCCCATGTGGAGGTTTCCGCTCGGATACGGGAACATCTCCATGAGATAATATTTCGGCCGCTTCGGATCTTCCGTAACGCGGAACATCCCCCGCTTCTCCCAAACGGCCTGCCATTTCTCTTCCACTTCATGCGGGTTGTATTTTCGCGATGTCATGGTCTCCCCTTTGCCGCCTCCCCGTTTCTCATTCCGGGATTCGAAACCGGAAAACGCGTCCGTCCTATTTAGCACAGGCACGGAAGGAATCGCAAGAAACAGGGCATTCAGAGGTCCTCGGGCAGGCGATCATGGAGGGCCATGAAAGAACGCCCCTTTTCCATCAGCTCCCGCGTCCGTTCCTCGTCCCGTTTCCCGACGACAACCGCCGGATTGCCCCGGACGATGGCCATGGGAGGGACATCCCCGGTGACGACCGAGCCGATCAGCACGACGGCGGCGTCCCCGATCGTCGCGCCCGGGCAAATCATGGATCCCATACCCACCCACACATACCTGCCCAGAACAACGGGACGGACGATCTCTTGTTCATCGTAGGGCAGCGTCGAGGGATCACGATAGTTGTGATTATGGGAAAGGACCACCACGCGAGACCCCAGGATGCTCGAGTCTCCGATCGTGATGCCGCCCCGGGCCTGCAGGTAAGCGTCGCAACCGATTGCAATGTGCTTGCCCAGGACCAGTCGCTCGGGAAACGCGATGCGGACGCCATCGGCTACAGCCACCGTCGGGTGGCGCCGATGGTCGAAACCCTTACGCCGAAACCACCCCATGTCCCCTCCTCAAGCGACGCGCGAAGGGGCGGGAGGGCGCCGAACCTCCCGCGTCACGAGTCAATGTTTGCCTTCTCCCTTTCGCCTGCCTCCATTTTCTGCAGGTCCCTTCTCCTTCTCCGCAACATCCGCACCCGACTCCTCAGGAAGTACCTGCCCTCCCGGACCAGGGACCGAATCAGCTCCGGGTCACGCATCCTGAGGATCTTTGCCGGGTTTCCGCCCGCCACCGCGCCGGAGGGAACATCTTCCCACACAACGGCCCCCATTCCGATGATCGCCCCCTCCCCGACCGTAATGCCGGGGCACAGGACGGCTCCATACCCGACCCAGACCCCTCTTCCGATCCGGACCGGCATGGGCCGCGGCTCCGCCTCAAAGGGAAGGAGCGCCGGATCTTCGTAGCGCGGCATTCTCGACAGGACCGTGACCTCGGGCCCGAAGATCGTCCCCTCGCCGATCCAGATCCCGCCGTCCCCGTACAGCCGGCAACCGGGCCCCAGATAGACGGCATCGCCGATGTGGACCTTGCGTCCGCTCATGTGGATGCCCGCATCCAGCACCACATCCCTTCCGATCCTGCTCGCCTTTCTCCTGTATTTCATCTTGAGAAGGCGGTTGCCCAGGGGGGACAGCAGTTCCGTGCGGAGAAAGTAGCGGATCCAGCCGAGGATTCGGCGCAGGCGGGTCTTACGCGTAATCGGTGATTTCCTCCTCCGTCGGGAATCTAGCAGGGCAGGCGAAACGGTGTCAACACGCGGCGGCCCCTGGTTTGCTCCCGGGGGCTATGGTAGACTTATATATTTCGGCTGTCCTCATGATGTACGTGGAAATTCGTGGATGATGGAACCCGATTCGCCGATCCCATTCGTTTGCCCGTCCTGCCGTGAAACCCTGGCGTTCATGGACACCGAAATCTCCTGCCCGGGATGCGGAAGGGCCTATCGGATCGACTCCAATGGAATCTATCGATTCACGGAAGAGGATTTCTACTACCGCGAGATTCCCAGGGCGGATCTCCGGACAATCCTGGACGACCCGGAAGCAACCAGGGCGGAACTCCTTGCCCGGTTCGACCGGCACCTCAGGGAAAAGGATGTCTCCTACGAAACATTCGTGAAGGGATATGCCCTGAACGCGGAGCGGGGAGCCGGCATCTACCTCCTCGACCTCGGCCGGAAGAGCACTGTTCTGGACTTCGGATCCGGGTGGGGAAATCTCACGCGCGTCGCCGCCGATGTGGCGATGACCGTTGTGAGCATGGATCTCACCTACGAGAGTCTCCTGTTCTCCAAGATCCTGGGGGGACGCGACAATATCACCTTCGTCCATGGAGGCGACGGGAGCGCACTGCCCTTCCCGGATCAGACCTTCGATGCGGTCATCCTGAATGGGGTGCTCGAATGGATTCCGGAGGGCAGGGATCCTGCGGTATCACCCAAGGCGGTCCAGGAACGCTTTCTCCGGGAGATGCACCGCATCCTCAAGCCTGACGGCCAGATCTATATCGGGATCGAGAATCGCTTCGGACTTTTCTACTGGTTTGGGGTCCGTGAAGACCACACAGGCCTGCGGTTCGGGGCCCTCCTGCCCCGGGCGCTTTCCAATGCGTATTCCCGTCTCCTCAGAAGAAGGCCCTATCGAACGTATACCTATGGATACGCCGGCTACCTATCGCTGCTCGGGGACGCGGGGTTTCAGGCCGAAATCTATCATCCCTGGAGGGACTACCGCGACTTCAAAGAAATCTATGTGGGGGACGGGGTGGAGGAGGTGCGCTTCTCCGCCGTACGCAGGAGAAAAAAATTTCTTGCCTTCCTGGGCAACACGATTCTGAAAATCGTGAAAAAAACCGTTTCCATGCGGAAGGCCTCCCCTTCCTATATGATCGTGGGCCACAAGTCGGCCCGGACGGTCTCCCGATCCATCCTCTCCCGCATTCTGGATCTCGAGGGAGACACGCTGCGGGATGCGCGCTGCATTCACGTTACCGGCGAGAAGGCGTTGTGGATCCGAACGAACAGGAACTTTTACAAGATCCCGGTCACCCAGAGGGCAAGAAAAGGGGTCCGGCGGGAAATCGAGTCCCGTCAGACGATCCGGAACGATTTTCCCCGCCTTGCCGGATTTCTCGGCGAGGGGGAAGGGCTGATCCACCATGAAGGCATCCCCTGCTTTGTCACCCCCCTGCTCGCGCCCCTGTCGATGAACGACAGAGAATTGTCCCGCCAGGTAGCGGCGTATTTCGAGGTGGTTTCGCTGTACGGCCGTTCCGCGCAGATTGATGTCCCTTCCAAAATCGGGCACGTAGCTGACCTCATCACAGAGATGGGCGGGGGGGGGAAGAGCCGTCTTTCACCGCTCCGGAAGGCGTTCGAGGGTGCATGCTTTCCGGTGGGACCCACACATGGCGATTTCTACGAGAACAATCTGTTGCAGGATTCCGGCGCTGGCTTGAAGATCGTCGACTGGGTACGGTTTGAACCGGACGGGGTCTGGCCGGCGGATCTGTTCCACTTTTTCGTCAAGAAAGAGGAAAAGAGACGACGAGAAGACTGGTGGCAGGTAGTCGCGAGGATGCTGCAAACCGATCTCCTCAGGACCACGATTCAAAAGGCCCTAGGCGAGCAAGATGTGCCCTACCGGCTTCTCCTCGCCTATTATGCATTACACCAGTTGGAGATGGTTCTTCGCAACACGGAACACATTTCTCATATGGACGGGCACTGGCGGCGAAATACCGAGGCCTTTCTCGGGGTCCTTTTCGACCATTGGCGGGGGTCGGACTACTGCGCCTGAATCAAAATGGGGGGCGAAGGCGGACTCTGATCCTCCCCGGTCGGGGGGCTGTCGCCCTCCCCCACGGTCACCGATACCTTGCCGGAAAGAGCGCTCTCGTTGCCCGAACGGTCTACGGCCGCAACCGCGTACGTGTAGGTCACTCCGTTGTCCGCCCCGGTATCCAGATACTCCGGGGTCTCGATCGGCTCCTCGTTCACCCTGTCCCGGTATGGGCCGGCGGCGACCCGGGACCGATACACGTTGTACCCCCGGAGATCAGCGTCCGGGTTCGCATCCCAGAACAGAAAGGCCCGGCCGTCCCCCCCGCTCCCGCTCAGGCCGACGGGGATCTGGGGCGGCTGCTGGTCCGAGCCGACGGCAAAGAAGACCAGGACCGTCACAGAATGCTTCGGGAACCGGTACGAAAACGGGTCGGTCCCGATCTGCAGGACCTTCTCTTCCGTACTCACGCAGTCCCCGCCGGGACAATCCTCGGGCTCGTTGCCCGCATCGGTCGAAGGCCCGGTAATCGTCAGGACCTTGACGGATTTCTTTTTCTTGAATCCTTTCAGGTCCACCGATGCCCGGAGGTCCTGGTCGGGATGAAGATTGATCACGAAGAGGGAAAGTTTGTCTCCCGCCTCCGTGATGGTGGCCAGTGTCTGGAGGTAGGCGATCTCGAAGTCCTGCAGGGCATAGCCGACGGTAATCCCGGTCTGCGGCCCCATGAGAAAACTCGGTCCGTCAATCACCTCGGCCCCGATCAGTCGATCAAAGACATTCCAGCGATACGCCTTCAAAAGATGGAATATGGGCCTGCGGTGAGGATCCAGCCTGCCCAGTTCCCCGGCCTCGGCATCCTCGGCGACCCCCTCCAGCACACCGATACCCGCGCGGTCGTGGAAAAGCAGCCAGTAGTTGGCCAGGCGCACACCGTTGCGCAGCAGGAAATGGTAGATGCAACCAGAGCTGAGCATCTCGCGAAGGTAACAGGACTTCGAGAAAAAGGGCGGGGCCGTCACTTCATTGTAGGACGTATTCACTTCCGTGTAGTAGACCGGTTTGCCCCCGGCCGCCTCCTCGCCCAGCCGGTAGGCCTTCTCGCTAACGGCCCAGCCGCCGAGCAGGGTATCGTACCAGGCACGGCTCTTCTTGAAATCCACCCAGATCGGGTCCGGCGCCCCGGTCCGATAGATGAACCCCTGCTGGGCAATCTTGACCCATGCTCCGGATACGAGCCGGCTCCCCTCCAGCCGCAGGACATGCTCTCCGGGCTCCAGGTTGAGCCTCCTGGACCGGACCAGCCCATAGAAGGGCGCGGTCCAGCTGTCCACCGCTTCGCCGTCCACCTGGAGAGAGACCACGGGGCATTGCAGGCGTTTGCAAGTCCCCTGCACAACGAACTCGAACCAGTACTCTCCCGCCTGGGCCAACGAAAAACCCAGCTCCACCGAGGCGCCGTCGCGCACCAGGTTGAACGAACCCCCGCCGGGCATATGCAGGTGCTGCATCCAGAAATCAAACGAATCCCCCACCTTTTGCACCATCATGGAACGATAGTCGAGCCAGGCCTGTTGTCCGTAGATTGCGTCCAGGCCGGTCCCCGAGCTGATGGCGCCTACTTTGATGGTTGGATCAATCGCCTTCATGGCCGCGGAATAGGTTTGTATGCGGCGGGCGTAGTCATCAAAGCCGGGAAAGGTCTCTTCGTTGCCCAGCTCCCAATACTTCACCCCATAAGGCTCTTTATGCCCGTTAGCGGCCCGGACGGCCGCCCAGTCCGTTCCGCCCCCCGGATTCGATCCGTCGTTCGGGGCATTGCAGTATTCCACCCAGTCGGCTGCGTCCTGCACCGAACCGGCCCTCTTCCCCGCATACGAAACATTGACCACGAAGATGGCCTCGGCGCCCAGTTCCTCGCAGTACTGAAGAAATTCGTCCGTTCCAAAGGCCTGCGGTATCCCTGTCCCTCCATAGTTCGGGTCCCGTTCCGTAATCGGGCCGATCCCCTCCTTCCAGTTGAAATTGTTTGCCGTCAGTCCCCCGGGGTAACGCAATACGGTCGGCCCCAGCTCGCTCAGGTAGGGAAGATAATAGTTCCACTTGGCCTTTGCCTCCTCGTAATCCCGTTCGTCCGAGATCCAGCGGTTGAAGCCCATCATCTCCCCGCCCAGGATCACGCTGTTTCCGAACACCTCGGGGCTTGTCTGCCCGAGCTGCTCGTTCGCGTCGACCCGGATCTCCACCCCCCAGGCGATACCGGCCGACACCGTGCAGACCACTGCCGCTACAATCCATGCGAAACCCATCCTTGAAAGGCGAACATTCTTCACGAGAAATCCCCTGCTGTTCAGCCCGGCTGCAAGCTCAGGCCCCAATGCCTGTTGCCGCCGGTCCTCCTGTCCCGCAGGAGGGTGTTAGCAAGTAGCGTTCCGCATACCTGTCCAGCCGATAGAAGCATAATATATCAATGAAGATATACAATATATTTAGAAGGTTATACATATTATTTAAAGTACTTTATTATTATAGTTTTCCTGCACCGCCCCTGTCCCGCCGCCCACGTAACCACAAAATCGTAGCCTCCGCCCGAAACCGAACTCCGGAGGCCCTGTCGGCGGACCGCTTGTATCGGTGGATTTCTACATGCTAGATTCCTACCGTATCTGCCTCTTACTCGTTCGGCGCAAGGGGGACAAATCTTTAGTGTTGAAAAGACTCCGGCTAAACAGGGAAAAATGGCTCCGAGAATTCTCGTTCGGGCTCCTCTCCCTCTTCCTGGCCTATTTCTTCTTTTATCTCACCACCCACAAGCGTCCCCCGCTGACGATCAGCTTTGCCGTGGGATTCATCCTGCTCGGCATCATCACTCACCTGGTCTGGAAACAGGGGAAATGGGCCATTCTGATTATCTTCTCCTTCCTGCCCTTCTACCCGTTCCTGCGTATCCAACTGCTCCGCTTCCAGATCGTAGGCCATTTTGTGATGTTTGTTCTGTCACGGTGGACCGAATTTCTGATGGTCCTGGCCATGTTCGGGAGGAAAATCGGGGGGCTTCGCAGGATTTTCTACTCAGCACCCATCCTCGACGTACTGATCCTGTCGTACTTCCTCCTCGGGCTCGCCTATTTCGGACAGGCCGTGGAACATGGGAAGTGGATGATGGGCATATGGGGCATGAAAGAACAATTCCTGTTCTTCCTCTACTACTTCCTGGCCAGGTTCATCCCCTTCGGCAAGGAGGATTTGAAGAAATATCTCGTTGTCTGTGCGCTCGTCGGCACCCTCATCGCCGCTTTCGGGTGCATACAGGCTCAGTTCTTCGGCATGGATTTCCTGAAGACCCTCGGATACGGCATTGAACTCAAGGGAGGGGGCTTCACATACGTCGACCCGAACTACGAGAGACATCTTCCGGGGGGGCTGTCCTTCGTCCGCGCCATTTCCATCCTGCAGGACGCCTTGAGCCTCGGGGCCTACCTGATGATGCTGCTCCTCATCCTGCAGCCCTTCTACATGTTTCCCAAGGAAAAGAGATTCCGGGCCTGGAAACAGATCCAATACTTCATCCTCCTGCTGGGACTCCTGTACACGACCACCCGATCCGCCTGGGTCGGCATGGCCGCGGGCACCCTCGTCCTTGCCTGGCGCAGGAAAGCGCTCTTCGTCACCTTCTCAACCTTCCTCCTCGTCGGCCTCGTTCTCCTGGGCCTGCTGCTCGCCATCCCCGGAGGAAAGGAATTTCTCTACCACTCCCTGTTCTCGGGGAAAGAGTCGAGCGCGGTCGTCCATATGTCCATGTATGGATGGCAGTTCCAGAAGATGCTGGAGCATCCCCTGGGACTCGGCCTCGGGATGACGGGAAGAATCGGCGCCCGCTTCGGCACCTCCCTCCAGGGAGGCTTCAACACGGAGTGCTGGTACCTCCAGGTGGGCACGCAGATGGGCTTCGCCGGCCTGCTCCTGTACCTTGGGATCGTCCTGGAGATCCTGCGCAGCCTCTTTGTGCTCGGATCCCGGTTGAGGGATCCCTTCCTCAAGGACCTGGCAAACGCCATCATGGCCGCCTATCTCGCTTGCTCCATATTCGGAATCTTTCTGAATGTGTGGACCTGTCATGTCATTCCCGTCTTCATGCACCTCCTGGTCGGCATGGCCCTGTTTCATTTTCCCCATCTCGACGAGGGGTACAGCCCCCCGGCAAGGGAACGGGGGCGGGGGGCGCCGGGATACGGGCCGGGGCCGTCCTTTACGATGAAAAGGGATAGGCAATGACGACCCATGGCCCTCCCTGGGAGATCCTGTTCGTCGGATACGGCGACTGGCATCTATGGCGCTGGGACGGCTTCCGGACGAGGAGCGCTCAACTCTGCCGCTTCCTCGCTCGGTCCAGCCGGTTCAGGCAAATCTATGTCCTGAACGAACCGGTCTATCTGCACCCCCCGCGAAAAGGATTCGCTGTACCGCGGCTGGAGCGGTTCCAGGCCCTGCCCCTGAGGGGGGGGCTCCGGAGCGTAGAGGAGAACGTCTCCCTTCTGGATCCCTCCCGGTTCCTGGTGGGACCGGATCGCTTCAAGCGCCGCTACACAATCCGCCGGATACAGAAAGCGATGCAGGGGCTGGATCGCCCTCCGATCCTCTGGATCGCCAACGTTCACAAGGCCTACCTTATGGAAGAGATCCCGGCCTCCCTGAGAATCTTCGATGCGATCGATGACTGGGAGTCGGTGTCGGTCTACCGGCGGCTCGGCCGCCGCATCCGTGCCGGATACGAAACGGTTATGGAGCGCAGCGACATCATCTACACGGTCTCGCGCCACCTGCAGGACAAGTTCCAGGAGCGCACCCAGTCCGCTTGCGTCGCCCACCTGCCCAACGGAGTCGACCCGGGGCTTTTCCACCTTCCCGCAGACCCGCCGTCCAGGCGACGGCAGGCCGGAAAGGGCCGCATGCCGGTCCTGACCTATGTGGGTGTTCTCTCGGAGCGGGTCGATATGGGATTGATCGAAAGGGCCTGCCTCGACTGGCCGAAATGCCTTTTCCGGCTTGTAGGACCGATGTCCCGCACCGTGGAACGGGAATGGGCCAGGCTTCAGAACATACCGAATCTGGAATGGACGGGCCTGGTCCATCACAGCAGGATTCCCGACCTTCTCCGAGCTTCGGATGTCCTGCTGATGCCCCACAGAGAATCCGGCCTGAGCCTCTCGATGGACCCGCTGAAGATGTATGAATACCTGACCACCGGTCTGCCGATCGTCTCGACCCCGGTGCCCCCCACCGGTGATTTCCCCGCACTGATCTATGTCGGCAGGGACCGCCTCTTCTCCGAACAGATCGGAATCGCCCTGGAGGAGGGGCTTCGACCCGACGCTGAGGCCCTCTGGAACGCCCGGATCGAAGCATCGAGGGAGCACCACTGGGACAAACGGATCGCCAGGATCGAGTCGGATATCGAGGAGAGGCTTTCCGACCGGAAACGGGACTCTCACGCGTAGGACCCCGTGAGCGGACACGGCGTCCGGGCCTATTTTTCCCAACGGACGCCTTGCCGAATCTGTCTCGCCGGGTTGCCGGCAACCACCGTGCCGGCGGCAACCCGGCCGGAGACCACGGCCCCGGCGCCCACGACCGCACCCTCCTCGATGGAGCTGCCCTTCAGGATCAGGGCGCCGGCCCCGATCCAGGCGTGGTCGCCGATCCGGATGGCCGCGGTGTTCTTCTCCCTGCCTCCCTCCGCATCGAGAAAAAAGTGTCGATCGCCGTCCATGATCTGCACATCCCACGCCACGGCGCAGTCCGCTCCGATCCGGATCGACTCGAGAGAGATCACCCGGGCGTTCGGGTTGATGAAGGTATCCGGGCCGATCTCCAGGGAGGCCCCCGCGTGCACCTCGATGATTACCCCGTCGCCGAGCACCACGTTCCCTCTGATCCGCAGGCAGGCATCCTCATGAAGGACGATTCCCCCCTTGGACCGCCAGAGGTCCCAGAAACATCCGAACTGGAGCCGCCCTCCGTCCTTGATGAGCCGGGCAGAGGGATGCCGGAGGATCCGGTTTCCATTGAACAGGAGGATTCCCTGGAGAAAATATCGGGGGTGGAGAAAGGGATACAAAAGGTTGCGGGCATCGTATCGTACGGCCTTCATGATCCGGGCAACGGTGGTGTTTGCCGACATCCCGAATCCCCCTTGGCTCGATTCTCCAATCTACACGAACAGCGGCAAGCTTGACGGATGGGTGCGTGGTCCTGTTATCATCCAGAAAACCAGCAGACACGACACCCTTCCGGCAATGGTCCGCGGCTCTCGAGGAAAGGTCTTTGGAGCACCCCCTATATATCATCCTGCTCAATGCTTGCCAAACACTGCCCGACAAGGGGGGGATTGCGACCTACACCCACGAACTGGCACATCACCTGGGGAAGAAAGGGCATATCCCGTCTGTACTGACCTACCCTTCATCCAACTCGTCCCTCTTCCCGCCGAGGCATTACCAGGTCCGCAGGCTCCCGAGCTTCGACGTCAGCCGGCTGGTTCAGAGCGGGGGGTCGAGGGGCGCATTGCTCACCCGGCTTCCCCCGAAGGTCCTCGGGATGGCCCGCGACATCGCCCGCGTTACGCGCGGCATGCCCCGCAAGGGGCAGCGCCGCGTCCTCTGGGCCGTCACCTGGTGGCCCGAGGGGCTCGCCGCCTGGCTGGCCTCCCGGATGCTGAGAATCCCTTATGTAGTCACCGCGCACGGGTACGAAGCCATCGTATCCCCTCATGCCAGAAGGCATTTCCTGTACCGGGGAGTGATGAACCGCGCAAGCCGCGTCTTCGCGGTCAGCGCACACACCGCCGGCCATCTCAGGCGATGCGGGGTGTCGGCACGGGGGCTCCGGGTCGTCCACAACGGTATCCGCCTGGAACCGTTCGTGCTGGACCATAGTGAGCGGCCTCTTGTGGAGCAGACCCGGAACCGATATTCCCTGCAGGGGCGATTCGTGTTGCTCACCGTCGCGCGGCTGGTGCCCAGAAAGGGCCACCTCGCGGTTCTCGAGGCCCTGGCGGGGTTGAGGGGCCGTCTCCCCGGGCTTTGCTACATCATTGCAGGGGAAGGCCCCATGATGGAGGAACTGCGGGAAGCGGTGAAGGGGCTCTGCCTCCAGGACAGCGTACGGTTCTGCGGGGAAATTTCCGATAAGGAGAAGGTGTCCCTGCTCCATGCCTGCGATGTCTTCGTCATGCCGAACAGGGACATCCAGCGTCCCGACGGCGTGTTCGATACCGAGGGGTTTGGAATCGTATTCCTGGAGGCCTCGGCCTGTGGCAAGCCGGTCATCGCGGGAAGGGCCGGCGGCGCGCCCGAGGCGGTCGTAGACGGCCATACCGGAATCCTGGTCGACCCTTCGAACCCCGGCGAACTCGAGGAGGCCGTGTTCAGGCTGTATGCGGACAGGGACATGGCCCTTCGTCTTGGCCTAGAGGGGAAGCGAAGAGTAGAGAGAGAATTCACATGGGACCGCCTGGTCGATCAATATCTGAACGAACTCACAGTTGTCCAATCGCGATCATAACGGGCCAAAACATCATATTTCACTTTAATTATACGCTGTAACTACATATAATAATTATGCATATTGTAAGCTTATACTATGTTCGACGCCTCTCCAACCGCTTCGCCGCCCGGCTCATGGGCGCCTTGTTCCTCGCCGGGGGCATGGTAGCCTCGCCGACCCCGGCAAGGGGCTTCCAACCGAACACCATGCGGGTCGGATCCCTGGAGATCCATCCCCGGTTCCAGACCGAGTTCACCTACAACAACAACATCAGTCTCACCCACGACAAGGTCGCGGACGTCGTGTTCAAACAGACCCCGGGCCTGTCGCTCCAGTGGGGCCGCGTGCATGTTCCCGTCCAGAGGCCTCGCATAGGAAACCCGTACGGGATGCCTCAGGAACTGCTTCTGGACCTCTACCTGTTGCGGGTCCACGAGATGGGAAAGCGGGGTTACGAGGGGCGGGGCAGGCAGGATCTGCCGCCGGGGCGGCCGCTGGAGAGCGCCCTGTTGAGCGCTTCGCGGCTCCGCAAATTCGGATTCCTCCTGAAGTACGAACCCATGTTCATCAACCTGATGGACCATCCCGAGTTCAACTCGATCGAGCAGGACGTGAGCCTGCTGGTGGATCTGCGTCTTCCGAGCGGCTTCTACCTGCGGCTTGACGACTATTATCGAACTTCCAATACGATCAACAATTTTCGGTACGAGGTCGCGGATTTCAACCGTGCCCTCCGGGGTTCAGGAGTCGGATACGCCGTAAACCAGGCGGCCTTTACCGTCGGCTACAATTTCTATGCGGACTACCTCGCCTTCATCACGTACTCCAACTATTTCTTCTTCCTGGACGATATCGACTTCGCCTCCCTCCTGGATGACGCGGGCCTGCCGGATTTCGTGGACCTGGAGTTCCACGGGATCGACTCGGACAAGCTCGGCTTTGCTATCCATTCACTCGGCTTCTTTCTGTCGAAACCGATCAACCGGAGAATCGTCTTGACCGTCGGGTACTCCATCGGGATCGTGCGGGGCAACCTGGAGGACTTCGCGGTGACGGGATCGTTCCTCGACGGACTCGTTCCCTTTTCCCTCCGGGTCGACAACGATCCCAGGGACGCCCTTTTGCAGGAGGTGCGGTTCCGTTTCCAGACCGTCCTCACGGAGAGCCGGTCCGTTTTCGGCATGAGGGTCCCGAAAACAACGCTCGAAGGGGCCTTCTGGTACCAGATACGCGCCTTCGACGGGACCCAGATCGAAATCACGGGCCCTGACTCGCCCGGGAAGACCATCCCCCTGCAACTCGAGGATTTCAACGAGTTCTTCGCAACACTGCGGCTGGCCTCCAAGATCCGCCCCCGCACGCATTGTGTCCTGGAATTCAAACGATATCCCTGGGAGGAGATCGGCGGCAGGGGGTATGTATCGATCAATTACACATTCGCCGCCTCGGTCACACATCAGATCCGGACGAAATGGCTGGTGGGGGCACGAGGGTCCTTTCGAATCAGGCAGAACCTTTATGAAAAGGCTCTCGAGCCGACGACCTTCGATTACAGGGCCGGGCTGAATGTAGCGTACAACTTGCAGAGTTGGTTGAAAGCCTCGGTGATCTATCAGTTTCTTGCACACGACGGGGATATGGGATACAATAATTTCGACGCACAGCGAGTCCGATTGCGGATCAGGGTGATTTTCTGATCCACCTTGAGGTCTTCGGTCGAATCCTGCCATAGATCCCCTGTCAGAAGGGTGAAACGAGAAATGGGAACCCCGGTGAGACGTCATCAAAACGCACCGAGGCCGCCCCTGGAAGGGGTGGCTGTATTGCTCATGGTCATTCTGCTTCTCGGGCCGACGTCCTGCCTGTCTCGCCGGTCGGAACCGACGGAATCGCCTGCCGGTCCCGCCGGGGCTCGGGCCGTTGAGGAGCCGTCCACCACCTCGGACTACATTATCGGGAGCGGAGACGTTCTCAATATCCTGGTATACGGCGAGCCGGACCTCACCGTTGTGTCCCGGGTAAGCAACGAGGGATTCATCGAACTTCCCCTGATCGGCCGGGTGCGTGCCTCCGGACGGACCGCGCCGGAGCTGAAACAGGCCATCGAGGCGAAGTTCAAGCAAGGCTACCTCGTCAATCCCAGCGTTCAGGTTCTCCTCCAGGATTACAAACAGAATGTGGTACACCTCATGGGCCAGGTAGCCACCCCGGGTCCCTACCGAATCACCCATTCGAATACCCTCATGGGGACCATCTCGAAGGCGGGCGGGTTTACGCCCATCGCGAAACGAAACAAGGTGAAGATCATCCGGAGAGAGGACGGTGGAAGTCGAGTGTTCTACGTGGATACGTTGCGCATCACGAAGGATGGAAAGCTCGAGGACGACGTACTTCTCAAGCCCGGGGATGTAATCATCGTGCCCGAAAGGTTTTTCTGATTGAACCCCGACACAGCGAGAACCGCAGAGCAAAGCATGTACCGTCCTGAAGACTTCCCTCCGGTTCATATGAGGGATCATCTCCGTGTCATTCGGAAGAACAAGTGGACGGCGATCCTCTTTTTCGGGCTCGTCGTCGGACTGACGGGGCTGTATCTCCTTTTCACGCCGCCCCGGTACACAGGCACGGCCAAGGTGGTCCTCAAACCTCCCCCGCCGTCTCCGCTGACCATGATGTCGGATATCTTGTATTCGGAAGGGTTCGACGTCGTCTCCAAGAGACTTTTCAGCACCACCCAATTCGAGGTCCTCAAATCCAGGCGCCTCGCGGAACGGGTCATGGACCGGCTGGATCTATGGGACGACTACCACCTCGGGGAGGAGAAGAAACCTCCCTTCGGCGGCAAGCCCAGGGTCATCACGCGGGAGATGGCCGCGGAGGAGTTTGCGTCGAAGGTCTCGGTCATCCAACCGACGATCATCAGCAACCACATCGAGGTCAGTTTCACATCGAAGGACGCCGACAGGGCGGCCCGGATCGTCAACACCCTCCTCGAAGAGTACACCCAGCTCCTTTACGAAGATCGATCCTCTCTGATCGAGGATAACCTCAACTGGCTCAAGCGGCAGTTCAAGAATCTGGACGAGGATGTAATCAAGGCGGACCAGGCCGTTCAGGACTTCAAGAAGAACCAGCACATGATCTCGGTGGACGACAAGGAGAACATCCTTCTTCAGAAACTCCATGCCCTCAACGGGAGCCTCGTACAGGCTCGCATCGCCCGGATCACCGCGGAGACCGCCTATCGCGACGCGAGGAAGCTCGAAGGCGACCCGACCGATCTGGAAAACGCCCCCATGGTCCTCTCCTCGAACCCCCAGATCTCCGCGCTGAACGGCCAGTTGAATCTCGCGAGGACGGAGGAGGCCCGCATGCGGGAACGTTACCTGGACAAGCACCCCCGCATGATCGAGGTTCGAACGACCATCAAAGAACTCGAGGGACGCATCCGCACCGAGGTACTCAAAGCGATCGAGTCCCTGAAGCTGAACTACGAGATGGCCAAATCGCAGGAGGACTCTCTGAAACAGGAACTGGAAGGCGTGCAGGCGGAGGTGATCCGAGCCGACGAAGAGAAGATCCGTTATCTGCAACTCCTGGACGCTTCCAAGACCAACCGCGTGTTGTTCGACAGCCTGCTCACCCGCTTGAAGGAGACCACGCTCCTCCAGAGCTTCCAAAATCCGCACGAAACCGTCCAAATCATCCAGAAGGCGATCCCCTCGGACAAGCCGGCAGGCTTTCGCGCTTTCTTCCTGCCCATCGCAGCCGGAGTCGGCCTTCTGGTGGGTCTGTTCCTCTGTTACGTGCGGGATTATTTTGACACGACCATCCAGAACGAAAGAGACATCCACGAGCACCTGCAGCTTCCCCTGCTGGGGGTCCTGCCCTTCGCCCGGCTATCCCGGTTCCGAAAGAGCCCTTCCCTGATGAAGGCCCCTCTGCTCTATCCGGAACTCCCGTACGTGGAGTTTCTTCAGCATCTGGCCAGCATCGTGCTTCACGCGGGGAGCACGCAAGGCCACAAGACACTGCTTGTCACCAGCGCCTGCCCGAGGGAGGGCAGAACCACACTCGCCGTCAATCTGGGCATCGCACTGGCACAGAGGGGGAAGAAGGTCCTGATCGTGGATGGAGATCTCCGAAAGCCGGACCTCGATCAGGCATTTTCCCTGCGAGGGACCGACGGATTCGCGAGCCTTCTCCAGACCGGCGGCGACCCCGGGCGGTACATCGAAGGAACGGATGTGGAAGGCCTCTTCTGCATGCCGGCGGGCCCTTGCCCCCCCATCCCCTCGGTCCCCCTCGAATCCGCCGAGGTCCCCCGCATCATGGAGGCGATGAAACGGGAGTTCGACTGGGTCCTGGTCGATTCTTCCGCCCTCCTCGAGGCCCCGGAGGCGGTGTCTCTGGCCCAGTGGATGGACTCGATCCTCTGGGTAATCGCCAGCGGAGAGACCACGAGCGAAAGGGCGGCGTGGGCAAAGCGATCCCTCAGATTGATGGGGTGCAACATCCTCGGCATCGCATTGAACCGCGTACGCTTCCTTCGCGGCCCCACTTACTATTACGCGGCGAGCCGATGAACCCGGGCGGCATGACAGGACAGCCCGCCGCCCGGGAGAGGGCCCTGCCCCGCGGGGACGAAACGGATTCTCAGAAAACCTTCCTCTTCGGCCTTCTCCTTTTTTCGCTGGCCTGCCGGCTGGTACTCATCCAGTTCAAGGACGTGGTCGGAACGGACGAGGCGATCTATCTGGCCCTGGGCAAGAATGTTTGGCACGGCCTCGGCTTCCGGCTCCTGGATCACCCGATTACCATGTGCCCCCCCCTGCTTCCCATTGTGGCCGGTTTCTTCTCCCTGTTCACGGACAATCTGGAGCTGGGCACGAATTTCACATACGTGGTCTTCGGGGGAGCCACGGTCATCCCCTATTTCCATCTGGCCCGCCGGATTTACGGCACGCGGCTCGCGCGCCGGGCCTCCCTCTTCCTCGCTTTCTTCCCCGGGCTCCTGTTGAGCTTCTACTGGGGATCGATGACCGGCCCGCTCTATACCTTTCTTCTGGTCACCGCCCTCCTGTTCTTCCACAGGGCGATCACGGAAGGCCGGGCCGTCGACTTCGCCCTTACAGGAGCGCTCCTGGCCCTCGTGTACCTTACGCGCTCCGAGGGGCTCCTGTTCTTTCTTGTGCTCTTCTCCTTCGCGGTCCTCACCTTCATCAGGAGACACGCCCTCCGTAACAAGAAATCTATGCGAAACCTCCTGCTTCTGGCGGTGACGTGCGGGGTCATCAGCGCGCCGTACCCCCTGTTCATCAAGCAATCCTCCGGGCAACTGAGCATCAGCGGGAAGACCAAGCTGATCCTGCTCGTCGGCAATATGGACCTGAAAACCCGGGAACGTCTGGCCGGGAAGCTGAACGCGGAAGGCACCGAATTCTTCGATTACGGACAGCTCGTCAAGGACAAGACCGTCCTCGGGATGATCCTGGAAAATCCGAAGGTCCTGGTGGGAGGATCCTTCCTGCAGTTCCGGAATTTCCTGGTCACTTTGATGTCCTGGCAGGTCTTTCCCGCCTTCCTCTTCGCCTTCGTGCTCCTCGGGCTCTTCCGGGACCCCTGGGATCGGGCCCGGCTCGAGAACGAGGTCTTTCTCATCGTGGCCTGCGCCCCTTTTCTCGTATTCCTCACCTTCAAGATCTGGCCGAGGTATCTCCTGCCCATGACACCGGTCCTGCTGCTCTGGGCCACGCGAGGGGTTCTGGCGCTGGAGGACTGGATCCGGCAAACCACCGCCAACATCCGGGGGAAAAACGCACCCCCGCGTCGATGGGTCGCCGGCCTTCCCACCATTCTCTTCTGCCTGCCCCTCCTCGCCATTCTCGTGGCCAAGCCGATACGGGCGAGGATGCTCGTCCAGTACCCGGTCGAATACCGCTCGGCAGGGCGTTGGATCGATAAGAATCTGCCTGCCGATGCAATGATCCTGACGAGGAAGCCCGAGGTCGCCTATTACGCCCGACGCATGATGCACCCCCTGCCGAACGAGGACCTGCCCACCATTCTCCGTTACGCCCGGCTGCACGGCATCGGTTATCTGGTGGTGGACGAATTTTTTATCGCTTCCCGGCCGCAGCTCGCGTTCCTCCTGGAACAGAACACGTTTCCTGACGGCATTCGCCTTCTCCATGAGGAAAGGGCGCCCAACGGCCGCAAGATTCGGATCTTCCGTATCCAGGGCGCCAAGCCCGCAGGCGCAACCCCCTCGCCACGACGGCCCCCCGTGCCGGGGCCTCCCGGACCGGCTCAACCGTAAGCAGAGCCTCGTCCTCGACCCCGCTGCGGCCGGCTCATCGACGAAACCCGGACCCGGCGGAGAGGGGGTGCAATCGCAGATAGCGTGTGTTATATTATGATCTGAAAATTGCGAACGGAGCGGGTGCCTTACTACGGGAACCCGACGGAGAGGACCCCATCCGCCACGGCGCTGGTCCGAGGGCCGTCTCCGTCGCTTCCCGGGGAAAAGCGCACCTTCAACATGGATGCAGCCTCGAGGAGAGCTCGTTCACATGCACAAAGGATTCAAGGTCAGCCTGGTCATCCCGGCTTACAACGAAGAAGAAACAGTGGCTTCCGTCATCCAGGATTTCCAGACCCAGGAAGCCCTGGACGAAATCATCATCGTTGACAACAATTCGAAGGACCGTACAGCCGAAATCGCCCGCCGGATGGGCGTCCGGGTGATAACCGAGAACAAACAGGGTTATGGCCATGCCCTGCGTACAGGGATGGACTGCGCAGGGGGAGACATCCTCATCCTGTCGGAAGCGGACGGTTCCTTCCGCTCTTCCGACGTCAACAAGTTCCTCGCCTATATCGAAGATGCAGGAATGGTGATCGGGACGCGGACCACCAAGCAGATGGTGGACCAAGGGGCCCGAATGACCTTCATCATCCGGATGGCGAATGTGCTGTGGGCGAAGATCCTTCAGATGCTGTGGTTTTTCACGAACGAGACCCGTTTCACGGACGTCGGCTGCACCTACCGGGCCCTGTGGAAAGAAACCCACATGAAAATCCGAGCCGGCCTCCGTGGCGTGGGTCCTGAGTTCTCTCCGGAGATGATGGCGGAAGGGCTCCGGCAACAGGTGAAAATCGTGGAAATCCCGGTAAAGTACTTCCAACGGGAGGGCGGCGAGAGCAAACATTCGGTAAGCTATTATCATCTCGTAAGAACCGCCTTGAAGATGCTGCGGACCATCATCCGAAAGAGGCTCGAGCGCCCTGTCCCCCGGGCCCCCGCCTGAGAAGAAGGCACAACCGCCGTTGTTCGTCGGCAGCAAACCGACGCCCCCTTGCGCGGGTGCCCCCGGAGGCCCTGCGCCGGGATCAAGGAAAAGCGGAAAATCGCCGAACCAGGGAACAGGCCGGCGAGCGGGGGATGCGGGTCGTTGGTGAAGGGAGTCATCGAATGAAAAGAGAAAACCTGGTGGGCGTGATTCTTGCCGCGGGCAAGGGAACGAGGATGGCTCCGTTCAGCCAGCGCTTTCCCAAGCCCCTCCTGCCCGTATGCAATCGCCCGATCCTCGAGTATCAGATCGAGTACATGAAACGGGCGGGCATCCGAGAAGTCATCATCGTCATCGGTCACCTCGGCTACGCCATCGCCCGGCATTTCGGGGACGGAAACGGGCTGGGCGTAAAGATCCGCTATGTGGAACAGGAGGAGACCCTCGGCATCGCCCACGCCGTGGGCCGTCTCGAGCCCTACATCACCTCCCCGTTCCTCCTGTTTCTCGGGGACATTTTTTTCATCACCGAAGACCTCTCCGTGATGATCAATCTGCTCCTGGAAAAGAGGGCCAGCGCCGTCCTGGCGGTCAAGGAGGAAGCGGACCCGGAGGCGATCAAACGGAATTTCGCGGTTATCCTGACCGAGGACGGCTATGTGAAAAGGGTCATCGAAAAGCCCCGATACGTGACCAACTCCCTGAAGGGGTGCGGGCTGTATCTTTTCGACCTGCACATCTTCGATGCCATCCGGCGAACACCCCGGACCGCCATGCGCGACGAGTACGAGATCACCGATGCGATCCAGATCCTGGTGGATGACGGCTTTCCCGTGGTCGTCTCGAACGTCGTCCACCGGGACATGAATGTCTCTTTTCCCCATGATCTGCTCTTGTGCAGCCTGGCGGAACTCCGTCACCAGGGGAAGGGCTCCCTGGTGGGCGAGGGATGTTCGCTGCACCCGGATGTGCGGCTGGAGCAGGCCGTCCTCGGCGACCGCGTCCGGATTCAGGCCCCCATCCGGGTCAGGGAGTCTCTGATCTTCTCGGATACCGTGATCACCACGAAGGAAGACCTGGAGAGATGCATCGTGACTCCCGAGACCCTGATCGAGTGCAAATACTTCTTCTAGCCGCACCCTTTTCGCGAGGGCCGGAAGCGCCGGCTCCCCCGTGAAAAGCCCGAAGGTCCCCGGACATCGAATGGCACGAATCGGAATCGACGCGAGATACTTGGAGAACGAGCATACAGGGATCGGGCGGTACAGCTACAACCTGCTGGCCCATCTCCTCGAAGAGGACGACCGGAACGCCTATTGGATCGTCCTTCGAGACGACTACGCGGGGAGGCTGCCCGCCGGAGAAAACGCAACGTATATCCGTGTACCTTACGCGCCGATCAGCCCGGCATCCCTCCTGGCCATGTCAGGCAAGGTTCGAGGACTCGGCCTGGACCTCTGGCATGCCCATTTCCCGATCGCGCCCCTGCTCCCCGGGGCCCCGTTTCTCGTCACGGTCCACGACCTCCAGCCCTTGCGGGTCCCCACACTCGGGGCCGGAAGGCCCCTGCCCCTGCGGGTCGCCTACCGCGTCTTCTACCCCCTGGCATACCGCTGCACCCTGTCCCGCGCGAAGGCCGTCGTGGCCGTCTCCCAGGCCACGAGCCGGGAAGTCCGGGAGTGCTTCGGCATTCCGTTGGAGAGGATCCATGTCATCCACGAGGCCCTGGACGACCGCTTTCAGGGGCCGGACATGCCCGCCGGCAAGGCCGGGGGCCGGGAGGCGATTGCCCTCCCTACTCGATTTCTCCTGTATGTGGGGGCCACCCTGCCCCATAAGAATATCGGGAACATGCTGCGGGGATTCGCGCGGGCCCTGCGGGCGCCGGGCAGGGATGACCTTTGCCTGGTCATGGCCGGCCGGGAGAGCCGATTCGAAAAGGACTGGCAGAATCTTGCCCGGGAACTCGGGATCGCCGACAGGATTCGGCGGGTCGGGTATATCGACCAGGCGGGGCTCCCGCTTCTCTACGAGAGGGCCGAAGCCCTCCTCTACGTTTCCCGTCACGAGGGGTTCGGCTTCCCGCCCCTCGAGGCGATGCGGCACGGACTGCCTGTCATTGCGGCCTCCCACGGGTCTCTGCCGGAGATCGTAGGATCGGCGGGCCTGCTCGTGGACCCGGATGACGTAGACGGCCTCGCGGACGCGATCGGCGACATCCTCGAAAAGCCGGATCTCCGGGAACGGCTGCGCAAGGAGGGCGCGCGCAACCTGAAACGCTTTTCCTGGCGCAAGGCCGCCAGGGAAACCCTGGAAGTATACGAGCGTGTTCTGCAACAAACCAGCGGAAGGAGGCCCTGTTGAAGACCTGTCTGCTCAATCCCCTGTTCACCGAGCCGATTGATTCGAAGCGGGAGAGATACTTCGTTCGATCGGGAAGCCGCTGGCCGGCCAGTTACACGAAGGAGAGGGGCCGCGTCGGCAGATATATTCCCTTTCCCTTCTATCTTGCCTATGCCGCCGCGATTCTCGAACGGGCCTCCTGCCCCGTCACCGTGATGGATGCGGTGGCCGAGAACCTTTCCGAAGAGGCGGTCCTCGCCTTCGTCCGCGACGAGGCCCCCGATCTCGTCGTGTATGAAACCACCACGCCCACCGTTCACTTGGACCTCGCACTCGCCGGACGGATCAAGGCGGCCGCTCCCCGGACGGAAATCGCCCTCTGCGGGCCGCATGCGACCACCTTTCCCCGGGAAGTCCTCCAGGAAGAGCCCTCGGTCGACTACGTCCTTCTCTACGAGTACGAAAACACGCTCTACGAACTCGTCACCCGGAAGGCCGGTGGGGGCGATATGGCGTCCCTGCCCGGGATCGCCTATCGGCAGGACGGCCGGATCGTGCTCCAGCCCGAGTATCAGCCGATCGACCCGCTCGACCAGCTTCCCTTCCCGGCCCGCCACCTCTTCCCGGATCCCCGAAGGCCGGACACGGCCGTCTATTGGGACGGATTCTGTCAGCACCGTCCGGCGGTCCAGATGCACGCGAGCCGGGGATGTCCTTTCCGATGCGATTTCTGCCTCTGGACCCAGGTCATGTACCAGGACGGCAAGTACCGCACCTTTACGCCCGCACGGGTGGTGGACGAAATGGAGGAGGCGGTCCGACGTTTCGGTGCGAAAGAGATCTATTTCGATGACGACGATTTTACGATCAACAAGAAACACGTACTGGGCATTTGCCTTGAAATCCAGCGCCGGGGGCTTCACGTTCCCTGGTCCTGCATGGGAGACGCGGTGGTCCCTGACCAGGAGATGATCGATGCCATGGCCGACGCAGGCTGCGTGGGGATGAAATTCGGCGTGGAGAGCGCCGCCCCTCGGATCCTGGACCGGCTGGGAAAACCGGTCGACCTGGACCGCGTGCGGCAGGTGGCTCGATGGTGCAGCCGACGGAAGATCAAGACCCATGCGACGATCACCTTCGGCCTCTGGGAAGAGAATCGAGAAACCATGGAGACGAGCCTCGCCTTTGTCAAGGATCTCGATGTGGACTCGGTGCAGTTCTCGATCACATCGCCCTTCCCGGGAACGAGGTACTTTCGGGAAATGGAGGAGACCGGCCGGCTGAAGAGCCGAAACTGGGAAGACTACGACGGCTCGCGCAGCGCGGTCGTCGCCTTTCCCCATCTTTCCCTGGAAGAAATCCAGGCCTTCTGCGAGCGGGCGCCGGGCCGCTGGCTTCTGGCCAAGGCGAGGGATCCGAAGTGGCTCCTGCGGCAGGCGGGCCATTTCAGGCGGCTGGCACGAGGCCAGGGCCTTGCCGGCGTCAGGGGCAGGCTCGAAAGGGTGCGGGAGATCGTGTGGGGATGAAGGGTCGATGAAAATCCTGATGCTGAATCATAATGTGAAGTGGCGGGGCACCTTCTTCCGGGCCTTCCACTTTGCCAAGAGCCTCGTCCGCCGGGGCCATGAAGTCACCCTGGTCACGATTTCGCAGGGGAACCGGGGCCGTTTCCGGATGGAGGATCTCCAGGGCGTCCATGTCCTGGAATCCCCGGATCTCCTCACGGGCATGGGCCGGAGCGGATGGGACCCCTATGACACGCTCCGGCGCCTGCTCTATACGGTACAAAGGAACGGCTTCGACCTGGTCCACGGGTTCGACTGCCGGCCCGCCGTGATCTTCCCCGCCCTTGCCATGAAGCGGATCCGGAAAAGGCCCTTCGTGTCGGACTGGGCGGACTGGTGGGGCCGGGGGGGAATCGTCCAGGAAAGGGGAAGGCTGCTCCGGTGGACAATGGGACCTGTCGAGACCTTCCTGGAGGAACACTACCGGTCGCGGGCGGACCGGATCACCGTAACGAGCCGCGCCCTGCAGGAGCGGGCCGCCGCCCTCGGAATCGAGCGGACCCGAATTCATTACATCCCCTCCGGGTCGGATGTGGACACGATCCACCCCCTGCCCAAGGCAGAGATGCGCAAAAGGCTCGGCCTGCCGGAGACGGCAAAGGTCCTCGGATACGTCGGTTTTATCAACTACGATGTGGAATGCATGATTCGAGCCTTTCCGTTCGTTCAGGAGCGTTTTCCGGAGGTGATCCTCCTGCTGGTCGGCCAGAAATATCCGATCACCCGGCAGCTTTGCAGGGAAAACAACATCACCCGGGGCATCCGCGAGGTGGGGATCGTCCCCTTCGAAAAGCTCCCCGGGTACCTGGCCTGCGCCGATGTCCTGCTCCTGCCCTTCACGAACAAGATCTGCAACATCGGCCGCGGCCCCATCAAGCTGGGCGATTACATGGCCGCGGGCCGCCCGATCGTTACGCAACCGGTCGGTGATCTCCGCGCCGTATTCACGGAGGACGACCCGATCGGGCTGCTGGCCGGAGACGAGCCGGAAGAATTCGCGAGGGCGATCTGCGAGCTGCTCTCCGATCCCGAGCGTGCCGAACAATACGGCCGGAATGCACGCCGGCTTGCCGAAGAGAAGTATTCGTGGCAAAACCTTACAGGGAAGCTGGAGGACTGCTACCGGGCTGTCCTCTGATCAAGGCGAAAAAGGGGACAGGGGGCGGGATCCAACGAAAAACGAGGGAGGTACGATGAAGGTTCTGGTGACGGGAGGAGCCGGTTTCATCGGTTCCCATCTGGTCGATGCCCTGGTCGAAAGAGGGCACGAGGTTACGATTTTCGACAACCTGGACCCACAGGTTCATCCCGGAGGCCGTCCGCCCCGCTACCTGAATCCCGGCGCCGCCTTTATCCAAGGGGACGTGCGGGACGAGGAAGCCCTGAAAGCGGCCATCGGAAAGGCGGAAGTCATCTTTCACAAGGCGAGCGCCGTGGGCGTCGGCCAGTCGCAGTACCAGATCGCACAATACGTGACAGCGAACACGGGCGGCACGGCCACTCTCCTGGACATCCTTGTGAACAACGACCACGAGGTGCGGAAGCTGATCGTTGCCGCCTCCATGAGCAGCTACGGGGAAGGCTCGTACACCTGCACCGCCTGCGGCCCCTGCCGGCCCTCCCTGCGCCCCGAGGAGCAGATGGCCGAGGGGGCCTGGGAGCCCAGATGTCCTAACTGCGGCACCCCCGTATCCCCCATCCCGACGTCCGAGGAGGCCGCTCTGCACTGCAACTCCATCTATGCCATCACCAAGAAAGACCAGGAAGAGATGTGCCTGCTCATCGGCAAGACCTACGGGATCCCGGTCGTATCCCTTCGGTACTTCAACGTGTACGGCCCCCGCCAGTCCCTGTCGAACCCCTACACGGGCGTTGCCGCGATCTTCATGAGCCGCATCAAGAACGACCGTCCTCCGGTCATCTACGAAGACGGGCTCCAGACCCGCGATTTCGTCTCTGTGGAAGACGTGGTCCAGGCGAATCTCCTGGCCATGGAGCGGAGCGAAGCGGACGGCGAGATCTTCAACGTGGGAACCGGCAGGGCATTGACCATCCGGGGCGTGGCGGAGATCCTCGCCGACGCTTACGGAAAGCCGATCCGGCCGGACGTGACGCACAAATTCCGGAAAGGAGACGTGCGGCATTGCTACGCGGACAACACCAAGATCCGGCGCCTCCTCGGGTTCGCCCCGAAGATCGCCTTCGAACAGGGAATCCAGGCATTGATCAACTGGTCACAAACGGTCGAGGCGGTCGACAGCTTCGAAAAAGCCCGGGCGGAACTCGAGGCAAAGGGACTGGCCTGAAGGGGACAGAGAAAGGACGTTCATGAAGGCATTGGTCATCGGCGGCGCAGGGTTCATCGGATGCAATATCTCAAAGAGGCTCATCGACCAGGAAGATGAGGTACTCATCTTCGACAACCTGTCCCGGAAGGGAACCCGTTCCAACCTCCGGTGGCTCCAGTCCGCCGGGCCGGTTCGGTTCGTCGAGGGGGACATACGAGACTTCGGAGCCTTGCAGGAGACCTTTCACGCCCACCCGGACATCGACGTGGTCTACCATATGGCCGCGCAGGTCGCCGTCACCACTTCGGTGACAAACCCGCGGGAGGATTTCGAGATCAATGCCCTTGGAACCTTCAACGTCCTCGAGGCGATCCGTCTCGCGGAGACGGACCCGATCCTCATCTTCGCCTCGACGAACAAGGTCTACGGAGGTATGGAGGATGTCGAGATCGTTGAAAAGGACGGAAGATACGCGTACCGCGACTTCCCGGGAGGCATCCCGGAGGATCGCTTCCTGGACTTCCACTCCCCCTACGGCTGCTCCAAGGGGGCCGCGGACCAGTATGTACGCGACTATGCGAGGATCTACGGCCTCAAGACGGTGACGTTCCGTCAGTCCTGTATCTACGGGTATCGGCAGTTCGGCATCGAGGACCAGGGCTGGGTGGCCTGGTTCACGATCCAGGCGGTCCTCGACCGGCCCATCTCGATCTACGGCGACGGCAAGCAGGTGCGCGACATGCTCTTCGTGGACGACCTCGTGGACGCTTACCAGATGGCGATCCAGGCCATCGAAACCACGAGCGGAAAGATCTACAATCTGGGAGGCGGCCCGAAAAACAAGATGTGTCTTCACGACCTGCTCGCCGCCCTCGAGGGGCTGACAGGCCGCAAGCTGCGGTACGCATACGACGACTGGCGCCCCGGAGACCAACCGGTTTTCGTATGCAATGTGGAAAAGGCGAAACAGGAATTCGGTTGGGAACCTCGTATCGCCCCGGCAAAAGGCGTGAAAAGGCTCTATGAATGGGTGTCGAAGAATACGGAGCTCTTTCTGCAAGAAGGACTTTGACAAATTTTCCGTGCGAGGGATGTCTTACGTATGTTATCCTGTTTCTGGCGGGTCTTCCGACATTGAGGGCCGCGTAACAGCAACGCAGTCGCATGAAGACGCTCGTCCCGGGCGCTTTTCCTGAATGCCTTCGAAGGAACCGTGATGAACAGAAACGGAGGAAACACCATCCTGTTCACCCTGCTGCTCTTCTTGAGCTGCTGTACGGCGGGGAACGGCGCCGAGCAGGGCGGCGGAGGCAAAGGAGAGCGTGGGCAAGGGCTGTCCGCCGGCCGGGCGCAGGGAGGCGTGCATCATTCCCCCATTGCCGGCTCCTGGTATCCCGCGGACCCGGAGGCGTTGCGCCGGCTCCTGGAAGGGTTCCTGGACAAGGCACCGTCTCCCGATCCGGCGGAGGCGAGTCGACTGATCGCCGTCGTGGTCCCACATGCCGGATACGCCTACTCCGGATTCACGGCGGCTCATGCCTACAGGTGGATCCGGCAACGGAGGCCGAAACGCATCCTGATCATCGGCCCGAGCCACTACGCCGCCTTCCGGGGGATCTCGTTCGGCGACTTCGATGCCTACGAAACCCCCCTGGGCCGCGTCCCCGTCGACCCGGCCGGCAGGAAACTCGTGAAGGCCTGTCCCCTCGTGGGCTTCTACCCGGAGGCGCACGGCAAAGAGCACTCGCTCGATATCCAGGTGCCTTTCCTCCAGGTCATTTTTCCGGAATCGACACCCAGCATTCTTCCTCTCCTTGTAGGCCGTCTGGAGAAAGAGGACGTCCCGGTCCTGGCCCGCTGCATCGGGAAGCTCCTCGATAATGAAACCGTCCTTGTAGTGAGTTCCGATTTCACGCATTATGGGCCAAGGTTCGGATACATTCCTTTCCCGAACGAAACGGGAGTCGCGGAGCAGATCCGGCGTCTGGATCAGGGAGCCTGCGACCGGATCCTCAGACTCGACGAGCGGGGTTTTGTCGCGTATCGCGAGAAAACCGGCATCACCATTTGCGGTCGCAACCCGATCACCCTTCTGCTCGATCTCCTCCCCGAGGGGACCCGGTCCAGGCAGCTCTTTTACGCGACTTCGGGGCAATTGACAGGGGATTACGAAAACTGCGTAAGCTATTACGCCCTGGCCTTCGTCCGGAACGCCCTGTGGGGACGGGCACCCGGCGAGAACGGAACGAAGCCGACAGGGGGAATATCCATGAAAAAGGGGAAAAAACCGCCCGCGGATAAGGACGTGAGCGCCGATACCCTCAGTGCCGCGGAGCGATCCACCCTCTTGCGTCTTGCGCGGGATACGATCGAGGAGTACGTCAGGGAGCGAAAGAGGCCGGATCCGCTGGGAGGGGCCTACAAGATCACACCGGCCCTCCGGCGACATCGAGGCGCCTTTGTCACCCTGAAGGCCCACGGGAGGCTGCGGGGCTGTATCGGATACATCCAGCCCATCGAGCCCCTCTTCGAGACGGTCCAGGAGAACGCGATCAACGCGGCGACCCGCGATTCCCGTTTCCCGCCTGTGCGCCCCGACGAACTTTCCGCGATCGAAATCGAAATATCCGCGCTCACACCACCCGTCCCTGTCTCCTCATACCGGGGCATCCACCTCGGCAGGGACGGCATCATCCTGAAAAAGGGATTGCACCAGGCGGTATTCCTGCCTCAGGTGGCCCCGGAGCAGGGCTGGGACTTGCCTGAAACGCTCCGGCATCTCTCCTTGAAGGCGGGGCTCTCCGAAGATGCGTGGAGGGATCCGGATGCGAAGTTTCTTGTTTTCACCGCCGAGGTCTTCGAAGAAGAATAGGAAAGGAGCGGAACAGGCTTGGAACAGAAATCAACCAGGGGACTGTCGGTTGTCATCCCCGCCTACAACGAGGAAAAGGGAATCCAGGGGGTGGTCGACCGTCTTCTGGAACCGCTGCAAAAATCGAAACTCCCTTATGAGATCATCGTGGTTGACGACGGCTCGGAGGACCGAACCATGGAGGCCTTGCGGGGCAAACCCGTCAAGGTGCTGCAGCATGAGTTCAATCGGGGGTACGGCGCCGCCCTCAAGACAGGGATTCGGGCCTCCCAATACCGCCACGTCGCCATTCTGGACGCAGACGGGACTTATGAAGAGCAGGACCTGCCGAAATTGATCGAACACATGGAAACCCATGACATGGTCGTCGGCGCCCGGACGGGAAAAGACGCGAAGATACCCCTCATCCGGAGACCGGCCAAGTGGATCCTGAACAAGCTCGCCAATTACCTGACCGAAACACGCATCCCGGACCTGAACTCCGGCTTTCGTGTCTTCGATAAGGTGGTGGCCAAGAAGTTTTTCAATATTCTTCCTTCCAGCTTCTCTTTTACATCCACTCTGACCATGGCCATGCTCACGAACGGATACTCGGTCAAGTACGTCCGGTCCGGGTACAAGACAAGAAAGGGCAAGTCCAAGATCCGCCCGATACACGACACGGTGAACTTCTTCTCCCTGATCGTCCGGACCGCCCTCTATTTCGATCCCCTGAAGGTCTTTATGCCCCTGAGCCTTGCGATGGTAGGTCTGAGTCTTCTGAAAATGGTCCTGATCGACATCCTGCTGATCCAGAACATGACGGACTCGACGCTCTTTCTTTTCCTCGCCGGGATCCAGATCGGCATGCTCGGCCTGCTCGCCGATCTGATCGACAAACGGAGCCAGCCTACGGGCAAGGATGATTAGGCACCGATCATGTCATCACAAACGCCCCTGACCATTCTCAAGATCGGCGGGTCCGTAATCACGGACCGAAAGGATGAGAAACCGAGGATCCGGGGCAAGGGCCTCGCCCGGATTGCCAGGGAGATCCGGGAGGGCTGGGACCCCGGGAAATTCCGCCTGATCATGATCCACGGGGCCGGCTCCTTCGGTCATCCGATCGTGCGAAGGACGGGGATCGACCTGGGCGTGCGAAACGAATCACAGCGTATCGCCATGGGGGAGACCCAGAGGCTCCAGAGTGAACTCAGTACGCACGTCGTCCGCCACCTCCTCCGTTTCGGGGTCCCCGCCTTTCTCTGCCAGCCGTCGGCCAGCGCCGTCATGGAGGCGGGAAGCCTCGTCTCGCTGAACACAGAGGCCCTGGAGGGCCTTGTCCGTATCGGGGCCGTGCCGGTCTTGAACGGCGTTCCTGCCTACGACCGCGTCCAAGGGTGCTCCATCCTTTCCGGAGACCAGATCGCCGGGTTCCTCTACCGCCGACTCGGCGGAACAAGGATTCTTCACGGCACAGACGTGAAAGGCATCTACACGGCCGACCCTTCGCGAGACCACCGGGCGCGCTTCCTGGCTACGGTGGATCTCGGCGGCTCCAGCGGCCTGCCCACGGGCGTCACCGGCTCTTCCGTAACGGACGTGACGGGAGGGATGCGAAAAAAGCTGGAAGAGATGCGGACCGCCGGCGCGAGAGGCAGGATTTTCGACGCAACGACCCGGGGAAACGTGCGGCGGGCGCTTCTGGGAGAAGCCGTCGGCACCGGTGTCGAATGCGGTTGATCCGTGTGCATGCCCGTGCCCGCCTCGCTGGCTGGCGGCGTGTCTTGGAAAGATCGTTATGGTTCACGGCATATCCGCAGGCCGGTGCTGTCCAGGGTTCCCTCTCCGATTTGCTTGGGCTCCGTCTCTCCCTCCCCCGAAGTCGCCCGGCGCAAATCTCCGAGGGAACCCTGGACAGCACCGAACCACTTGAGTCCCAAAATGGAAACATAGATCCCCCTTGGCCCTACAAGATCGAATCTGCCCATAAAGGAGTGAGCCGGGCCTGATGCCATAAACGAAACGACGGTAGCACGATCTTGCGGCTTGGTTCCCGTTTGTGTTACGATAATTTTTCGTCTTCAGCCTACGAATTCCGGCATCTTTCCCTGGAGAAGGAGACCGGAACGGTCGGGGAGCGATACCATGCACATGGCCGACGCACTGCTGTCGCCGACGGTGGGGGTGGGGTTTGTAGCCGCCAGCGGCACGGCGCTCGCATACAGCGCGAAACGTATCAAGGAAGAAGCGGACGATCGCAAGATTCCCTTGATGGGAGTCCTCGGCGCCTTTGTGTTTGCCGCCCAGATGATCAATTTCACCATTCCCGGAACCGGGTCGTCGGGGCACATCGGAGGCGGCATGCTCCTGGCCATGCTCCTGGGCCCCTACGAGGCGCTCATTACCATGGCCTCTGTGCTGATCGTACAGGCCCTTCTCTTCGCGGACGGGGGCATCCTGGCACTCGGGACGAATATCTGGAACATGGGATTCTACCCGTGCTTCGTCGGCTGGTGGATTTACCGGGCGATCGTCGGCAGGAATCCGACCTATGCGCGGTTGAGCGTTGCCGCCATGGTCGGCATTCTGATCGCTCTCGAAATGGGGGCGTTCAGCGTTGCCGTCGAAACGGTTCTCTCCGGAAAGAGCGAACTTCCTCTCGCAAAATTCTCGCTCCTCATGGTCGGCATCCACTTTCCGATCGCCGTGATTGAAGGATTCCTTACCCTGGGTGTCGTAAATTTCGTCTATCGGATTCGACCGGAGGTCGTGAAGGCGAGCCTGGGCATCGGCCAGGCCTTTGAGCAGAGCAGGGCTTCCTACAAGCCTCTCCTGACAACCGTTCTCGTTGCGGCCCTGCTCGTCGGAGGAGTCGTTGCCTGGTTTGCGTCCTCTCTCCCGGACGGACTCGAATGGAGCATCCGAAAGATCGCGGGATCCGAAGAACTCCCGGCGGCGCCCGACGGCATACATGGGAGGCTTGCACACATTCAGGAGAAAACAGCGCCTTTTCCCGATTACGAAATCGGCCCGGCGGCGCCCGAAGCCCACCGTCCCGAAGGCCCGGCGAAACGCCGGACAGGGGAAGCGGCGTGGCCTCGCGTATCTCCCGGCAGGAGCCTGTCCGGGATCATCGGGTCTCTGGTCGTGCTCGCCTTCGTCTGCCTGACGGCCTTCGTCCTCGTCAGGCTCCGGAACAAGAGAGAGCGGATGCAGGAAGGACCTCCCGAGTGAGCCGGATCGACGCGAACCGTCTGGATCGCCATGCTTACGGGGACAGCCTCATCCACCGCCTCGACCCGAGGGCCAAGGTGCTGGCGACCCTTGTATTCATTCTCACTGTCGTGAGCTTCGACAAATACGCGGTAGCGCCCCTCCTGCCCTTCCTCTTCTTTCCCGTGGTCACAGCCGCCCTCGGATCCGTGCCCCTTGGACTGATCCTCCGGCGTTTCGCCGTCACCCTTCCGTTCATCCTTCTGGTGGGCATCTTCAATCCTCTCCTCGATCGGGCGGCCATGATCCAAGTCGCCGGCCTGCAGATCTCGGGAGGCTGGGTGAGCTTCACCTCCATCCTACTACGGGGTCTCCTGTGCGTGATGGCGGGCATCGTCCTGATCGCTACGACCCGCCTTCCCATGATCGCGGAGGCCCTGGGCGGCCTTCGTTTTCCGAAGGCCCTGGTCGTTCAGCTGCTCCTGTTGTATCGATATCTTTTCGTCCTGATGGACGAGGCGGGCCGGATGCGGCGTGCGCGGGCGTTGCGAGCGGGCACCCGCAAGATTTCACTCCGCGATGCGGCCGGCATGCTCTCCTCCCTGCTCCTCAGAACCGTGGATCGGAGCGAAGCCGTCTGGCACGCCATGCTGGCCCGGGGATTCGCAGGAGAAATACGAAGCCCGAACCGGCTTCACTGGCACCTCGCGGATACCCTGTTCCTGGCCCTTGTCGCCGCCGCCTGTACCACGCTCAGAGTGCACCCGATCGCGGATCGGGTCGGCGAGTGGGTGTTGAACCTATGAGTACGCCGGCACTGGACATCCGAAACGCCACGTACAGGTACCCGGACGGCACCTGCGCGATCGAAGACGTCTCGTTTTCCGTCGCGCCGGGCGAGGCGGTCGCCCTCGTGGGCCCATCCGGTGCGGGCAAGACAACGCTCATGATGGCCATCATCGGATTCCTCCGGCTCGAGAAGGGCGCGATCTCCGTCAACGGCCTCCAGGTGTCGAAGAAGAACCTCCGACGGATCCGGGGGGAAGTGGGAATGATCTTCCAGAATGCGGACGACCAGCTCTTCATGCCGACGCTCTATGAAGACGTCGCCTTTGGGCTGCTGAACAAGGGCATGAGTCCGGAAGAGCTGGACCGGGCCGTCCGCCGAGGCCTGGCGGAGCGCGGTTTGAGCGGGCTGGAGCAGAAATTCCCCGGGCATCTTTCCGGAGGACAGAAGAGGCTCGCGTCCCTGGCCGGTGTACTCGTCATGGAGCCCGGGATCCTCCTCCTGGACGAACCTTCCACAAACCTCGACCCCAAATCGCGGAGGAACCTCATCCGTCAACTCGCCGATCTCGACAATGCCCGCGTTCTGGCCAGCCACGACCTGGAAATGGTCCTGGATCTCTGTACCCGCATCCTCGTACTCAACCAGGGCCGGCTCGTGGCGGAAGGCGATCCGGCGCGGGTTCTCGGGAACGAGGACCTCATGGAGGACTGCAACCTCGAAGTCCCCCACTCCCTCCAGCCGCACCGTCTGCAGCACCACGGCCCTCCCCGCTCACAAAGGGATTCATGAGGTGTCGCGCGCTCGAAGACGGCCTCCGGAGAGGGGTAGATGGACGCAGATAGCCGGGTGCCCGAGCCTTTTCAAGCCGCTGACGACCGCCGCGCCCGAGGATGCGTCGGCGGCGAGTGCAAGCATGCATCCTCCGCCGCCCCCCCCTGTGAGCTTTGCTCCGAGGGCCCCGTGCAGACGGCAGGCAGCAACCATCTCGTCAAGCCTTTCGTTGGACACTCCCAGCCGCTTGAGCATGCTGTGCCCCTGATTCATCAGCGAACCCAGCCCCGCAGCGTCACCTTCCTCAAGCGCCCTGCGCGCGTCCCTGCCCAGGGCGGCCGCATCCCGAAGCAAGCCTGCGAACAGATCGGGGCGGGCCCTCCGGAACCGCGCAACCTTGGCCACCTCGTCACGGGTCCGGCAAGGCATGCGTGAATTGCCGATCACAAGCCAGAGGGGGAGGCCGGGTCGGACCCACTCCCAGGCCGGGCTCCCTCCCCGCTCGAACCAGAGAGGCGATCCGTAGGTTGCCACCGTGTTGTCGATTCCGGAAGGATTCGCGGCGAATACCTTCTCCCCTTCATAGGCGATCCGGTTGACCTCCTCATCCGTGCAGGGGCGGTTCAGGGCCATAAACAAGGCCCGGACGAGGGCGACACAAAAGCCGGCGCTGGATCCCAGACCACTCCAGCCCGGCAAGTCGTCCACACACCGGATCCGGATCATTCTCTCCCGCTCCGACAGTCCGATTGTCCTGACGATACGGCGGACAGCCTCGAGGCGATCCCGGTCTTCCTCTGCCCGGCCGTCCCCGCCCGACCGGGCCGGGACGGAAACCTGGAGACCCGCGCCCTGTCGAACCACAGCCGTGACCTCGACAGGCGAAAAAATCGGTACGGCGATCGCGGGAACCCCATAGACGACAAAATGCTCATTGACAAGAATCGCCTTTCGGAATCCCCGCCCTATTCCTTCAGAGGCGTTCCGTTCTTCCATGACGCCCTTCCGGCCCTCTCGCTCCTGTTTCCATGAACCGCTGTAATCGCCGAATCCACCGCTGTGACAGAGGCTTGTCTTACTCAGATTACCTCATCTGTTCTGAAAAACAAACGTGCGTTCTGGAAAACCCTTTCGAATCATCGCCGCCTTCCAGCCGAAATATTTTGACACCTTTCCGTTCACCTGTTAACGTTTTATTGTTGGGGGAGTGGAGGAACAGCGCAATCGACAACCCTGAAGAAATGGGCTGCGGGAAGGCTCCGAGATGGACCAAAGCCACCCGGCAAGCAGAGGACAGGAACTCGAGGGAAGAAACCGCGGCCGCCGCCAGGTGAACTGGTGGGGCATCTTCGGGTTGTTGTGCGGGATCGGATCGGCCTACCTGTCTCTCCGGATTTTTTTCGAGGCAATCATGCTCCTGGGCAAAGGACCTTAGGAGCCCGTTGAAAAAGTGGCTCTTGGAGGCTGTTCAAAAAGTTCCAGATGCAAGGCAGGCAAAATCCCGAGGAATGAAGCGTACTTTCTGTACGTTGAATGACGAGGGATGCAGCCGAACGCCGCAGATGGGACTTTTGGGGCAGCCTCTTAGGAGCCCGTACTC
>WFRX01000032.1 GCA_015486285.1 bacterium
CTATTCCTCGATCTCCGGCCCGCCTGCGCCCTCCCGGAACCAGGTGACGGGGCGGAACTCGCGAGGGACGATCCCATGCTGCCTGAATTTCGGATACCCGAGGACCATGGCCGTAGTGATCTTCCAGGGGTCCTTGATCCCGAGCTTCTCCTTCACGTGAGGAACCATTTCGATGACCTGGCTGAACCCGATCCAGCAGAACCCGAGCCCCAGGGAAAGGGCGGCCAGGTTCATGTTCTCGCCCGCGATGCCCGCCGCGATCTCCGGCCCGCCGATGGCTCGCTGGTCACAGGCCACAAGGATCACCACCGGGGCGTCCAGGAAGGTGGGGACGTTTTTCTTCGTAATGCTCCCCATGCCGCCGACGATCACCCGGGGATCGAAGAAGCCCGGCTTCGGATCCTGCGCATAGACCGGCACGAGGCTCTTGACCATCTGGTCGTTCATATAGCTCGTGTAGAGCATGCTCAGGACGCCGTAACAGGCCTCGTTCATTTCCTCGATCATCCCCTTGTCGGTGACCACGATGAACTGCCAGGGCTGGCAGTTCCCGCCGCTCGGCGCGAAGCGCCCCGCTTCGAGCACCCGGCGGATCAGGGTCTCGGGGACCGGGTCCGGTTTGAAGTTCCTCACGCTCCTGCGTTCGTAAATGAGCTTCTCGACCTGGTTCCACTGATCCGGGTTCCCGTCGGCGTCTTTCGGTTCGTAAGGCATCCTCGCGGGCAGCGGGTGCGGCTCGGTCTTGTAATAGCCCGAGTCCACGTGGTAGGGCTCCACGATCGAAATGGCGCCCACCGGGCAGGCGACCATGCAGTTGTAGCAGCTGAAACACTCGTAGACTTCCTTCAGCCTCGGCACATCGTTCTCGCCCGTCTCCCAGGCGCGGAAGGGACAGTTGATGATGCACAGCCCGCAATGGGTGCACTTCTCCGGGTCCACCTTCATCTTGCCCATGTGCACCGTCCCGGGTGCGGGGCGCATGATCGGCTCGATGTCCTCCCAGGTCATCCCGGCCTCGGTGCCCGCCGGGGCGCCCGGCTGGGCCAATCCCTCCTGGACGACCCACTGCGTCCGGCCTCGTCGGATCCTGTCCGCCCCGTCCAGGGCCAGTACATCGTTCGTGCCGTCCTCGATCAGGGCCGCCCGGGCGTCCCGGAAGACCTTCTCGATGAAATATTCCTTGGAAAGCCCGGAGCCGCCGAAGATCTGTACGGCCTGGTTGGCCACGTTGAAGGCGGTCTCGGTAGCCATGATCTTGGATGCCATGGCGTAGTGGACGGCCACGGGCTGCATGTTGTTCGCCTGGACCGTGTTGTACACCCCGACCCTTCTGGCCAGGGAACGGGCCGCTTCCACGGATGCGAACATGTCGAAGATCTTGAGCTTCACGTTCTGATGATCGTAGATCGCCGTTCCCCCCTGCGTCCGGCTCTGGGCGTATTCGAGGGCCTCTTCCAGGGCGGCCTGGGCGCAGCCCGTGAAGATGAGGCCCATGAAGCCGTTCGCCAGGCCCAGCTGGCTGTTGGCGAGAAGCTTGAACGTGACCGGATCCGCCGCGATCATCATGTTCTTCGGGATCCGAACATTGTCGAAGTAGATCTCCCCCTGGTTCAGGGCCCTCTGCCCGATCTTGTTCAGGGGCTTGCCGCGGCTGATCCCCGGAAGGTCCAGAGGAACACAGGCGACCCCGCCCCCCTCCATCCCCAGGGAGGGATCCAGGGACAGGAAAAGGGCCGCGTATTTCGCGATCGTGCCGTTGCTCACCCACGCCGCCTTTGTACCGTTGATCACGTAATGGTCCCCGTCCAGGACGGCCCGTACCTGGGGGGCCACGTTCGGGTCAAGGGGACCGTCCCTGTCGAAGAGGATCCAGTCCGAGCCGTGGTCCGGTTCGGTGATGGCCCAGCAGCCGGTCATCTCCGCCTTGGTGTCGGCGCAGAACTTCCTCGTCAGCTCGTGCATCTCCTCGTGGGGCGAGAGCAGGTTCCACAGGAAGGGCGTGGTGCACACGCCCAAGCTCACGGCCAGGTCCGGCGCGGCCCAACCCTGCAATTCGGCGACCAGGGCCACACTCAAGGGATCCAGATCCATGCCCCCGAATTCCTCCGGGAAGAACATGCTGTGGTAGCCGAGTTCGAAGCTCTGCCGCAGCACGTCCCACAGGGGCGAATCCTCGCGGATTACGTCCTCCGGGTTCGGGAGCTTGTCCAGTTCGATGGCGGCGGGTCTCCACACCTCTTGGACGAACTTCTTGGTCGCATCCCAGAGTGCGACGTGGTCTTTGGTGAGGTCTACGTTCAGCTCCCTCAGCCCCATGGCAACTCTCCTTTTGCGTTGGAATTGGATTCGGCCGGCCGTTGTTGTTGACAGAGTGGATACGAAAACTATAGCACCATATCAAGAATACACAACAAGCGGAGCTGGCGTTTTTATCGAGAAAAATCTATATTCGATGGAAAATGAAAGGATCTTCACAAGTGTATTCCGTGGGAGAGGTGCTTGCATCCGAGAGCCTTGCGGTGATCGGCGCGTCCCGTGATATCTACAAGCCGGGGGCCTTGATTCTCAAGGTGCTCCAGGATGTGGGGTTCAAGGGACAGGTGGCCGGAGTGAATCCCCGAGGGGGGGAGGTTTATGGACAACCGTTGTATAAGAGCATTGAAGAGGTCCCCTTCCGGGTGGATCTTGCCCTCTTGCTGATTCCCCCCGGATTCGTCGCCGATGCGGTTCTGGCATGTGCGAAGAAGGGGGTCAAGGGGGTTGTCATCGGTTCGGAGGGCTTCGCGGAGGCGGGGGAAGAGGGTAGACGATACCAGGAGGATCTCCGTGCAGCCTTGCGATCTACGGGGATTCGAGGGTTCGGGCCGAACACCTTGGGGATCGTGAACACGGAGACGGGGCTGACCACCTCATACTTCTCCGACGCCCGTATGCTCACCCCCGGATCGGTCGGGTTCGTGGCTCAGTCCGGGATCTTCGTCGGGGCCCTGCTGCGCTACCTGAGTTCCCTCGACGGACTCCATCTTTCCAAAGGGATGGGGCTTGGGAACAAGGTGGACGTGGATGAATCCGACGCCCTTGCCTATCTGCGGGAGGACGAGCAGACGCGGATCGTGGGGATGTATCTGGAGGATATCCGGGACGGGCGTCGCTTCCTGAAAGAGGCCCGCGAGACGGTGAGGCGAAAGCCGGTACTGCTGCTGAAGGGGGGGCGGAGCGAAGAAGGGGCCAAGGCTGTCGCCTCCCATACTGCGAGCCTCGCAGTGAATGATTCTGTCCTGGAAGGGGCCTTGCGGCAGGCCGGCGTGCTGCGCATGAGCGGGATCGACGAACTCGTCGCGACGCTGAAGGGCTTTCAATGGATGCCCTTGCCCAGAGGGGAGCGCGTTGCGCTGATTACTTACAGCGGTGCACAGGCGATCATGAGTATCGACACGGCCATGCAGCATGGGCTTCGCATTGCACGGTTTGCCGAGCCTACGCGGAAGAAGCTTGCCGAGGTGATTGCCAGCCCGGCCAAGGCGCAAAACCCGATCGACATCTTTCCGGACATGATGGTCCACGGCTTCGAAAAGATCTCCTTGGAGACCGTGAGGGCCCTGCTGGAGGACGACGGCGTTCACGCCGTCTTCTTCATCTCCTTTGCGGTCGAGGGGAACGAACCATACAGGGCCGTGGCCGAGCTGGTCCGGCAGAAACGAACGAAGCCGGTCTTTTTTTCGCTCCTCGGCAGGAAGGATGACGTGGAGTCCTGCAAGGGATTGATCGAAGGAAACAGGATCCCCTTCTACCTGTTTCCGGACATGGGGGTGCGTGTGCTGGCCCACATGTGGCGATACGCGCGTCTCCGTGAGGCACGGAAGGTTGCGCCCGTGCCGATTGCCGGGGCGCGTGCGTGAACGCCGGCACGACGGGCGGGCCCGGCGTCCATCTTGATTCGGGCGTCTGCAGGCAAGGCCCTTGAAGCCGGGCCGCTTGAAGTGAGCCCCTTCGGCCGAAGGGTGCATGGAAAGAAGAGGTCGCCCGCCTGACAAGGAAATTCCGGCATATGGGATTGTTCCCGGGACGAGGAGTCAACCATCCCGGAAGAAAGGACGCGCCAGGCGGGCGACCTCTTCCGGCAGGGTGTCGATGATCCACAGGTCATACATCCTCTCGAAGAAACCGGTGTCGTTCGTGTAGATCCCCTTCGGGTAAGGACGGGAGATGAGCTTTACATGGAAGGGAAAAGGAGGGGGGGCGGCCCCCATGGGAGGGGAATAGGTGACGAGGTTGAAGCTGCCCACGCCCATGGCATGATAGGCCTTGAGGAGTCGTGCCAGGGCCCATGAGAATGTCCGGATCTCCCCCGCCTCGAGGTCGGCCAGGGAGCCGGAACCGGGCAGAAAAACGAGGATTTCCCGGAAGCCCCGCGGGGCGAAAGAGGCCAGGACGGCTACATCCTCCTGCGCCAGGATCACCCTTTTCCCTTCGCGCACCTCTTCCCGCAACAAGGCGTCCCAGAACGCCTCGCCCTGTCCCTCCTCCCACCGAAGGCATGCCCGTGTCAATGTCTCGATGATGGGCGCGGGCCGGCTTTCGAGAAGGAGCTGAATGTGGGGATGGACGATGCTGCCCGCGGATGGGGGAAGGAAGTTCCAGACATATACGGGAAAGCGGGCGGCGGCGTCTTTGCGATGGACGGCGCGAAAGTATGCCTGGGTCAACAGCAGGCTGTCTTCTAGGGTACGCTCGCTGTATGCCTCCATCGGGATGTAGTGGGAATCGGCGAGGATGCCCACGGCATGGTATTCCCCGAAAGGGTTCTTGTTCGGAAAGAGGACGAGTTCGCCTTTCGTGAGCCTGGCCGACCCGCACAGGTCAGGGGGGAACACCGGCGTTTCGGTATCGCGCCTTTCCGGGCAGAAGGGACAGGTCTCCCGGGAACTTTGGATCAAGGCCTGGAGGTCGGCCCCGCGGGCGGCCCCGCCGGTGTGCTTGGGACGTCGTGCGCGGTCCGGGTTGATACGCGTCCAGGAGCCGAACAGGGGATCCCGCCGGTGCTCCACCCCGGCGACGACCCTTTTGCGAAAGAAGACGTTCTGCGTCGTAGACATGAGCAGCAAGGGTAGCACGGATTCGGCCGTAAGAGAAGACGTCCTTGACGCGGGCCGGTCTCCCGTTGCTCGGCCTGTCCCGTCGCCTCACTTGACGATTACGGTGACCTGGTCCGTGTCCTTCCTGCCTGCGTTGTCGGTCACGGTCAGCTTGACGGTGTACGTTCCCCTCCGGGCATAGGTATGGGAGACCTTCTGCCCGGATCCCTTCTTCCCGTCCCCGAACCGCCATATGGTTGACTTCGCCTTCAGGCCCCACGGGAAATGTGTCGAGGAGGCATCGAACCGGATCGCCTTTCCGACGGAGATCTCGGCGTAGGGCGGGTGGGCCACCGCCTTTGTCCTCAGGAAGGTCTGGAAAAAACGTGCCTGGCCGTCGACGCACTCCACGACCTCGTCGTATCCGTCCTGGTTCAGGTCATACACGCAGGATCCCGTCCAGGAGTCGTATTCCTTGTCGATATATTCGAACTGCCGAACCGTCGGATACGCGAAGCGGCCGGTCCCGTCGTTCGCCATCAGGAGGAGTCGGCCCATTTCCGCCTTCGGCCCGAATCCGAGGCTGTAATTCCAGTAAGATCGGGTCGTGTAGATATCCGGCGCGCCGTCGCGATTGAAATCGAGTACCCTTACATCCCAGGTCAGCCGGTTGATCTTCGGCATCCTGCCGCTCCAATCCTCGAAGGTCCCGTCCGGTTTCTGGTGAAGCAGACGATCTTCTCCTCCCCTGCCTCTCAAGTCCACCTCGTTTACGAAAACGATGTCCAGGCGGCCGTCTCCGTCCGCATCCAGAAAGGCCGCATCCTTTGATTTGGTCTTCCTGGCCGGGAGAAGGCGAGAGGCATTTACGAACCTTCCCGGAGCCTCCTTGCCCTTGTTCAGGTAGAGCTGGTTGCCCATGGCCCCGCCCAGCAGGGTCGATGTCGCGCAGGCGAGGACGATATCGGGATATCCGTCCCCGTTTACGTCCCCTACGTCGCCTCCTCTTGCGGTGGATTTGACCTGCGGAAGGTATTGTTTCGACTTGTCCACGAACACGCCTTTTCCCGTGTTGATGAACAGAGAGTTTTTCTGTCGCCCCGCGGCGAACAGTCCCCTCTGCCAGTTGCACATCACAAGATCCATGTCGCCGTCCCGATCCACATCCACGGGGAGGATTTCACCGGTTCCCATGGGCGTGGGGGGCAAGGCCCTTTTCCCTTTCGCAAGTGTGAAATTCGCCTTCCCGTCATTCAGGAGGAGAACGCTCGGCTTGCCCGTGATGCCGAGGATCATGTCCCGGTCCCGGTCGCCGTCCACATCCACGAGCGCGACATCGTCCACAACGGTTTTTCCCGGGATCAGAACGGAAGGGGCGTACACGCTCTTCCGGGTCCAACCTTTGCTTCCTTGCAGGAAGAGCAGGACGTCTCTTTCGAAGTGCTGTCCCATGGCGATGTCCGGTTTCCCGTCGCCGTTCAAGTCTCCGCCGCTGCAGCTCCATGAAACCCAGTCCGTGTACGGCAGGTTTCGTTTGACGTTGCACGTGGCGAACCGGAAGTGCTTGGGCCACTGATTCAGCCAGAGCGGCGTCTGCTCGTGACCGCTTGCGATGGTCAGGTCCGGTTTTCGGTCTCCGTTGATATCCGCGAGATCAATACTTTCCGCACCGTGGCCCATGGGCTTCGCTTTGAATATATCGGGTTTCGCCCGGAAGGCCCTCTGCCCGCCTTTGCCGGGTACGTTGATGTAGATCATGACGGAACAGGCAGTGGAACAGACGGCGAGGTCCGGGTATCCGTCCCCGGTGACATCCGTGAAATGGACGTCGAGATTTCTCGATCGGGAGACGTCCTTGACCGCTCCGCCCATGCGATCTTTGATCCGGTATGCAGGTACCGGCCGGACCTGAAAGCGCCCTTTGCCGTTATTGACCAGGATCTGGCTTGCGCCCTTGTTGCCGAAGACGAGATCCATATCGCCGTCCCTGTCGATATCCGCCGAGGCGACCCGATAGGTCCATTGAGCGCCGGATGGGAACTGCATAGCGGCCGTCTTGTCGGTGAAACGTCCCTTTCCGTTGTTGATGTAAAGACGGTTTGGTTGCCCCGCCTTTGTCTTGGGCGGGGCGGCGTTCGCCAGGACGGCGTCCAGGTCTCCGTCGCCATCGACGTCCACGAGGTGGACATGGGTCGTCCAGAGGGATGCCTTCGGCATATGGGTGGCTGTGACATCGCGGAAATTCCCTTTTCCGTCGCCGAAGAGCAATTGACTCTGGCCGCCCAGGTTGGCGATCACGAGATCGAGATTTCCATCCCGGTTGACGTCGCCGATGTCCACCCCCTTGCTCGCCGTGTTGCCGGGGAGATCCTTCACCGTGAAGTTGCATTTGCCGTCGTTCAGAAAGACCCGGTTGACCTGGTTTCGCCTCGCGTACAGATACCATTCGACGCGCCCTGTAGCGACGAAGTCCATGTCGCCGTCCTTGTCGAGATCGGCGGCCTCCAGGCTGGTGTAATGGTTTTTCGTGTCGTTCAGCGCCTTGCTTCTCCGGACGGGCTCGAAATTGGGCACGCCGTCTCCGTCGCGGTCCGGGCCCTGGAGATAGATCACCAGGTTGCCGAGCCCTTCGCTGTCGAGGGGAGACCAGGGCTTGGCGATCAGGAAGTCCCTCTTCCCGTCTTTGTTCATATCGACGAGGCGGATGCATGTAGCCCAGTTCCAGTCCGGCGGCACATTGTACCCCGGGGCTTCAAAGATCGCCCCTTCATACAAGAAGCCGTTCAGGATCCCCCCCGCCTTCCCATTCGGGTTCCGTACGATGACATCCGCACTCCCGATGAAGGTGGTCTCAGGCGTTCTGGCTCGAAGGCGGGTGCTGGAAAGAACCTTGACGCCGAAGGCCTTCTTGCCGCCGACCAGGACCTTCAATCCCTTCTTGAAATTCTTCCCCCTGAGTTCGATCAGGGTCCATCCGTGGCGGGGGCCATAGTCCGGCGTGATCGAGTTTACGACGGGGGCGCCGGGGTAGGACTTTGTCGCCCTGGAAGGGGCCTCGTTCTTTGTCAGCGGTGGGACGGTCAGGGGGGTGAACGGTATGGGGCGACCCGCCCTGGCGGGGACTGAAGCCAGTACAAGGATAAGGCAGAAGAGCAGGCAAACCGTCTGTCTCATATCCGTTGTTCGGGCGATACGCTTCCACAGGGCCATATTCGGGTCTCCTCCTCGCTTGCGATTCATTTTTCGGGCGGAACGACAGGGGAATCAGGGGTGTCACTTCCTTGTTTTTACAATCTCTCTGATTAGATACAGGAAAGCGAAGGGAAGTAGCAGAATACCCACTGTGGCTGTCGCCGGCCGTTGCCTCCACCCCGGCCGGGCGGTGTCCGCCGCATTCATGCACCATCCGGGCACGAGATCCTCGATGATGATGTCAATTCCGGCTGCCTGGCCCCCGGCTGTGACCGTTACAGGGACCGCGGTGCCCGGGTCGCAGGGGTTCGGTTCCTGCCCGGACTCGTCATCGCCGGAATACCAGTCCTCCGGGAAATTCGTGTCCGGGGTGAACTGAATCCGGGTGTTGATCTGGAGGGCGGCCACCGGTGAGCCGTCCAGAGGCTCGATCCAGACGCCGTATTCCCCCGGCGGGAGCCCGGGAATCCGGTAGGGGGCCAGGCGGCCCTCCGCCCGGTAACTGTAGGCACCGACCACCATGCGGGGCTCTCCACCCACCCGATCGTTCATGTCCCGCGCCACCACGTGCGCGCCGTTCGCCCCCGCCGGCGGGGAGCAACTCATCATCATTGCACCGAAAGGGACGTGGCCTTCGATCGATCCGAAGACGGTGTCGTACAGAGGGGACGGGTAGATGAACCCGTGCCAGGCAATGTCATCCGGATCCGGGGTCCGCCCGTCCATTACATCCCAGCCGATAAAAGGGAACATGACCGCCGCGCTTGAAGGCGGTCCGGATAGATCGCCCGCCGTGTCGTTCCGCACGTTCGAATGCGCGAGGCCCTGGAAATGGCCTGCCTCGTGCAGGATGACCGCTTCCACGTCGAGGCTTCCCGGTTCCCCCGATGTGGACCAGTCCGGATTCGGCAGGTCTGGGAAAGGATCCGGGTTCAAGGTAATGGCCGCTCCCTGCATCTCGCCGGTTTCGAGGTCAAACGCCGTGTTCGTAATCGCGAGGACCCCCGGCGGCAGGGGTATCGGGACGCCTTGAACGGAGGCCCAGTCATGGAAGACGATGAGATTGACGCGATCCGTCGGGTCCAGGTCCAGGACATCGGCCACATCCGGGCCCCGCACAAAGGTGATCCGGGAAGTAGGGATCGACTCCCATGTCTGGAAGGCGGCTTCCGTTGCATCGATGAATTGCTGCGCTGGATGAGGTCCCTCGATACAGCCCTCGGCAGAGGCCGGGTTCGTATTGTAAGGTACCGGAAACGAGGCGTCAGGCCAGAAGAGGGCATGCGGCGAAAGCATGTACAACCGTCCACCGGCACGGGCCGGACCCGGGAAGAGAAGGCAAGCCAGGACCGCGATCAGGAGCGAACCGTTACGAGCATGAGAAAACGCGGCCATCGCCTGCCCTTATTGCGCTGCAGCCAGGATTTCGGCCATCAGCCTGTCTACGGAACGGCACCCGGCGGCGCTCCGTTGAAGCGAAGGGATCGGCCGGGCAAGCACCCTGTTTCCCGCGGGATCGGTTGCGATCTTGAAACTTCCCTGCTGGAAGCCGGTCAGCACATGCGTGCCGTCGCGGGTGTAAAGGAACAGGATCAGCTCATCGCCCTCACCGAAGGCCGGCGCGCCGGGGAACCCGGGGTTGTTGACCACGACGGTTCCCCGAAGGTCCCCTTTGAGCGACTTCGAAATCTCGAAGGTGATCTGCGCCAGAGGGACCCCGGGGCCTGCCGTCAGGATCCTCTGGGAAACCACTCTGCCCACCACAACCGATTGGGAATTCTTCGTGAGTTCGCGGACGTCCATCCAGTGAAGGGTCGTTGCGAGGCAGGGGGAGGCCAGCAACACCCAGAGACCGGCGACAAGACCTGCTCTCCGCATCCAGGCATCTCCTGATTCTTTTGTCATCCCTTCCATCCACTCCATCCACCATACCGGGTCTGTGTGCGATCGTCTATCCGTGCTCCGGGCCTTTTCGACCCCCCGGACGGGTAGAGGCCGTACCCGGGCTTGCCGCCTGTTTCCTTTTGACCAGGGAGCGGAGCCGTTTCAGGTTGATGCGATCGTCTCGTGGCGACTTTTTCGGTGTTTCCAGGATTTTCGGGACCCGAGCGAGCCTCCTGTCATTGAGGAAAAAGCCGAAAGGCTCTTTGCCGATGCGGCCGCGGCCGATGTGCTCGTGCCGGTCGACACGGCTGCCGAGGTCCCTCCTGGAATCGTTCATGTGGATGACACGAAGGCCACCGAGGCCGAGGACGGCGTCGAAGGCCTTCATGGTCGCCCTGTACTCCTTGCGGGTCTGGATCGGGTATCCGGCGGCGAAGATGTGGCATGTGTCCAGACAGGTGTCGACACGGATCCGGTGCTCCACCCGATGCAGGATTTCCGCGAGATGCTCGAAGCGGTGACCCAGGGAGGTTCCCTGGCCGGCGGTCGTCTCGAGACAGATCGTTACCTTTCCATCAGGCGATCGGTCGAGGGCCCGGTTGAGGGCCTCGGCAACCCTCTTCAGGCCCTTTCCCTCGCCTGAGCCGACGTGCGAGCCAGGGTGTGCAACGAGCAGGGGTATCCCCAGAAGGTCGCATCTGTTCATTTCGTCGAGGAGGGCACGCCAGGATTTTCTGAAAAGGGCCTTGTCCGGGGAGGCGAGGTTGATGAGGTAGATGGCATGGGCGCAGACCACCCGCACCTTCGTTGCCTCCTGTGCCTGCTGGAATTTCTCGACGTCTTGCGGGGGAAGCCTTCCCGCCGTCCACTGCGTTCTGGATCGGGTAAAGATCTGCACCACATCGCAGGTGGCCGCCTTGCCGTTGTGAGGGGCGTTGTGCAACCCGCCGGCGATGGAAACATGGGCGCCGAGCATGAAAGGGGACTCCCTTCGAAATGGTGGTGAAGCGCTCAAAGGGCTGATGCACGAAAAGGCCGGGTTCCCCGAGGGAGACCCCGGCCTTTTCGTGCCGGTTTCAAGCAAAAAACGACCCTGGCAACGGGCGGGCGATCAGCCGCCCGAGTGCTTGTGCAATTTGATTTTCGGCTTCTCTTTGAGCCCCCTGTAGTAGTTGATAAGGATTTCAGCAACTTCCGGCCGCGAGAATTCCTTGGGGGGGGCAATGCCCTCGGAGAGCATGGCGCGGACCTTGGTCCCCGAAAGGAGGATGAAGTCATCCTTGGTGTGATCCGGTACATCGCGCATCATGACGACTTTGTTCAACTTTTTGGACCAGGCGGTGTGGTCGGCCTTGAAGATCTCGATCAGCAGGGCGCCCTTGGGAACCTCCTCGTCAAAGATCTTCTGTGCGTCGAAGGGACCGTAATAGTCGCCTACGCCGGCATGATCGCGGCCCACGATCAGATGGGTGCAGCCCGCGTTCTGGCGGAAGAGGGCATGGAGCACCGCCTCTTTCGGGCCCGCATACAGCATATCGAAGCCGTACCCGGTGATCAAGACGGTATTGGGTTCGAAGTATTTCTCGGCCATGACCCGGATACACGCATCACGTACGTCGGCGGGGATGTCACCCTCTTTCAGTTTCCCCAGGAGCATGTGAACGAGGATCCCATCGGCCTTGACCGCCTTGTAGGCCATGCGGCAGAGTTCTTCGTGGGCCAGGTGCATCGGATTTCTCGTCTGAAAGGCAACCACCTTTTCCCAGCCGAGTTTCGCCATCTCTTCACGAATCTGATAGGCTGTGCGGAAGGTTTCAGGGAAATCTTCTGCGAAATAGGAGAAATTGAGTACCTGGATCGGTCCGGAAATGGCGGTTTTCCCGACCGAATTGAAGGCCTTCACCCCGGGATGTTCCATATCGTCCGTACGGAAGATCTGCTGGGTCATCATCTTCATTTCGTCGTCGGTGAAGGTCTCGATCGCTTCCACGTCCATGACGGCCAGAACAGGGTTCCCGTCCACATTCGGGTCTCGGAGTGCGATGCGTTTGGCACCTGTGATGGATGAGGCGTCTTCCACCACATTGAGGATGGGTACCGGGAAGAACAAGCCGCCCGTTGTTTCCATCTTTTCTGCTACGCTCAGGGCGTCGGCCCTGTTCATGTAGCCGGTCAGCGGGTTAAAATACCCGCCCCCCAACATGACGGCGTTGGCCGCGGCGGCAGAGCACACAACGATGGAAGGCAGCCCTTCCGCCTCCTTGATCAATTCAGCGCGCGCCTTGTCATCCTGCACGAACAACGGATTCAGGGTATCGGATCCATGAGGTTTAATCATGATTCTATACTCCTCTCCAAGAAGGATTGGGTTGGGTTGGAACGGATAACCAGTTCGTAAGGGTGGCCTGAGCCTGGTCGAAGGTGCGGCCCGGATGCGGCAATATCGCACGATCCGGGGTGCCCCCACGGCACAGATGATGGCCGGGTCAATCAGGCGGTAAACGATCGCGGTGATTTTCGTGTGCGGCGATAAGGAATTAAAAACACGACTATTTTAGAAGGATTTCCCGGAAATGTCAATACAGCATCCGAAAGGGGGCCGAGCCGCCCATTGCAACCTCCTTCCGGCGGGCCGGCTTCGACCGGATGCTGAACGAGCGAAATGGAATTCATATCGTCCTGGTAAGTTATATTATCTTAGCAAACTTATAAGAAGTTTATAAACGACTTTTTCTCATCAAGAAACTGTAAAATGTGACTTGACACAGAGCCTGGATGGTGGTACAACCATAATGAATGAATAATCATTCATTATGAAAAAACTTTTCCACCATTTAACAATGGAGTATGATGATCCGCGCGGCGCTTTCTTGACACCGAGACGATCGGTATCCACTGAGCAGCAAGAATTCATTGAGTAATTCGAGCACTTCAGGGAAAGAAGAAGGCCAAAGCATGCTGGTTCCTCACGACAGCCTTGTCATTCGAATCAATGACCTGTTTCCTTGGAAACAGGGCGATTCGCATTCCTGTTTTTCTCCGCTTTTCAACAGCACCGTCCCCTCTCATAATCGTATGAAGATGGTCGCCTGTGCGTGTACAGGCCGAAGCGACAACCATTTTGTATGCGCTCACAACCACAATGGAAAGGAGGTGAAAACGGAAACTACTGCGATTGCAGGTTTTTTTCGGTGAGCGACGAAGGAATAGCTGTAGTTGGTTGGGGACCGTTCCTCAGGAGCGGGGCCCCGTTTGTCCACGGGTAAGCAAGAAGGAGGAAAAAAAGTATGCCTAGCTTCGTAATCATGGAAAAATGTGACGGATGTAAGGGGCAGGACAAGACAGCATGTATGCATATCTGCCCGAACGACCTCATGGTCCTGGATCTGGAGACGGACCCGGAAAATCCGAAGGCCTACAACCGGGATCCCGACATGTGCTGGGAGTGTTACAACTGCGTCAAGATCTGCCCCCAGCAGGCCATTGACGTAAAAGGGTATGCGGATTTCGTCCCGATGGGAGCAAGCGTGGTGCCGTTGCGCGGATCCGAGGACATCATGTGGACGGTCAAGTTCCGCAGTGGCGCCCTCAAGCGGTTCAAGTTTCCGATTCGGACCACCCCGGAAGGCAAGGCCGAGCCCCTGGCGGGATGCAACACCGGGACCGAAGACCTCAAGGATCCCTTGCTCTGCACCGAGCCTGATTCCCTTCGGTATGAACTGCCTACCCTGAAAAAGTAATTTTTCCCTGAGAGGAGGAGCTAGTTATGGATACTTCTGTGTTCGAAACCGTAGAAGTCAATACCGACCTGTTGATTTGCGGCGGAGGGATGGCCGCGTGCGGTGCCGCCTTTGAAGCAGCCTACTGGGCCAAGAAAAACGGTCTGAAGGTGACCGTGGTGGACAAGGCGGCCATGGATCGTAGCGGTGCCGTGGCCATGGGCCTGTCGGCCATCAACGAGTACATCGGCATCGAAGAAGGCGAGCATACCGTAGACGATTATGTCCGGTATGTGCGCCAGGACCTTATGGGTGTTTCCAGGGAAGACCTGGTTTACGATATCGCCCGTCACGTCGACGGAACCGTGCATCTGTTCGAAAAATGGGGCCTGCCTCTCTGGAAGGACGAGAACGGGAAGTACGTACGGGAAGGACCGTGGCAGGTTATGATCAACGGCGAGTCCTACAAGGTCATCGTGGCCGAGGCCGCGAAGAACGCCATGGCCGAGATGGGCGACGACGGCGAGATCCTCGAGCGCGTCTTCATCGTCGAGCCCATCATGGATGGGGACAAGTGCGTGGGCGCGGTCGGCTTCAGTACCCGCGAAAACAAGGTTTATGTGTTCAAGGCCAAGGCCGTCATGGCGCTCATGGGCGGTGCGGTCCATGTCTTCAAGCCGCGGTCGACCGGTGAGGGACTCGGCCGGTCCTGGTATCCGCCTTTCAATTCCGGCGCCTCAGCGTACTTCACGATCCGGGCCGGCGCAGAGATGACCTGCCAGGAAATCCGGTTCATACCGGTCCGGTTCAAGGACGCCTACGGGCCCGTGGGCGCATGGTTCCTCCTGTTCAAGTCCCGCGCGACCAGTTCCCTGGGCGGCGAGTACATGGTGGAGAGAAAGGCCGAGCTTGCGGAGTGGGCCCCGTACGGACTCGGCAAGCCGATTCCCGCCTGCCTGCGGAACCACTGCGGGATGCGGGACGTTTACGAAGGCAAAGGCCCCATCTACATGCAGACCGCCGAGGCGATCCAGAAGCTGGCCGAAGGGTACAAGGATGACCCGAAGGGCTTCAAGAAGAAAATGAAGGAACTCGAGAGCGAGGCGTGGGAGGATTTCCTCGACATGACCATCAGCCAGGCGATCCTCTGGGCCGGTCACAACATCCAGCCGGAAGAGAAGCCGTCTGAAATCATGGCCTGCGAGCCTTACTTCATCGGGTCCCACTCCGGCGGTTCCGGCGCATGGGTCTGCGGCCCCGAGGATGTCGCCCCGCCCGAGTATTTCTGGGGATACAACCGGATGACCACCGTGAAGGGCCTGTTCACCGCGGGTGACGGTTCCGGGGCGTCCAGCCACAAATTCTCTTCCGGGTCTTTTACCGAGGGGCGTATCGCCGCCAAGGGCGCGATCGCTTACATCATGGACAACAACGAGGCGCCGAACGTGGATGCGGCGAAGGTCGAAGAGATCAAGAAGAAGGTTCTTCAGCCGCTCGATCTGTTCGAGCAACACAGCAAGGAAACAAGCGATCGGAACATCAACCCGAATTACAGCATCCCCCGCCAGATGATGTTCCGGCTCCAGAAGATCATGGACGAGTACGCCGGCGGCGTTTCCTCCTGTTTCGAGACCAATGCGCCGCTGCTCGAGAGAGGGCTGGAGCTGCTCGACATGCTGAAGGAAGATGCCGACAAGATGGCTGCGGAAACCTTGAACGAGCTGATGCGCTGCTGGGAAAACATCCACAGGATCTGGATCGCCGAGAGCCATGTGCGGCACCTTCTGTTCCGCGAGGAGACTAGGTGGCCGGGCTACTACTACCGCTCGGATTTCAAGAAGATGGACGAGGACAACTGGCACTGCTTCGTCAATTCCGCCTGGAATCCGGAGACCGGCGAGTGGACGCTCAAAAAGGTCCCGATCATCAACCTGCCCGTGTAGAGGAAGTTAATTTTCTCGCCTCCGGGCGCCCCCTCTTCGGGGGTGCCCGGAGATCTCCTTTTTGTTTCCTGTGACCAGGCAAAACCGACTGAAGCTTTTCAAAGTCCTAAAGGTTGCCACGGGAAGGGTGGTACACCCCTTTCGAGACGGCGAAACGAAGAACCGGAGACCCCATAGCGTAGGAGCAAATCAGGATGGGAGACGAAACGATCACGGCCGCGGAGAAAGAGTGTATTCTTGTTGTCGGCGGTGGAATAAGCGGCATGACAACGGCTTTGGAAGCGGCGGAGGTGGGGAAAGAAGTCATTCTCTTGGAGAAAGCCCCGTATCTGGGTGGACGCGTTGCCCGGCTCTATCAATACTTCCCTAAACTGTGCCCCCCGACCTGCGGGCTCGAAATCAATTTCCGCAGGATCAAGGACAACCCGAGGATTCATGTGCTGGTTTTGTCGGAAGTCGAGGCTGTCAGCGGAGAGCCGGGGGCCTACGAGGTGACGATCCGCCGAAATCCTCGGTATGTGAACGAGAAGTGTACGGCTTGCGGGGATTGCGCCGAGGCCTGCTCGCTCATGATTCCGAATGAATTCAATTTCGATATGGACCAGAGGAAAGCGGCCTACCTTCCGTTCCCGATGGCCTTTCCGATGCGCTATGTGCTCGATCCGCAGATTCTGGGAACGGACGACGCGGAGAAATGCAAGGCGGCCTGCAAGTATGATGCGATCGACCTGGAGATGCAGGCCGAGACCCTGACGGCCAAGGTGGGGGCGATCGTCGTGGCCACGGGGTGGAGACCTTACGATGCGAAGAAGCTCGACACCTTGGGGTTCGGGCGGATTCCGAACGTGATTACGAACGTCATGATGGAACGGCTCGCGTCAGCAGAGGGGCCGACGGACGGGAAGATCTTGCGCCCCTCTGACAAGAAGCCCGTGGAGAGCGTTATCTTTGCGCAGTGCGCGGGTTCCCGCGATGAGAATCATCTTGCCTATTGTTCGGGAATTTGTTGTCTTGCGTCGATGAAGGAGGCGCTTTTCGTCCTGGAGAAGAATCCGGATGCGAAAATAAAGATCTTCTACATCGATATCCGGGCGATGGGAAAGCTCGAGGATTTCTACAACAGGCTCAAGGACGACGAAAGGGTCGAGTTCGTCAAGGGCAAGGTGGCCAAGGTCGAGGAAGACGCGGCCACGCAGGATCCTGTCGTGGAGGCGGAGGATACGCTGTCCGGGGAGAAGATTCGCGCCCAGGCGGACATGGTCGTCCTGGCCACCGGCATGGAGCCTTCCACGGCGACGGAGAGGCTGCCGATGGACGTTGCCTATGATGAATTCGGGTTCGTTGTTTCTGACGGGTCCCAGAAGGGAATCTACGCCGCTGGATGTGCCAAGCGCCCTGTTGATGTGGCGTCCTCGCTGCAGGATGCAACGGGTGCCGCACTGAAGGCCATTCAGTGTCTGAGGAGGTAAACCTATGGACAAGAAGGTCGGGGTATATATCTGCAGCGGATGCGGGATCGGTGATGCGATCGATGTGGAGCAGCTGGCCAAGGTTGCCACTTCGGAAGGCAGTGTGCCTGTGTGCAAGAACCACCCGTATCTTTGTGGAACCGAGGGAGCGGAGACCATCCGCCAAGATATCGCCCGGGAGGGCGTGAACACCGTCGTGATCGCCGCCTGCTCCCGCCGGGCCAAGACAGAGGCCTTTTCGTACGATCCTGCCCAGGTTGTGGTCGACAGGGTGAATCTTCGCGAGCATGTGGCGTGGTGTCAGCCTCCGAAGGAGGAAGACACCCAGATGATGGCCGAGGACTACCTTCGCATGAGTCTTGCGAAGGCCGCAAAAATGGAGCCTCCGGAGCCGTACCAGGATGAAATCAACAAGGGTATCCTCGTGGTAGGGGGAGGCATCACAGGTCTGACGGCCGCGATGGAGGCGGCCGCTGCAGGCTACGATGTCGTGCTCGTGGAAAAGGAGGCCGAGCTGGGCGGATATCTGAAGAAGGTGTTCAAGACACTGCCGAAGAGACCTCCCTACCTGGAGATGGAAGACTCGAACATAGGGGCCCTTGCCCAGGAGGTGGAAGGCAACCCGAAGATCAAGGTCTTCAAGGGCGCACAGGTCGAAAGTACGGCGGGCGCCCCCGGCATGTTCGACGTGACGATCCAATCGAACGGCTCGTCGGAAACGGTCCGCGTGGGAGCCATCGTCGAGGCAGCCGGCTTTCAGCGCTACGATGCGAGCAAGCTCGGCCACCTGGGTTACGGCAGTGCGAATGTGGTGACCCACCTCGAGGTGGAGGAAATGGCCAAGGCCGGCAAGATCGTCCGGCCGTCGGACAACGGCCCGCCTCGAAGCGTGGCGTTCATACAGTGCGCCGGGTCGCGTGATCCGGACCACCTCCCTTACTGTTCCGCGGTCTGCTGTATGACTTCGCTCAAGCAGGCCAAGTATATCCGGGAGGCCGATTCCGAGGCGAAGGTCTACATCATCTACAAGGACATCCGGACCCCCGGCCAGAACGAGAACTATTACAAGCAGGTGCAGCAGGATGAGGGCATTTTCCTGACCAAGGGGGAGGTGGCGTCCGTACAGGAGGATGGAGACAAGGGCCTTCGCATCGAAGTGGACAACTCTCTTCTGGGGGAGAAGATCGAGATCAAGGCCGACCTTGTCGTCCTGGCCACGGGCATGGTGCCGGCCACCGCGATCGGAGAAGAGATCGAAGTGAAGAGCGAAGAAGACGACAAGAAGAAATCCGAGGACGAGCCCGAGCCCCCTACGGACCGGATCATCAAGTCGAACGTGTTGAACCTGACGTACAGACAGGGGCCCGAGCTGCCGGGGCTCAAGTACGGTTTCCCGGATTCTCATTACGTGTGTTTCCCTTATGAGAGCCGCAGGACGGGGATTTACCCCGCCGGATGCGTTCGCCAGCCGATGGACGGAATGATGGCCGCCGACGACGCCGCCGGCGCGGCCCTGAAGGCGATTCAGTGCGTGGAGATGGCCTCCCGGGGAGAGGCGGTCCACCCGCGCGCGGGTGACATAACCTACCCGGATCTCTTCCTGCAGCGGTGCACACAGTGCAAACGCTGTACCGAGGAGTGTCCCTTCGGGGCGTACGACGAGGATGAAAAGGGAACGCCTCTGCCGAACCCGACGCGCTGCCGACGATGCGGCATCTGCATGGGGTCCTGCCCTGAGCGGATTATCAGCTTCAAGGACTTCTCCGTCGACATTGTCGGTTCCATGGTCAAGGCGATCGAGGTGCCTGAAGAAGACGAGGAAAAGCCGCGGGTGGTCTGTTTCATCTGCGAGAACGATGCCTACCCCGCCCTCGACCTTGCCGGCATCAACCACCTGCAGTATTCCCCGTACGTTCGGTTCATCCCTCTGCGGTGCCTCGGGGACATCAACCTGGTCTGGATCGCGGACTCTCTGTCCAAGGGAATCGACGGCATCTTCCTGATCGGGTGCAAGTACGGGGACGACTACCAGTGTCATTTCATGAAGGGCTCCGAGCTGGCCAACTACCGCATGGGCAAGATCCAGGAGACCCTGGATCGCCTCGTGCTCGAATCAGAGCGGATCAGGGTCCACCAGCTTGCCATCAATGAATATGACCAGATCCCGAGCCTGCTTGGTGAGTTTCTGGAGAAAATCGAAGAGGTCGGCCCGAATCCTTACAAGGGCTGGTAGGAGGGTGAGTCGATGACACAGCCGTACCGTATTGAACCGGATCTGGATTTTGTGCGCGATGTGATCCGATCCGGAGGGGATACACTCAAGAAGTGTTTCCAGTGCGCCACCTGTTCCGTGGTCTGTCCCCTTTCCCCTGCTGACGAGCCTTTTCCCCGGAAAGAGATGATCCAGGCCCAGTGGGGGCTCAAGGACAAGCTCGTCAAGGACCCGGATATCTGGCTTTGCCACAACTGCAACGACTGCTCCACCTATTGCCCCCGGGGTGCCAAGCCTGGCGACGTATTGAATGCCCTGCGGAAGAAAGCGATTGAACACTATGCCACACCGAAAGCGATTGCCCGAAGGGTGGGCGACCCGAAATATCTGCCGCAGCTGATCGCCGTTCCTGCAATCCTGATCGCGGTCATCATCGCCCTGACGAACCTCTGGTGGCACGGCGATGGTCCGACACGGGTCGTGCACGGTGAGACGATCGTGCTGGATCAGGCGATCCGTTCGTGGGAGATGATTCCCATGTGGGCTGTGGATGTACTTTTTCTTCTCACCGCTTTGTTTTCCGTGACGGTGTTTGCGAAAGGCCTGCTGAAATTCTGGAAGGACCTGGAGGCGCAGCGCACGCGGAAGATCGGCATCCTGCCGGCCGCTGTCGACGTGGTAAAACAGATCGCCACGCACAGCAATTTCAAGGAATGCGGTACGAACCAGGAGCGCTATCTCGGCCACATGGGCGTGTTTTACGGATTTGTGGCCCTGTTCATTACGACGTCCTGCATCTTTGCCGGCGTCTATTTCGTGAACCTGGTCGTGCATGTTCCGCTGACCCCGTGGCCCTTGTGGAACCCGGTCAAGCTCCTCGGAAACCTCGGGGCCATTGCCCTGCTTGCTGGACTTTTCCTGGTCATACGAAATCGCTTGAACCAGGAGGGCGACGACACGGCGAGTTCGTATTATGACTGGTTCCTGCTGGGAATCGTCGCCACCGTCGGGACCACTGGACTGCTCGCGGAATGGGTCCGCTGGCTGGGCATCGGCTTCCTGTATTACATCCTGTATTACATCCATCTCGTGGCGGTCTGGTCTCTCTTTGCATACACTCCTTTCTCGAAGCTTGCCCACATCGTTTACAGGACAACGGCACTGGTTCACAATCGGGCGTGCGGGAGGGAGCTGCTGACAAAGGCCCCTGCCGTGGCTCTTACGGAAACGCAAGGCGGGGAATCGACTTGAGAAGTCAATGAAGAGGCAGAACCGATCGTAGAGGAGAGGAGGTGAGATCGAGACCGACATCGAATATTTTCCCATACGGAGTACCACAGAAGCTTTCGATGGCGTGACGAAAGCGGTTTGAGTGGACATTTTGTGGAACCCCAAAATCGGCAAGGAGGAAAAGGTATGGCACTGAAACGGAAAACCCCCCTGCTCGATGAGCTGGAATCGGGGCCGTGGCCGAGCTTTGTGAGCGACATCAAGCGGATGGCCGAGAAAAAGCCCGCCTGCGAAGATCTGCTGGGGGTCATGGAACTCTCCTACGAGGAGAAAGAAGGACACTGGAAACACGGCGGTATCGTGGGTGTGATGGGGTACGGCGGCGGCGTGATCGGAAGGTACTGTGACAGGCCGGACCTGTTCCCCGAGGTCGCTCATTTTCACACCATGCGCATCAATCAGCCCACGGGCAAGTACTATACCACCGAGAAGCTGCGCACCCTGTGTGATATCTGGGAGGAGTTCGGAAGCGGGATGACCAACATGCACGGGTCGACGGGCGACATTATCCTCCTGGGGACCACCACCGATAACCTGGAGCCCTGTTTCCAGGCCCTGGCCCACGAGGCGGACATGGATATCGGCGGCTCGGGTTCCGCCCTGCGTTCCCCGTCGGCCTGCCTAGGCAAGAGCCGTTGCGAGTGGGCCTGCATCGACACGCAGGCGATCATCAACGATCTCACCCAGACCTTCCAGGACGAGCTGCACCGGCCTGCGTGGCCTTACAAGTTCAAGTTCAAGTCTTCCGGTTGCCCGAATGACTGCGTGGCGGCCGTCGCACGGGCCGACTGCTCGATCGTGGGGACCTGGCGGGACGACATCCGGATCGACCAGGAAGCGGTCCGGGCATACGCCGGCGGGGAGTTGGTGCCAAGCGGCGGGGCCCACGGCACGGAGAAGCGGGCCCTGGACATCCAGAAGGAAGTCATCGATCTGTGTCCGACGAAGTGCATGGAATGGGACGGGAAAAAGCTCACGATCTATACCGAGAACTGTGTGCGCTGCATGCACTGCATCAACGTCATGCCCAGGGCCCTTTGGCCGGGGAAAGACGTGGGGGCCACGATCCTGATCGGAGCCAAGGCGCCGATCCTGGAGGGGGCGCAGCTTTCGAGTGTGATTATCCCGTTCATCAAGATGGAACCTCCCTACGATGAATTCAAGGAATTCGTCGAGAAGATGTGGGACTGGTGGGATGAGAACGGAAGAAACCGGGAGCGGATCGGCGAGCTGATTCAGCGGCTCGGCATGCGACAGTTTCTTGAGGCCGTGGAGCTGGAGCCCGATCCCAGGATGATCAAGATGCCTCGTTACAACCCGTACATCTTCTTCAAGGAAGAAGAGGTGGAAGGCGGCTGGAAGCGGGATGTTGCGAGTTATCGTAAGAGACACCAGGCTTAGGGAGGACAGGACAAAATGGGAAAATATGAATATGAAGACCGACTCACCGATATCGGACCGCCCTTGTACAAGGATATGCTTCCGCCGGTGATTACCAAGAATTTCGGGCAGTGGAAATACCACGAGATCCTGGAGCCGGGCGTGCTTGTGCACGTGGCCGAGTCCGGAGACGAGATCTACACGGTTCGCGCGGGTGGATGCCGGATCATGAGCATTGAACACATCCGTGAGATCTGTGAGATTGCGGACAAGTACTGCGACGGCCACCTGCGGTTCACGACACGGAACAATATCGAGTTTCTCGTAAGCGACAAGTCGAAGCTCGAGCCCTTGAAGAAGGATCTCGCCAGTCGTGGGAACAAGTTCCCCATAGGCGGAACCGGTGCCGGGGTGACGAATATCGTGCATACCCAAGGCTGGCTCCATTGCCATACGCCGGCGATCGATGCCTCCGGTATCGTCAAGGCCGTCATGGACGATCTCTTCGAGTACTTCACCTCCATGAAGCTGCCGGCCCAAGTGAGGATTTCGCTGGCTTGCTGCCTGAACATGTGCGGCGCCGTACACTGCTCGGACATCTCGATCCTGGGGATCCACCGGAAACCGCCTCTCATCGAGCACGATCGCCTGGATGCGGTTTGCGAAGTCCCTCTGGCGATCGCCGCCTGCCCCACCGCCGCCATCAAGCCGAAGAAGGTGAAGCTCGACGACGGCAAGGAGGTCAAGAGCGTAGAGGTGAATGAACCGAGGTGCATGTTCTGCGGGAACTGCTACACCATGTGTGCCGCCATGCCGCTGGCCGATGCCCAGGGGGACGGGATCGCCCTGTGGGTCGGGGGCAAGGTTTCCAACTCGAGGACGCCTCCCACCTTTTCCAAGCTTGCCGTTCCCTTCATCCCGAACGAGCCTCCTCGCTGGCCCTCGACCGTCAAGGCCATCCGGAAGATCGTGGAGGCCTATGCGGCGGGCGGAAAGAAGTATGAGAGGGTTGGGGAGTGGATCGCGCGGATCGGTTGGGAAAGATTTTTTGAGGTGACGGGGCTCGAGTTCAAGCACCAGCATATCGATGACTACCGGCTGGCCATGACCACGTGGAGGACGACGACGCAGTTCAAGTTCTAGCCGTTTCCCTTTCGAGCGGTCGCTGGCGTTCACCGTTCTTGTTGAAGCTGTGTTGGAATCGTTGCAGAGGGCGGTCCTGTGGTGGGGCCGCCCTCTGCGCTCTTGCAGGCGGGCGGGAGGCAACCGTCCGCGGCGTTGCCTGTTTTTCATAATCATTTGAAACGAGAGCTGAAGAAGGAGATGGGTCTTGGCAAAAGGGAACGAGGAAGAAACCTTTCAAGATCTCAAGCGGCAGTTGCTTGTGCGTCCGGACTCGGCCCCGCTGCACTATAACATGGGATTGGCCCACGCGAGGCGGCAGGAATGGGACGAGGCGATTACCGAGTTCAAGACCGCCCTTGAACTCAATCCCGGTCTCCTGGAGGCGAGGATCAACCTGGGCGGGATCTACATGCGGAAGGGCAACATCGAAGCGGCTATCGAGGAAAACAGGAAGGTCATCGAGGTCGATTCGAGGCAGATCAACGCTTACAGCAACCTGGGCTTCCTGCTGGTCCAGCAGGGAAGGATCGACGAAGGGATCGAGATTTACCGAAAGGCCCTTGCGATTCACAGAAATGTTCCCCAGGTGTATGCGAACCTGGGGCATGCATACCTCCTGAAAGGGGATCTGGACAGCGCGATCGAAGCCAACCGGCAGGCCCTGGCGATTTCCGGGGGGTTCGGTCCGGCCCACAACAATCTTGCCCTCCTTTTTGCCCGAAAGGGGGACCGGGAAACAGCTCGAAGGCACCTTCAGGAGGCGGAAAACGCCGGATTCCCCGTGATTCCGGAACTGAGAAAAGAGTTGCTCTCGGATGAAGAAACATAGGATCCGCAATGGGTGATTATCGTCGGACGGATGTAATTCAGGAGAAAGGCACGTATCTAAAGATACGCTATCGCCTCAAGACCGCGGAAGGGGAGTACATCAAGGGCGATCCCCGCGAGGGATTCGCCGTCCTGGAGATCTTTACCGGCTACAACCAGCTCATCCCGGGCCTGGAGAGGAGGCTGGTGGGCAGGAGAATGGGCGAGAAGCTCCAGATTCGCCTCCCGCCCGAGGAGGCCTTCGGACCCTATCGACAGGAAGAAGTGAGGGAAAAGGGGTACGATGAATTCCCGGAGGGGAGGGGACTGGAAGAAGGCAGGTGGGTGGTGGCCAGGGACGAGAAGACCCGCACGGCCTATGGGTATTTCGTGAGGAGGAAGGAAAAGGACCGTATTGTCCTGGATTACAATCATCCCCTCGCGGGCAAGGAGCTGGTCTACGATCTTGAAATTCAGGAGGTGCGTCCCGCAACCGAGGAAGAGAGGGGGCTTTTACGGCCATGTGAGGCCGGTCGACAGTAGTGTTCGCCGTCGAAAACGGCCGCATCCCGGCCTGGGATGCCGGGGACCCTGTGAAACGGCCCGCCGTGTTCAGACAACTACACCTGCCGCACTCCAGCAGTTCCCGTCCCGCATTCCGTGTACATTTGAAATGTCGATGGGATTACTTGATCTTCGAATCTACGTCGGCTTCCGCGAGCTGGATCATGGTGGTGCTGCCCGTTGAGAAATACATCAGTGTCCCTTCAGCGATCATCTCGCTGATCACCTTCTTGAACTCCCGGTTGGACATACCCTCGGGGGCGACTTTTCTTAAATCATTCATATAGAATTTCGTCTTGGTCTTCTCTTTGCTCTTGAAAAAATCGAGTACCGCCTGCTTTACCTCTTCATTCATTCTCGGGCTCCTTTTCTGCGGGTAGTGATCCGGATTCGAGAGGGTGATGTGAGGAACGGATGGAGTCATCCATTAATCCTACAAAAAGGATAGATGTTTATTGCGGAAAAGTCAATTCGCGCGGAAGGTGAAGAAACACATTCAAGTGTCGAAAACGATTTCACGGGATTCGAATATACGCTAAAATGAAAAGGTGGAAACCTTCACAGGGAAGGCGTTGGAACGAAATGGAGGTTTGCGATGGCTTCGGATTCGGATGTGGAAAGGAAGAAACGAGAGATTTTCGAGAAGATGTCGCCGCGCAGGCAGGAACGGATTCTCAAGAAGGGATATGATAAATGGGATCCCTTCCTCGCCCCCAAGGAGCCGCCTTTCTTCAATCAGGAGGAGAGGGAGAGGGTGCGGGAGGCGGCCTTACGATTCGAGAGGTTCCGGGTAGACAGGAGCGGAGAGGCGGGATGGGAAGGAGACCCGTCATCTGCATATTTCCAGGGTGCACGGGATATCTGTTTCGGCCTCGCAAAGCAGGACGAGAGGTACCAGGGGATGCTCGATTTCTGCACGTGGTTGAAGAAAATCCATGAGGGCGAATAGCGCTGGATGTCTCTTGTCGCCCCCCTCACCTTTCGCCTTTTCCCTCTGTCTGTATTGCCTCGAGCTCCCTTTCCAACGCTTCGACCGCCTTCCTGTTCTTCAGGCGGCGATACAGCGTCAAGGCCTCCCCATGGCAGCGGACCGCTCCGGGAATGTCCCCCCGCCTCCGGAAAATGTCCCCCATGTTCGCCCAGGTCATGGCCTCCCGGTCAGGGATCGAGAGCTTCTGCCAGCAATGGAGCGACTCCTGGAAGCAGGAGAGGGCCTGTTCCTCCCTGTGGAGGAGGCGGTTCATCTTTGCCAGGCGGTCCAACAGGGTAGCGGTACCGGCCACATCTCCGTGCATCTTGCAGGGCGCCAAGGCTTCCTGGTAGTAAGGAATCGCCGCCTCGTATTCCTTCCCGGCCCAGCGGGTGTCGCCCAGGAGCAGACATGCCCGGACCCGACCCTTGTCGTCCTCCCCCCGTCGGTAGAAATCGAGTGCCGACTTTCCCAGCATCGCCGCCTGGCCGGGATCACCCTGATCCAGATGGAGTTGGGCGAGGGACAGGGAGACAACTGCCTCACCCTCCGGGTTGTGGTGTTTGCGGCACAGTGCGAGAGACTCTTCGAGAAGCGGCCGGGCCTGCTCCCATTTCCCTTTTTCCCGGTAGGTGTCACCGAGCTTGTAGGCAAGGTTCGCGACCTGTTTTTCATCACCGCCTGTACGGTACCGGAGAAGAAGTTCTTTCATTTCTTGGATTGAAGCCATCGACGCGTCCTTTGGTTTCGGCAGGAATGGAAGGTTGAACCCCGTCTGGAAGTTGTCCGGTCCGTGGGGTAGAATAGTATTAGCGAGTACCGACAACGCATACTCAGCATACCCTAATGGAAGACGAAAAACATCTCAACAGTGGAGATCAGGGGGCAGCGCCCTGCCGCCGTGAGAGAAAGCGCGTGGCTCGAACTTCATCGGAATACGACCCGGCGGAATGCCTGAAAGAAGTCCGAAGGATCCTGACCGGGAAGGGGCTCCTGGAACCGGAGGAGGAGCTGACGGAGGCGATGCTCGAGGATCTGGTCCATTTCGCCTACTTCACCGGCTGCATTACCAAAGGAGAGGTTCGTCGACTGCTCGGGCTCTCGGCGGGAGAGGCCAGGAAGCGGATCCAGGCATGGAAAAAGTGGCAGGACGGGAACCGCAGCTGTCAATTGAGACAGAATCCGTTCTATGAAGGATGGACTGCCGGGAAAGATGAATAGGAGTGTGCCGGCGTCTTTGAAAGATTGCGGGTCAATTGCTATAATGAAAGCCAGTAGTTGTTCCGGCTGAGACCGCCCTGGCTTGCGAGGGCGCAACCTCTGAATCGAGGCGTCGAGCATAGAGAGGATTCCTTGTGCCCATTTACGAGTTTGTCTGCCAACGGTGTCAGGCGCTGACCGAACTGCTCGTGAAGAGCAAGGAGCACCACGTCGAGATTCGATGTCCGGAGTGTGGCTCCACCGAGCTGCAGAGGGTTGTGAGCCGCGTCCACTCCGTGGTTGCGGGGAGCAGCAACGGCGGGGGGGCGGACTCGGGTGCCGCTTCTTCGGTGGAGCACCGATCGTGTCCTTCCGGGAATTGTTCCACGATTACCTTGCCGGGACATTCTCGCTCATCCTGACCAACTGAAAAAGGCCCATCTGCGACGTCCGTTGCGAGGGAAGCGCGGCAATTCAGCGGCTTCAATCGTTGTGGCGGACAGGGAGGATGGGTAATCCTCAAGACGATTCAAACCCACGAGGTTCTGTGAAAAGGGAGCAAAAAATGAAGTCTCCTGAAAAAGCCGGGCCCCGGCCCGAAGATCTGTTGCAGAGGGACAGTAAGATTCGGTTCTTGTGCCGGCCCGGGCTTTCCTGCTTTACTACCTGCTGTCGAGACGTGAATATCTTCCTGACCCCCTATGATATCCTCCGAATGAAGAGCCGACTGGACATCCCCTCCGACGAGTTCCTGGACAAGTACACGAAAACCCTGATCCCGCCCGAGGGGAAGATTCCGGTGATCCAGCTGAAGATGCGGGAGGAGGACATGCGGTGTCCTTTCGTAACGGACGGGGGGTGTACCATCTACGAGGACCGCCCCTGGGCCTGCCGTATGTATCCCTTGGATTGGGTGGGGGTGGAAGGAGGGTATTTCTTCCTCGTGGGAGAAGACCGCTGCAAGGGCCGGGGAGAGCCGAACGAATGGACGCTTCTGGAGTGGTTGAAGGCCCAGGGTGTGGGGCCTTACGAAGAGATGGATCTCAAGTTTCAGATGGTCACTCGATACCCGAGGCTGGCGGAGGCGGGCATCCAGGATCCGCGGGTCCAGCACATGTTCCGGATGGCATGTTACGACTTGGATACTTTCCGGCGTTTTGTCTTTGAGACGCGTTTTCTCGAAGTCTTCGAGGTTGAGAAAGAAATGCTGGAGCAAATCAAGACGGAAGAGACCGCCCTGCTGGAACTCGCGTTCCGCTGGATACGGTTCGGCCTGGTTTGCGGGGATGTGCTGCCGATCCGGGAAGAGGTTGCCGAGAGCAAACGGAAGGCAATGGAAAAGGAACCGGACAGCCGGAAGGACGAGTGAGACGCCTTGAAAAAATCGCCATGTCTCGGACGAGCCTCACCGAAAAACGTGAACTCCGGAAGGGACCATAGCGGTCGTTCCCGGCGGCCTTACAGGGCAAGAGGATGGGCATGACACGAAAAAACGCGGTCCGACAACCCCGGCCCGCCGATCAGTCCGGGGAGGTGCTCGATCCCCTGCCCAAGGGTGAGACGTATCGATTCGCCTGCCATCCGGGGGTTCGGTGTTTCACGGACTGTTGCAGGGATCTTCATTTGACCTTGACCCCCTATGATGTGCTGCGGGCCAAGAAGGCGCTGGGAATGGATTCCACCGATTTTCTCGACCGGCACACGGTGCAGGATACAGACCCGACCTGGAAGATTCCCGTGGTCCGCCTCAAGATGGAGGACAACGATGTCCGGTCGTGTCCCTTCGTGGTTCGGGAAGGGTGTCGCATCTATGCGGATCGACCGGGGGCCTGCAGGGCCTATCCTCTGGGCAGGGCCGTTCGCCGCTCACCTGCGGGTTCGGAGGGCTGCCGGATCGAGGAGGAGCACTTTCTCGTGCGGGAACCGCACTGTTTTGGATTCGAAGAGGGGGTGCTTTGGACGGCGGAGGCGTGGATGAAGGACCAGGGCCTGGGGCCTTACAACGAAATGAACGATCTGTGGATGACCTTCCTGGCCGGGTACAGGCCCGGGAGTCGGGAGAATCTTTCTCCGGCGCAGTGGAAGATGTTCTTCATGGCGTGTTACAGCCTGGACCGGTTTCGAGAGTTCGTTTTCGGCACACGGTTTCTTTCGTTGTTTCAAATCCCGGATGAAAGGCAGGAGGAGATTCGACAGAGCGAGGAGGCCCTCCTCCGGTTTGCTTACGTTTGGCTCGCCTATTCCCTTTTCGGTGATCCGCTGCTGAAATTGCGGAAGTAAGCCCGGAGAAACCGTTCAATCGACTATGCCCGGCTTCAGGTGGTCGGCGGACGCGACCGGCAGGGGGGCGGAGCTGCCGTTGTTTGGGTTGATGCTGTGGCGGTAAGAAGATCGGCTTCCGTAGTGCTCGTCCATCCAGGCCCAGCCGCGCACGTAGTAGGGGCATTCGTCGTAGAAGCAGACATACCTCGTTTCTCCTCCCCAGACGGAGTCGTCCGGGGCCTGCCACTTCCGCATCCTTTCGCCGCAATGCGGACATATGAATTCCTGCTCATCCATCTGTTGTCCCTTCCCTGCTCCAGCCGCGGTCTGAAGAAAACGTTTGTGTTTATCCTAATCCACTAGAATAGCAAAAGGGTCGAAGGGAGTCAAAAAAACTCTGCATTTCATATATTTGCACCCATGCATTTCGTGTGTACTGTTGACAAGTCACGGAGGGATGTGCTAATAATAGAAAGCACAAAATGAATGAGTCATCATTCAATAAACAGGGCGGAAGAGAAATCCATTTCTTCTCGACGGCAGCCCGCCTGAGAGAAGCGACTGCAAGATTCTCTGGTTCTGAAGAATGCAGATCCAATTTCCGCGTATTCTGATCGGGGCGTTCCGCGGTGGAGCAGGCAAGACCTTGGTCAGCCTGGGGCTCCTGGCTGCGTGGCGGTCGGCGGGGAAAGATCTTGCGGTTTTCAAGAAGGGCCCTGACTACATCGATGCGGCGTGGCTCGCCTCCGCAGCGATGATCTCCTGTTACAACCTCGATACCTACCTCATGGGCGAAGAAGGTGTCCTGCGGTCCTTCGCAGCGAGGTCGGAGGGAACCGATCTTGCCGTGGTCGAGGGAAACCGGGGATTGTTCGACGGGATGAACGTGGAGGGGCGACACAGCTCCGCTGCGTTAGCGAAACTCCTCGGATTGTCTGTTTTCCTCGTAGTCGATTGTACGAAATCAACCCGCACCATTGCCGCACTCCTCAAGGGCTGCCAGGTCCTGGACGAGGAAGTCGAGATACAGGGTGCCATTCTCAACCGGGTCGGTACCCGCCGCCAGGAGAGCGTCATACGGGCGAGCATCGAGAAATATTGCGACATTCCTGTCCTTGGGGCGGTTCCGCGCGCAGACGAAATACAACTCTATGAGCGGCACCTCGGGCTGTTTCCCGCCCAGGAACACGGCGCAGTGGATGAAACCATCGATGCGATCCGGGGCTTGATCGAGGCCCATGTGAATATCGACTCGCTGTGGGATGTGGCGGAAAGGCATGCTTCCAGATTGCCGTCGGCAGGGAATGGAGAACGGGACGAGGCCGGAGAGGTCGTCACGGCAGGCCCTCCCCGATTTTCAGGGATTCGGGTCGGGGTGGTCAGGGACAAGGCCTTTCACTTCTACTATCCCGAGAACATCGATGCCCTGCGGGACTTGGGCGCCGAGATCGTTGAAGTAGATGCATCCAGCGACCCGGCCCTGCCGGATGTGGACGCATTGTATGTGGGAGGGGGATTTCCCGAGACGCAGGCGAAGGTGCTTGCGGCGAACCGGTCCTTTCGGGAATCACTCCATGGTGCGGTCGAGGGAGGGCTCCCGGTTTACGCGGAATGCGGGGGGGCCATCTACCTCGGCAAGGGTATGGAATGGCAGGGTCGCTTTTACCCGCTCGTGGATATATTTCCGATTGTATACCGTTTCCACGAAAGGCCTCAGGGGCACGGATACACCCTGCTCCAGGTTGAGGAGGAAAACGCCTTCTTTCCGAAGGGGACACCCCTGAAGGGACACGAATTCCACTACGCCGCCATGGCGCATTGCCGGGAAGAGGCGGTACGGTTTGCATGCCGGGTGGAGCGCGGCTACGGGTTCGACGGATCCAGGGAGGGCCTCTGTTACAAGAATGCCTATGCGACGTTTTCCCACCTTCATGCCCTGGGAGAAGCGCACTGGGCGGATTCCTTTCTGAGGCGTGCAGCCACGAGGATTTCCGGTTATTCATAGAGGCTAGAGGCGAGGATTATTGATCCACAAACAGGCAACATCTTATCCTGGAGGAGGAAAAAGCTATGCCGACACAAGAATTGGGTGGAAAACAGGTCGAAGTGGATGAAGACGGATTCATCCAGACACCGGAAGAATGGACCGAAGCAGTAGCCGCTGACCTTGCCAAGACGGAAGGTGTTGCGGAGATGGGCGAAGACCACTGGAAGCTGGTGAATTACATCCGTGATTATTACCAGAAATTCGGTATCGCCCCTATGGTGCGAAAACTTTGTAAAGAAACCGGTTTCAAGCTCAAGTACATCTATGAGCTTTTCCCATCCGGCCCTGCCAAGGGCGCATGTAAGGTAGCCGGTCTGCCCAAACCCACCGGATGCGTCTGATTCTTTTGCAGCATCCAGAATCGGCGAGGGATGAGGGGCTTCCTGCGTGGTGCTGAAGTTCCCCATCCCGTAGCCGAGGCCGTGGGCAGAAAAAGATGATCCCACGAAGAAAACGCGGTAGCCCTTGCTCTTGCTTCCGATGCCCTGCGAGATTTGGGGGCCGGTCTGACAGGTTTCGTGCCTGACGGCAGGGTCTAGCGCTCCGCCAAACCCGGCGGATCCTATCATCATTGCTCGCGGTTGAACGAAAGAGCGGACGGGAGCCAACCTGTCCGCGCCCGAACGCATCCTTTGTCTGCGTGGCGGAAAGGAAGTCGTCGGAGCCGTGATGTTGCGAGATCTGTTGTCCCGGAAGAGGTCCAGCATCGTCGAAAAGTGGTTCGATCTGCTCCTCGAGACCTATCCGGAGGACACGTCGAAATTCCTGAGAAGGGAAAAAGATCCTTTCGCAAATCCGGTGAGAAACACGATTCTTCAGGGCATCGAAGGCCTCTGCGACGAGATCCTGAAGGAGGATGAGAGCCCGGAGGCGCTCAATGCCTTCCTGGACAAAATCATTCGGATCCGAGCCGTCCAGGATTTTTCCCCTTCCCAAGCGCTCGCCTTTGTCTTTTTCCTGAAAACGGTCATTCGAGACGTTCTGGGGAAAGAGATTCGTGAAAACCACCTCCATGAACCGTTGTTGCTCCTCGAGTCCCGGATCGACGAAATGGCGCTTCGCGCCTTTGACGTTTACATGGGGTGCAGGGAGGAAATCTACGAGTTGAGGGTCGGGGAGGTGAAGAGACAGCGCGAGGCTGCATTCAGGATGCTGGAAAGGTCGGAACGAGCCGCCAAGAAGCGACTCGAAAAGCAGGAGACCTCCTCGCGGGATGCGGATTAGGGCCTTTCAAAAGAGGGTCATGTTAGCAGGGTCTATCTTACATTTACATTCATCGTAAGTGAGGTGCCGGCAGATGAATGCCTTGTATGCTCTTTTCGCGGTCGTCGCCCTTATGTTGCTCGCCTTTCTGGGCGTGTCGACGGCCGACCTGAACGTTTTGTTCGGGGCGATCGTTCCGTATGCGGCCGTTTCGGTGTTTCTCATCGGGGTTTCCTATCGGGTGTTGAAGTGGGCCACGGTTCCGGTGCCCTTCCGGATCACAACGGTGTGCGGCCAGGAGAAATCCCTTCCCTGGATCAAGTCCAGCCCCCTCGAGAGCCCTCACAACGGGGTGTACGCGGCTTTGAGAATGGCCCTCGAAGTGCTGGCGTTTCGATCGCTCTTCAGGAACACGAGGATCTCTCTCGCTCCCGACGAAAAGTCGATCGGAGGAAAGCGAATCGTTTACAGTTCGAACTTTTTTCTCTGGCTGGGCGCGCTTGCGTTTCATTACTGTTTCCTCATTATTCTTTTGCGTCATTTTCGATTTTTTACGGAACCGGTTGTGTTTTTCGTGCCCCTGTTGCAGGACCTGGACGGTTTTTTTCAGGTGGGCGTGCCGGGGGTTTACATGACGGGTCTGATTTTCGTGGCGGCCGTGGGGTATCTTCTTCTCCGCAGGTTTTCGAATCCCCAGGTTCGCTATATCTCGCTGGCGGCCGACTATTTCCCCCTCTTCCTGTTGCTGGGGATAGCGGGCTCCGGCATCCTGATGCGCTATTTTTTCAAAGTGGATGTGGTGAAGGTCAAAGAGCTGATGATGGGACTGATCGGGTTTCATCCCGTCGTCCCGGACGGGATCGGATCGCTCTTTTACATTCACCTGTTTCTCGTCTGCGTGCTGGTGGCCTATTTCCCCTTCAGCAAGCTGGTGCACATGGCGGGGATTTTTCTGAGTCCCACGCGGAACATGGCAAACGACAACCGCGCACACCGGCACATCAATCCGTGGAACTATCCCGTGGATGTGCACACGTACGAAGACTGGGAAGAGGAATTCAAGGACAAGCTCATAGCGGCAGGCCTTCCACTAGACAAGGGGTAGGAAGATGTCATCAGAAGAACTGGATATCAAGCCGGAGGAACTACTCGATTTCGATTATGATCCTCCCCAAAAGGATTGGATGGACCCCTCTGTAGCCTTTCGGAAGGGGACGTATTGCTACAGCGCCGCCCCGAAGAACCTCGAGTACCTCGGGTTGCCGAACCCGAGGGACTGGCAGCCGCACGACAAGGACTGGAAGCTGCCGCCCGACTGGAAAGAGACCATCCTCGATGGGATGAAGGACCGGTTGAGCAAGTTCCGCTCTTTTCAACTCTTCATGGACATCTGCGTTCGTTGCGGCGCGTGTGCCGACAAGTGCCACTTTTTCATTGGTTCCGGAGATCCGAAGAACATGCCGGTACTCAGGGCGGAGCTGATGCGGTCGGTCTACCGGAACGATTTCACCGCCGCGGGAAAGATTCTGGGCAAACTGGCGGGTGGACGGGAGCTGACGGAAGAGGTTTTGAAGGAGTGGTTCTACTATTTCTACCAGTGCACCGAGTGCCGCCGCTGCTCGGTTTTCTGCCCTTATGGGATCGACACGGCGGAAATCACGATGATGGCCCGAGAGCTTCTCAATCTCGTGGGCTGCAACATCAACTGGGCCTTGGAACCGGTCGCGAATTGCCAGCGGACGGGAAACCACCTGGGGATTCAGCCCCACACCTTCAAGGACTCGCTCGAGTTCTTCCAGGACGAGATCGAGGATATCACGGGAATCAAGGTGAACCTGCCCATCAACAAGAAGGGAGCCGACGTCCTCTTTGTCGTACCCTCAGGGGACTATTTCGCGGACCCCGGGACCTTTACGTTGATGGGCTACTTGATGCTTTTCCACGAGATCGGTCTCGACTATACGTGGAGTACGTACGCTTCGGAGGGGGGCAACTTCGGCCTCTTCAACTCCCACGAACTGATCAAGAGGTTGAACGCCAAGATCTACTTGGAAGCGAAGCGCCTGGGCGTGAAGTGGATCCTCGGGGGCGAATGTGGGCACATGTGGCGGGTCGTGAATCAGTATATGGATACGATGAACGGTCCTGCGGACTTCTTGGAAGAGCCGGTTTCGCCGATCACGGGGACCAAGTTCGAGAATGCGAAAAGCACGAAAATGGTGCACATCTGCGAATTCACCGCCGATCTGATGCAGCACAACAAGTTGAAGCTCGACCCGAGCCGCAATGACAGCCTGCGGGTCACTTTCCATGATTCCTGCAACCCCTCGCGGGCCATGGGGATCCTGGAGGAGCCTCGGTATGTGCTCAGGAATGTGTGCAAGCATTTCTACGAGATGCCGGAGAATACGATCCGGGAACAGACGTACTGTTGCGCCGGCGGCGCGGGGTTGGGTACGGACGAGAACATGGAAATGCGGATGCGCGGAGGCTTGCCGCGGGGCAACGCGGTCCGTCATGTTCAGATGAAGCATGATGTCAACCGCCTCGCATGCATCTGTGCCATCGACCGGGCCACGCTGATTCCTCTCGTGGACTACTGGGCTCCCGGCGTTGAAGTGACAGGGGTGCATGAGCTGGTGGGTAACGCCCTGGTGATGAAGGGGGAAAAGGAACGGGAACTCAGTATGCGTGGTGATCCCTTGAACGAGATGGAGGATGACGAGGATGTATGATGGAGGAAAAATCGTAGCCGGACTCGTAGTCTTCCTTGCGGTCGTCACCTCGCCGATCTGGTACAACGTGGTGGCCGGCAAAGCGGAGTACAGGCCCGATCCGAAGATCGTCAGCCAGGAGAAGCAGTGTGTGGCGCCGAAGGCTTGGATGACGGCCATGCACATGACGTTGCTGAACAGCTGGAGAGACTCGGTCGTCCGGGAAGACAATCGGGTGTATGTGGCGGCGAACGGAAAGACTTACAACATGAGCCTGTCCAAGACGTGCATGCAGTGCCATCCGAACAAGTCGGAGTTCTGCGATCGGTGCCACAACTACGCGAGCGTGAATCCGTACTGCTGGGACTGCCACGTCGAACCGAAGGAGAAAAAGTAATGGGCGTGAATCGAAGGGATTTCTTGAAAATCACCGGGCTGGGGGCCCTGGCGGGGGCCGGGAGCAAGGTGGCCGCGGATCTGGTCTTCAAGGATCAGGCCGAGGCCCGGGAAGCCCGGTCCAACAAAGGAGCCTTCGTCGGTAAACGCTGGGCCATGGTGGTGGACACGAAGAAATGCATCGAAAAGGTGGAAAAGGACGGGTGCAGGGACTGCGCCATTGCGTGCCATACGGTCCACAACGTTCCCGACTTCGGGAACCCGAAAGATGAGATCAAGTGGATCTGGCAGGAGCCTTACGAGCATGCCTTCCCGAATCAACACCACCCGTATACGGCAGAGGGCCTCGAGGGGGCCCCTTTCGTCGTGTTTTGCAACCACTGCGACAATCCCCCTTGCGTACGGGTGTGCCCCACAAAGGCGACGTTCAAGCGGGAAGACGGCATCGTGATGATGGATTTTCACCGTTGTATCGGTTGCCGGTTCTGCATGGCGGCCTGCCCTTACGGATCCAGGAGCTTCAACTGGAGAAACCCGCGTCCTTTTATCCAGAACATACAGGAGAATTTTCCCACCCGGATGCGCGGGGTCGTGGAAAAATGCCTTTTCTGCGAGGAGAGGCTGGCCGAGGGCCTTTCTCCCGCCTGTGTTGAGGCCTGCAAGGTAAAGGCGTTGATCTTTGGGGATCTGGAAGATCCCGATTCCGAAGTGAGGGAGATCTTGCATACACATCGGAGTATTCAACGGAAGCCTGGGCTGGGAACGATGCCACAGATATACTATATCGTGTGAGGAAATCATGATTGACAAGGCACTGATAGGCGGAAAAAAGTATTATGGGCTGATTGCGGTCCTGCTCGGTGTGATCGGGGTCGGATTTCTCTGTTACCTGTGGCAGTTTTTCCACGGCCTGGGCATCACGGGAATGGGCCGGGACGTGAGTTGGGGGCTCTACATCGCGCAGTTCACCTTTCTTGTCGGTGTCGCCGCCTCCGCGGTGATGGTCGTCCTGCCCTACTACCTGCACAACTACAAGGCCTTCGGCAGAATCACGGTGCTGGGAGAGTTTCTGGCCATCTCTTCCGTAGCCATGTGCATGCTGTTCATCTTTGTCGACATGGGGCAGCCGTTGCGCGTCCTGAATGTTCTGCTCCACCCGACGCCGAATTCGGTCATGTTCTGGGACATGCTGGTCCTGAGCGGCTACCTCGCGCTGAACATCCTGATCGGGTGGATTTCCCTGGACTGCGAGCGAAAGGGCGTGGCCCCGCCCAAATGGATCAAGCCTTTTGTGTATCTCTCCATACCCTGGGCCGTGAGTATCCACACGGTCACGGCGTTCCTGTATGCCGGCCTTCCGGGGAGGCATCTGTGGCTGACAGCGATCATGGCGGCCCGATTCATAGCCTCGGCATTCGCTTCAGGTCCCTCGCTGCTGATTATCCTGTGCCTGATCGTGAGAAAGACGACGCGCTTCGATCCGGGGAAAGAGGCGGTTCAGACGCTGGCCAAGATTGTCACCTATGCGATGATCATCAATCTCTTTTTCCTGGGTTTGGAGTTTTTCACCGCCTTCTACAGCCGGATTCCCGGCCACATGCAGCCCCTGGTCTACCTGTACGCCGGGCTGGAGGGGCACGGGGTGCTGATTCCGTGGATGTGGACATCGACCGCCCTGGCGGCTCTCTCCCTCGTCTTACTGGTGAACCCTGTTACGCGCAGGCATGAGAGTGTGCTGGTCGTGGCGGTGGTGTCGGTCTTCTTCTCCACCTGGATCGACAAGGGGATGGGGCTGGTGGTGGGCGGGTTCATTCCGAATCCTCTTGAGGAGGTTGTGGAATATGTGCCTACCTTGCCCGAGGTCCTGATCACGCTGGGCGTCTGGGCGATCGGGTTCCTGATCCTGACGATTCTTTTCAAAATCGCCATTACGGTGAAGGAAGGAGTGGAAGAGGCGGGTGCTTGACTCCCCTGTTGCCTATTTGATATAAAGCAAATTTTCTAAACAGGGGAGAAGCGAACATGTACCAGATCACAGTCGACAAAGAGAAGTGTACCGGATGTGGAGAGTGCGTGGACATTTGCCCGGCGGAGGTGCTCGAGCTGGTTGATGAAAAATGCGAGCCCACGAATATAGACGAATGCCTGGGCTGTGAAAGCTGCGTCGAAACGTGCCCGGAATCGGCAATCACGCTGACCGAGAGTTGAGACCCTGAGGCACACAGGCGACTTGGCTTCGCCTGTGTGCCCTTTTACTTGTGTTTCGGACGGGCCCGTTTCCAGCCCCTTTCCATCCTGGTGAGAAGCTGATCATCGCCCTCAAGGAACCTGTGCGTCGCCTCGGAGTGGAGGAGCCGTTCCAGGATCCGCTTGCGTGTGTGTTCTGAAGGGATCGTTTCCCTCAACCGCGTACGGATACCCGCGATTCTTTCCAGAAGCGGGCCGTACCGCTCCGGGATCGCCTCCTCGAGCCCCTGGCGAAGCCAACGGGCAAAAGCGGGGCACTTTCCCCCCGTGGAGATCGCCACCTGCAGGTTTCCGCGATCGATTCGGGAGGGAATGAACACGTTGCACAACCCGGGTCGATCGACCACGTTGATCAGGCGGCCTGCGGCATGGGCATCCTCGAAGACCCTTTTGTTCACCCCCGCATCGTCGGTTGCGGAGATGACCAGAAAATACCCGGCGGCCTCCCCCTGACGATAGGCCCGCTGCTCCATAGGGACTCGGCCCTTTTCGAGCCATGCCTGAAAGGCAGGGGAAAAGGACCGGGCGACTACGCGCAGGCGGCAGCCCGTACCCGACAGGCCCCGGGCCTTCCGGAAGGCCACTTCTCCCCCTCCGACGAGGAGAACGGGCTTACCGCTGAGATTGAGAGAAATCGGGTAGGTGGATTCGGCTGAAGACTTCATGGGATGTTTTTGCCGATGAGCCGTTCCCGAAGGCGGACGACCTCCCCGATGACGATGATGCCGGGAGGGTTCAGCGCGGCCGCTTCCTTTTTCTCCACAATGTCCCCCAGAGTGCCCGTCAGAACCTGCTGTTCCGGATAGGTCCCCCAGGTGATGATGCAGGCCGGCGTGGCGGGCGGCCTGCCGTGAAGAATCAGTTCCTCCACGATCTTCCCGAGGTTGGTGACTCCCATCAGGATGACCAGTGTACTGTCGTTCGGAGCGATCAGATCGTAGCGAAGCTGAGATCGGTCCTTGGAGAACGTTTCATGGCCGGTGATGATAGAGGCCATGGAGCAGAATTCGCGGTGGGTGATCGGGATGCCGGCGTAAGCGGGAACGGCGGTTGCCGACGTCACTCCGGGGACGACCTCCCAGGCGATTCCCGCTTCTACGAGGTAGAGCACCTCCTCGGCGCCTCGTCCGAACACAAAGGGATCCCCTCCCTTCAACCGAACGACGAGTTTCCCTTCCCGGGCCTTGGCGACCATCAAGGCGTTGATCTCGTCCTGCGGAAGCGTGTGGTGATCGCATTTTTTCCCGACGTAGAGTTTTTCCGCCGTTTGAGGAATTTCAGAGAGAACCTCAGGGTGGACGAGGCGATCGTAGATCACCACATCGGCCATCTGCAGCAGCCTGAAACCCTTCAGGGTGATCAGGCCGGGATCGCCGGGACCGGCACCCACAAGATAGACTTTGCCCTTTTTATGTTCCAAGAGAAAACTCTCCCTTCGTCCGAGTCGCGTTCAAACCAGCGTAACAAATGGAGGTGCGGTTATCAATTCAGCGGCATCCCGGTTCAAAATGAGATCTGCTTGGGCTCCGTCTCCCGCTCCCCCTACAAAGTCGCCCTGCACAGATCTCATTTTGAACCGGGATGCCGCCAGAGGCCCCGCCATTCCCATGAGCGGCCACCATCTTTCCTGTCGATCTGCTTGGGCTCCGTCTCCCGCTCCCCCCATACGAGGGAAAGATTTGTTTTGAAGGTCCCGGTGCGTAAGATCAACGCATTGTGGCCACATAGCTGCTTTCCTTGTTCTTGCCTCTGTGCTACCTTCCTAGATCTGGAGTGAGAAGCGCTTCTTTTTTTTCGGGGATGGATACGTATAAGCGAAGTGACTTGGAAATATCGCTATGTTTTCATTTCAGGTCTCGAGTTGTTCGGTGCTGTCCAGGGGTCCGTCGGAGATTTGTGCAGGGCGGCTTCGTAGGGGGAGCCCTGGACAGCACCGAACGGCGAGCCTCACGTAAAACATGGGGATATTTCCACGTCACGCCACCAGGACTCTGGGAAGACTCACCTGGAACAGGGATAGCACACACATACCGTCCCCGAATAGGGATAGCAGGGAGGCACGTACAGGAACATGGCATCGATTATTGATCTTCTCTCCCGCCCGATCCTGGAGATTGTTGAGGATCATCTGGGTCATGCGGTGGCGGATCCGAAGAACCTCCGGGTAAGTCCCGCAAGGAATCCCAAGTTTGGTGATTACCAGTTCAACGGGGCCATGAGCCTTGCGAAGCAACTGGGAAGGCCTCCCCGGGAGCTTGCCGGGGAACTGGCGGCCAGGCTGGAGGGCCTGCCCTGGCTGGAAGAGATAGAAGTGGCCGGGCCCGGCTTCGTGAACCTCCGGCTGTCCGGCGCCTGGCTTTCCGACCGCATCGGGGAGGTGTTCCAGGACGAGCGGCTCGGGGTGGAGAGGCCGGGGGCGGGACGGAGCGTCGTGGTCGACTTTTCAAGCCCCAACGTGGCCAAGCCGATGCACATCGGTCACATTCGGTCCACGATTCTCGGCTTCGCCCTGGACCGGATGCATCGGTTTCTCGGGTTTGAGGTTATTGCGGACAACCATGTGGGGGACTGGGGGACCCAGTTCGGTATCCTTCTCGTGGGGTACCGCCGTTTTGGGAATCCCGATGCCTTTGACGAGGATCCCCTCGAGGAACTCGAAAGGGTCTACGTGGAAGGCTATCAAAGGGCGCAGCAGGACCCCGCCCTGATGGAGGAAGCGAGGAGGGAGCTGGTCCGCCTGCAGCAGGGAGATCCGGAGAATCGAAGGCTGTGGGAGAAATTCGTCAAGGCGTCTCTGCGGGAATTCGACAAGATCTACAAACGGCTCGGGATCGCCTTCGATGTCACCCTGGGCGAGAGTTTCTACAACGACCGACTCCAGGCGCTTGTCGAAGAGTTGGAAAAAAAGGGGCTCGCCAGCCGAAGCGACGGTGCGCTGGTGGTGTTCCTGGAAGAAGAAGGCCTGCCCCCCTTTATCATCCGGAAGAGCGATGGGGGATTCAACTACGCAACGACCGACATCGCCGCCATGCTGTACCGGATCGAGCGATGGGATCCCGCCAAGATTCTCTATGTTACCGATGAAGGGCAGCAGCTGCATTTCCGGCAGCTTTTCGCTGTCGCCCGTCGGATCGGGATTCAGGTCGAACTGGAGCATATCTGGTTCGGGATCATGCGCCTTCCCGAAGGCAAGTTTTCTACCCGTGACGGGAACGTGATCCGCCTCGAGACATTCCTGGACGAGGCGGAACGCAGGGCCTACGAGGTCGTTCACAGATTGAACCCGGGCCTGGACGATGCTTTGAAGCGGGAGATCGCCCGGAAGGTGGGGCTCGGGGCGCTCCGGTATGCCGACATGAGTCAGAACCGCCAGTCGGCCATCGAATTCAGATGGGAGAAGGCCCTCTCCCTGGAAGGAAACTCGGCGCCGTACCTCCAGTATACGTATGCCCGTATCCAGAGCGTGTTCCGGAAGTACAGGGAGGAGTTTGGAGGAGGGGATCTCCAGGGGACCCGTGTTTGCGTCGAAGGAGACCTGGAAAGGAAGCTTGCAAGGACGATCCTGGAATTCCCGGATTACCTCTACCGGGCCGCCGCCGCCTACCGCCCGAACCATTTGACCGACTATCTCTTCGACCTTGCCTCCTCGTACAACCGCTTCTACCAGAACGTTCCTTTCCTGAAGGCCCCGGAGGGCACCCGGGAAAGCCGCCTGGTCCTTTGCGACCTGGTCGGCCGGATCATCCGGACGGGCCTGGACCTCCTCGGGATCGAGGTGCCGGAGCAAATGTAGCGGAGGATGCGTGTTCGGCCGAGGTCTGTTTGGGCTCCTCTCTCCCTCCCCCGGAAGTCGCCCGGCACAGACCTTGGCCGAACACGCATCCCACGAAGGGCCCCACCCATCCCGCTGTCCACATGACCCC
>WFRX01000033.1 GCA_015486285.1 bacterium
ATTTCGCCCTGTTCGCCTTGCCCCTCGCCTTCGTTCTTCCCGTGTACATGCGGATCAAGTTCAAACGGAGGTTCCGCGAAATCGGGTTTCAAAGCGCCAGGCCCCTGCGCGATCTCCGCTCGGGCGCCGTATGGTTCGGCGTATTCCTCGGGGGCGTGCTCGTCGTGAGCTGGATCGCCACCGAGGTTCTCTGGCCCGGCCTTTCCCATTCAAACGTCTCGGTTCTCGAACGGCTCAATCCCCAGCAAGTCCGGTTCATTCGTATCGCGAGACACCTGCTGGAGGCCCTTGGGCCCGGACACTGGGTCTTGTTCGGGGTGGTCCTGGGAATCCTGGTGCCGGTCCTTGAAGAGGCCTACTTCCGGGGATGTCTCCTCACCGCGCTGCGAAACCGGTGGGGGTCCCGCATCGCCCTCGTGGCGAGCGCCCTGGCCTTCGCGGTCCTCCACCTAAACCTGCTGCTCATGCCGATCTACTTCCTGCTCGGCATCCTGACCGGGCTGCTGTACGAACGCACAGGGAACCTCCTGGCCCCGGTCGTCTTCCATGCCCTGAACAACCTCGTTTCGATCGCGGTCCTGAGCGCCGTGCTCGCGTAACTCGATCCGTTGCGCCTCGATGTGCCGGAGGCATTCCACGGCGTCAACACAGGCAACCGGCCGGTTTGACATGCGTCCTTCATCCGATATGCTGGAAAAGGAAAAGGGCATGCCCGCTCATTCGCCCCCGCCTGAGGAGTGCGCAAGGCCGATGCGTCCGGAAACACTGCGAGAGATGCTGAGTCAGTGCCCCCTTTTCGAGGGCCTTTCCGACATGGATCGGGGTAGGCTGATCGAACTCGCCATACAGAGGCACCTCCCGAAGAAGGCCCTGCTGTTCGGTGAGGGCGACCAGGCCGACGGATTCTATCTCATCCTCTCCGGAAGCGTGAAGGTCTTCAAGACCTCGCCGGACGGCAAGGAACACATTCTTCACATCTTCGGCCCGGGGGAGCCGGTGGGCGAGGTGCCGGTCTTCAGCGGGAAGGCATTCCCGGCCTTCGCCGAGACGCTGAAAAAGAGCGATCTCCTCTATTTCCCCCGGTCCCGGTTTCTCGACCTGGCCTCCCGACGGCCCCAGATCCTGCTGAACATGCTGGCCACCCTGTCGGTACGCCTCCGCCAGTTCGCCCAGAAGATCGAACAGCTGTCCTTGAAAGAGGTCGCTTCACGGCTGAGCGAGACCCTGCTCGAGTTGGCGGGCGAACCGTCCGGGACCGGGAAAAACGGCGTGGCGCAACTGCGCATCACCAAGGGGCAGCTGGCCAGCCAGCTCGGAACCACGCCGGAGACCCTTTCACGGACCTTTCAGAAAATGACCCGGCTGGGCCTGATTCGCGTCCAAAGCCGGCGGGTCGAGGTCCTAGACCGGCGGGGACTCCAGGAACTCGCCTCCGGCAACGGTCCCCTGGAGCCGGACTCGTGACGGATGGAGCAGAGACATGAAGCTATCGATTGTCATCCCGGTGTTCAACGAGCGCACAACCCTCCCCGCCGTCCTGGAGAACGTCGCCCGTGTGTCCCTTGAGAAGGAGATCCTGATCGTGGACGACGGCTCTACCGACGGGACGCGCGAGTACCTCCAGGGGCTCGCGCCGACCCCGGAGGAAGGAATCCGGATCTTCTTCCATGACCGGAACCGGGGCAAGGGGGCGGCCCTGCGGACCGGATTCGCGGAAGCGGCCGGCGACATTGTGATTATCCAGGATGCGGACCTGGAGTACGACCCCCAGGACTATCCCGCCCTGCTGCAGCCGATCCTGGACGGCAGGGCCGATGTGGTTTACGGATCCCGATTCCTGGGCGGACCCCATCGTGTCCTGTTTTTCTGGCACTATGTGGGGAACAAACTCCTCACCCTGATCTCTAATATGCTGACAAACTTGAACCTCTCGGACATGGAAACCTGTTACAAGGTGTTTCGGTCCGATGTCCTCAGGGATCTGACGTTCTCATCCGACGGCTTCGCCATCGAGGCCGAAATGACCGTGAAGATCGCCAAGGCGGGCTTCCGCATTTACGAAACCCCGATCACCTATAGCGGCCGGGATTACACGGAAGGGAAAAAGATCACCTGGAAGGACGCCTTTCCAACCCTCTGGGCCCTGATCAGGCACCGGTTCTTTTCCGCATAGCCGGGAAGGGGACCCGCTCGCACGATTTGACGTGCCCGTGCAACTTGAAATATCATTTTAATTGGAAAAATTTCTGCTTCTCAACACAGGCATCACCCGGGATGAGGCCCCCATGAACCGATCGATGATCGTCCCCGCCGTTGTGCTGACCGGGTTCTTCGTGTGCCTGACTCTCCCGGCCAACCCCTCTGTGCCTGCTGTCTTGAAGCACCCCCTCGTCGCCTATTTGGCCTGCCCGGCGTTGCTGCTCCTGCTGTTGCGGAAGAATCCGCTGCACAACGGCATCGGCATCGGGAACTGGAAAAAGGGGCTGTGGCTTTCGTTGCTCGCCTCCATCGCCGTCCTGTGCGCCTGCTTCCTCTTTGCGCGGGTGCCGGCCATGCAGGCCGCCTACTCACCGGCCAGGTGGGGCTCAGGGGACATCGAGACCATCCTGCTCGGCGAATGGAACAGGGCGGGTGCACTCGCCGGATGGGAATTCCTGTTTCGGGGCTTTCTGCTCTTCCCTTTGTACGAATACATCGGCCCGGCGGCGAACCTCATTCAGGCGACCCTGTGCGCCGTCACCCACATACACAAGCCCATGCTGGAACTGTACGGATCCCTGCCTTTCGCGCTGCTCTTGGGCTATCTGGCCAGGCGCAGCGAATCGATCTGGTACGGGGTCTACATACACTGGCTGCTCGGTTTTTCCCTGGAGGCCTATATCGCGCTAGGACACAAGCGATGGCTGCCCTTCTTCTGAACCCTGATATCCGCAGACCGGAATCCCCCCAGGAGGTACAACAAAATGCAACGGCTCATCGCCCTCTTCTGCCTCGTCTGCGCACTCGTCCTGCTCCGTGCCGCCGTCGGCCTGGCGGCGCCGGACTATGCGCCCGATCAGGTCATCGTCAAGGGAGCAACAACGGCCCAGCTCACCTCGCTCGACGGCAAAGGCATCCGGGCGGCAAGGGCGCTCGGCCGACACGGGGTGCAGCTGATCACGCTGAGGCGCGGCATATCGGTCAAGGCCGCCGTGGCCCTCCTGAACAAGCTGCCGAACGTTGAGTACGCTTGTCCGAACTACATCCGCAAGGCCGCCGAAACGATCCCGCCGGATCCCGGCTACCCCACCCAGTGGGCCTTGCCCAAGATCGATGCCCCTCTTGCCTGGGACACGACCACCGGATCCGCCACGGTCACCGTGGGCGTACTCGACACGGGTGTTGACCTCGACCATCCGGACCTCCAGGCCAACCTGTGGAAAAACCAGGCCGAACTCGCCGGCACGGCCGGTGTAGACGACGACGGCAACGGATATGTGGACGATATCGACGGGTGGAACGGAATCACCGATTCGCCCACCCCGGACGACGACGATATCATCACGCCCGGCCACGGCACCCATACAGCGGGGATTATCGGCGCCGTCAGCAACACCGAGGGCGGGGTCGGCATCAACTGGCACGTGAAGATCATGCCCCTGAAGTTCCTGAATGCCGCAGGGTCCGGGTACGACGCGGACGCGATCGACTGCATCAATTACGTAATCGCCACGAACAGCGCGGGCAGCTCGAACGTGAAGATCCTGTCGAACAGCTGGTCCGGTCCCGGGGCGAGCGCCGCCCTGCAGGACGCCATCGAGAACGCGCGGGATGCGGGAATCGTCTTCGTCGCCGCGGCAGGAAACGAAGCCTTCAACATCGACTCGCCCGGATGCGTGATGGCTCCCGGCGGATTGAATGTCGCGAACATCGTCACGGTCGCGGCCTCCGACCAGAACGACCACCGGGCCAATTTCTCCAACTTCGGCAGGTCCCTGTGCGACCTGATGGCGCCGGGGGTGAGCATTTACAGCACCGTCCCCGTTGCCAGCGGCAGCTACAAGGTCCTAGGAGGAACCAGCATGGCCGCTCCGCACGTGGCCGGCGTCTTCGCACTGGTACTCGCCGCGGATCCCACCCTCGCGCCCCAGCCCGGGAACCTGTCCTCCCTCATGCAATTCATCGACCGCGTTCTCCTGAACGTGGATCCCGTGGTCGCGGACCCGGTGAACGAGGCCGTCACCAGCACGGGCGGCCGCCTGAACGCCAACCGCGCGGTGAAAGGCACGCCGAACCCGGCGTACAACCCGGACTGGGACGGCGACTTGATACCGAACCACTGGGACAACTGCCCGTATGTATCGAATCCGGGCCAGGCGGATACAAACGGCGACGGGGTCGGCGACGACTGCACACCACCCAACGTCCCGTGCCCGGGCTACGGTTGTGTCGGGTCCGTGCCCCAGTAAGCCGCGTATGCCAGGGGGATCGCTCCAGACCGATGCATCCCTTCATCCATATAGGCGGCAGGTGGGTGCTGGATTCCTGGCGGGTCATGACCAGCGCGGGCGTCCTGGCCGGGAGCTTGGTCGCCCTGCGCGTGCTGGCGGGGGAAATCGGCCGGCTCCGGGCCTGCCTCCTGGCGACCCTGATGGCCACGGGCGCCCTGTTCGCCTCCCACCTCGCCCTCGGCCTTCTCCAGCCGGGGCCTTCCCCCTTGGATCTCCATCGAATCCTCGTTTTCTGGGGGCCCGGGCACAGCCTGTTCGGGGCCCTGCTCTTCTGTCCCCTCCTCTTGCTGGCGGTCTCCCGCATCGTTCCGGGCATCCCCTTCTGGCCGGCGGCGGACGCCTTCTCGCTCGGGGTGCCGCTCGGGCTCTTCTTCGCGCGCATCGGCTGCTACATGAAGGGATGCTGCTGGGGGGTGCCCATACCCGAGGGACACCCTTTCTACGGGCTTTCCGTCAAGCTCATCAGGAACCACTTCCTCACGCTCCACCCGGTCCAGCTCTACAGCGCGGCAGTCGCCCTGGGAATCTTCGGTGTTCTCCTCGCCGTCCGCAGGAGGTGGAAGACCCCCGGGCTGCCGACCGCCCTCTTTATGCTGCTTTACGCGGCCGGCAGATTCTCTCTCGAGTTCTTCCGGGGGGACACCCCCCCACTGTTCGGCAACCTCACACTGTACCAGGGGATCTGCCTGCCCCTGTTCGTCGCAGGCGCCGGCCTGTTGATCTTCCTCGTGCGGAAGACACCCGATGAGGCGGCTGGGGCCGGGGATCAGGGGCCAGGCCGCTCGCCCCCTTCCGAACAGCTTGGATGAGCATTCCGGTGAAGGGGTATGGGCGGAGGGTATGGGGCGGCAACAAGCGTCGGGCAGGTAGGAGCCCCCGGTTGGCTGCCGGGTCGGGCCCAGCGGTTACCCGGCCCGCTCGGCCAGCAGATCCGCCACATGTTCGGCAATCGCGGGGGAGGCCGTGAGGCCCGGGGAATCGATGCCGAGAAGATGAAGCACACGTCCGTCGCTCCGGTCCCATTCGATCCGGAAGTCGCGGAAGCCTTTCTCCCCGGGGGGGAGCAGGGAAGGCCGGATGCCGCAGTGGGCCAGATGGAGGTCTGCCGCCTCCACGGCCGGGAAATAGCGCTTCACCGGAGCGAAAAAGCGCTGGAAATCCGCTGATTCGTAATCCAGGTTCCCGTCCGCATCGAAGACCGGCAAGGGTCCGTAGTCATCCTTGCGCTCCACCCTCCGGGCGTCCGGCCCCACCAGGAGGGTGCCGTCCCACAGCCGGGTCAGGTGGATGCCCAGCCCGAGCTCGCCGGGCGGCGGGTAGACCGCCCCGTGTACCAACCCGGCCTTCTTGCCGCCTATGGTAAAATAGTCCCCCCGAATCGGATAAATGCGGAACCGGTTCCCCAGAAGGTTGCCCACATCATCGGCATGCAGGCCCGCCGCATTGACGACGAACCGTGCCGGCACCTCTCCCCGTGTGCCGGTGGCGACCCGAATGCCTTCCGCCATCGACTCGAGTCCCACAACCGGTGTGTTCTTGAGCACCATGGCGCCCTGTTCGTAGAGCAACCCCTCCACAACACGAAACCACTGGGCTACATCGAAGACGCCGGTCGAGGGCGCAAGGAGGGCGCCGGCCGCCCGGATCGACGGCTCGCGCTGCCGGGTCGCCCTTGCGTCGATCAGCGTCAACCCTTCAGCCCCGTTCAGCTCACCCTGCCGCCGCAGCCTCTCGAGGATCGGCATCTCCGCTGCCGAAAAGGCGAGAATCACCTTGCCCGTGTTGACGCACGGGATCCCGTATCGCCCGCAAAAGGCATAGAGCGCCCGGTTCCCGGCAACACAAAATTTCGCCTTCCAGGAGTCCCGCGGGTAATAGATGCCCGCGTGGATCACATAGCTGTTGCGCGTACTCGTTCCATCTCCGAGGAAGGGTCCCTTCTCCATCAGAATGACGTCCTTAAAGACCCCCCGCGCCGTCAGCTCCATGGCGATCGAGCATCCGACGATCCCGCCGCCCACCACCACAACATCCACAGCCCCTTCCATCATGTGCCATCCCTGTTCCGAATGCGATTGGTTTGGGTTAGGGTGTTACAGAATCCGCCGGTCATCCTGCCCGCTTCCCCTCAAGGAGGGTCTCGAAAGATGCCTGTTTGCCGTCATCCCCGTGAAAACGGGGATCCCTGAGCCCCGGACGCCAAGGGGGCCCCGCGCGGTCTTCCCCGAAGGCAGGGACCATGCGGGGCCTGACCCCGTCCATCATCCTTTCGCCTTTTACCCTGGGGAGGAAGCGCAACGCAAGGGGCGGTCGCCGGGGAAATCGCCCCGGAGGAGAGGAGCAGCAAGCATCTTGTGCGGCTCCGGAGGTCTGGAGGGAGGGCATACGCACGGCAGGTCCGGGGCGTAAGGCGAGAAGAGGAGGCGGTGCAGCCCACCTCCTCTTCTCTTGCGCGGACCTCTGATCTTCAGAACCTTGCAGCGCAGGCCGCCTTAAATCTTGGCCTGCAGGAAAATCGAGATGATGAAGGTGTAAAGGACCAGGGACTCGATCAGGGCCAGCCCGATAATCATCGGCACGAACAGCTTGTCCGCGGCCCCGGGATTCCTCGCAATGCCCTCGAGCGCGGCGGCTGCGGTTCTCCCCTGACCCAGGCCGCCGCCGAGCGCTGCCAGGCCCAGGCCCAGGCCCGCACCGAGGGCGAGGCCGAACTTCATCATGAAATCACCGCCCTGCGCCTGCGCCTGAACCTGCGCCTCCGCCTCCTCTTCCGCCAGTGCCAGTGTGGGCAGGGCCAGCATCATGAGCCCTGCGAGGGCCGCCACTCGAATCCATGTCTTCTTCCTGTTCATTCGGTACGCTCCTTTCTCCTCCTGTGGTTTCCCCGTGGGTGTCGCTTCACTCTTTTCACCATAGGCTGTATACGCGTTCCCTCTCGCCGATGCGAATGCTTCAGTGGTCATGAGACACGGCCAGGCCGATGTAAACCGCGCTGAGCACCGCGAACACAAAGGCCTGAATCAGGGAGACCACGATCCCGAGGATCATAAAAATGATCGGGACACCCAGCGGAACGAGATCCGAGAAGATCCCGAGCACCATGTGGTCTCCGAACATATTGCCGAAGAGACGAATCGACAGGGACATGGGGCGGAACAGATGGCTGAGCAACTCGATCACAAACATCAGCGGCGCCAGCCATAGGATCGGTCCGGCGAATTGTTTCAGATAGCCGACTCCGTGTTCCTTGAATCCGTAGTAGTTGTACACCAGGAAAACAACCAGGGACATGGCCAGATTGGTGTTCAGGTTGTCCGTGGCCGGCACGAATCCGGGCACGATGGCGATGATATTGCAGAAGAAGATAAAGATGAACAGCCCGCCGATCAGGGTCATGTACCGGTCGCCGGTGGGCCCGATGATCGCGCGCAGCTGAGTGGAGGTCGCCTGAACGACGAGTTCGAAGACATTGCGCGCCGAAAACTTCTTATCCGGCACCAGGGGATCGCGGGCTTTCTTGAGGCTAACCCGAATCCTCCAGCCGACGATCAGGATCAAGAGCAGGGCGAGAAGGCCGTGAAACACGTGAATCGGGATGAAGCCCGAGAACGGCGTAAGGTTATACCACATGAACCCATGTTCCATCGCTTTCGCCCCCCCGCTAAGGTCCGCACTTCGTTCAAACAAACACGAGGCTGTTCAGGAGCATCGATGCCGGCAGGCTGAGGGTGCCGAAGAAGAAGGGGATCAACGGAACCTTCAGCACGAGCAGAGAACAGGCGACCGCCCCGAGAAAGAGGAGAAACAGGAGAGTGATTCTGGCGAGAAGGGGCCCTTTCCCGCTGTCCTGTTCCAGGGCCGCCCGGGCAAATCTCCATAGATAGTGGAAATTCGCCAGAATGAGCACGCCCCCCAACAGAACACCTCCCCCCGCAGACGCCTTGCCCGTGATGATCCCTGCCAGGAAGGTGGACCCCAGCAAAATCAGGAGGCTGTCTCGTTCGATCCTGTTCAGCTTCCGCGCGCCCGCCTCGAGTTCCATCTTCTCCACTAGAGCTCGATCTTCTCCTTCAAGAGGATCCAAAGCTTCACGAAGGCGGCAACCCCCGCAACAAGCCCAACAACAAGGAAAACGATCGTCAGAACCGGCGCCGTCTCGAAGACTGCATCCAGCGCATAGCCCACGACCGTGCCGGCCAGCACGGAAAAGGCCATTTCCATGGCCAGGGCTCCCAAGGCTGCGAGCCGCACAAGATCCGTTTTCCTACCCGGGATGGCCACACCCTCAAAAAGGCTGCAAGGGTTCTTCGTCTTCAGGCCTCGGCAGCCGCCCTTTGCGAGGCGAGCAAATTGTAATGAACCCGACAAAAAAAGTCAAGTACTGCCGGGCCTTCCGCCCCCTCTCCCGTACGGGCCGAAACATGTTAACCTACCGGAAAACAAGCGGATTTATCAACGGATCGCCCGGGAGAGGACCCGCGCGGCGTACCGTCCCGAATCAGCCACAGGCCGCCCGGAACGCCTTCCGGGCCGCTTCCAGGGTCCCGGCGAACTCCGGCTCTCCGTGCATCTCCGACACGAAACAGGTCTCGAACTGGCTCGGGGGCCAGTAAACGCCGCCGGACAACATCTCCCGATGAAACCTCGCAAAACGCTCCAAGTCGCATTGGTTCGCCGCCTCGAAATCCCCCACAGGCTCGGATCGGAAGAACACTGTAAACATCGAGCCGATCGACTGCACCCGGGCATCGCAGCCCGCCTCCCGGGCCTCGTCCTCAAGGGCCCCGACCAGCCGCCGGGCCTTCTGGTTCAGCCGGTCGTAGAACCCGGCCCCTTCCAGGACGCCGAGTGTCGCCAGGCCGCTCTGCATGGCCAGAGGATTGCCGGCCAGGGTGCCCGCCTGGTAGAC
>WFRX01000034.1 GCA_015486285.1 bacterium
CTCGGACCTGCCCTACGCCATGGCCGTGGTCGCCTACCGCCTACCCGGGTACACGGGGCGGGATTCCGCCGCGGCCGAAATCATGGCCGGCGTCCTGAACAGCCGGCGCGGGAAGATCTACGAACTGGCTGCGGAAGGCAAGGTCCTTTTCGCCGGGTTCGACAGCAGCATGTTCAGGGACGTGGGGTTGGGGTTTGCCTATGCCGGCTTTTCGAAGGACCGGGATGGGGACGGGATCGTCCTCCTCCTGAAGGAAATCATCGACGATTTCGTCAAGAACGGATTTCCCGATGATCTGGTGACAGCCGCAAAGCGAAGAGAGATCGCTGCGGCGGAATTCCGAAAGAATTCCATCGAAGGCCTTGCGGGAGAGTGGGCCGATGCGCTCGCCCTGGAGGGAAGAAATTCTCCGGACGAACGGATCGAAGCGATCCGAAGGGTGACGGTCTCGGACGTGAACCGTGTCGCCCGAAAGTACCTGAGGAACGAGACCGCCGTCGTGGGGCTGCTGACGCCCCGTCCATCCGGCAAGCCGGTTTCCACAGCGGGACCCGGGGCCAGCGAATCGTTCAGCCCCGAGCAAACGAAACCGGTTCCCCTGCCCGGCTGGGCCGAGGGGGCCGAGCGGCTCCCGGCCGTTCCGGTTTCCACGGTTCATCCCACGGTGACCACCCTGTCCAACGGTCTCCGGCTGATTGTGCAGCCTGAATCGATCAGCAGAACCGTCAGTGTTTACGGCCGCGTGAAGAATACGCCCGCGCTGCAGGAACCGCCCGGACGGGAAGGCATTACGGATGTGCTGGAAGGCCTCTTTTCGTACGGTACGACTACCCACGATCGTCTAAGCTTCCAGAAGGAACTGGATACGATCGCCGCCGACCTGGAGGTGGGCAGGGACTTTTCCCTGCAGGTTCTGTCGGATCATTTTGACCGCGGTGTGGAACTCCTGGCTGAAGATCTTCTGCACCCTGCCCTGCCCCCGCCCGCGTTCCAAATCGTTCGGAAGGAGACCGCCGCCCATGTGGCGGGCAGGCTGGAGAGCCCTTCGTATGTATCGAGACGAGCTTTGATCACGAGGCTCTATCCGAAAAAGGATCCGCGCCAACGGGAAGCGACGCCTGGAACCGTTACGTCCGTCAGCCTTCCTCAGGTCAGGGACTATTACAAGGCCGCCTTTCGCCCGGATCTCACAACCCTTGTCGTTATCGGCAGGGTAACCCCTGAAGAGGCGAAGGCCGCCGTGGAAAAATACTTCGGCGCGTGGAGCGCCGAAGGGCCGAGGCCGGAGACGGATTTGCCGCCTGTACCGCCGAACAAGGCGTCCGCCGCCGTGGTGCCGGACCCATCCAGGGTGCAGGACCGGGTGACCCTGGCGGAAACCCTGGGAATCACGCGCACCCATCCGGATTATTACCCGCTGAATGTGGGCCTGCACGTGCTCTCCGGAGGCTTTTACGCCACGAGGCTGTACCGGGACCTGCGGAAGCGGGCGGGCCTCGTCTATACGGTGCAGGCCTTTCTCCAGGCGCGGAAGACCCGGTCGGTCTTCGGGGTGATCTATGGGTGTGATCCCGAGAAGGTATCCAAGGCCCGGGTCCTGGTGGTGCGCAACCTCAAACAGATGCAGGATGAGCCCGTGTCCCCTGAGGAGCTGAAGCGAGCCAAGATGCTGCTGATCAGGCAGGTCCCGCTCTCCGAGTCGAGTATAGAGGGTATCGGTGGAACGCTTCTTGATCTGGCGGTAGAGGGGCTGCCCCTGGATGAACCGGTCAGGAGCGCCGGACGGTACCTGAAGATCACGTCCGGCGAGGTCCAGGCCGCCTTCGGCAGATGGATACGGCCCGACGGTTTTGTCCAGGTTACGCTGGGGCCGGCCCCCCGCTGAGCAACATGGGGAGCCGCCGCGCGGGATCGGATCGGCGGCGGGCCCCCGGGCAGGAAACAAAGGAGACCCATGTGACGAACGAGCAGCCGAGGGAAAAGCCGCCCAACTTCCTGGAGATTCATGCCGGGAACCACCCGGACAAGATGGCCGTGATCGGCCCGGGTCGGTCGATCACATACGGACAGCTCCGAGAACGAGCCAGGGCCCTGGCGAAGAGCCTTTACGGGCTGGGCATCCGGCCGGGAGACCAGGTCGCCCTGATGACTTACAATGACCCCGTCCACGCGGAGGTGGCCAACGCGCTTCAGTATCTGGAGGTCGGCCTGGTCATGGTCGGCTACCGGATGAAGCCGCGGGAGATCGAGTACATTGTAGAAAACTCGGATTCCAGGGTCTTCATCTTCTTTCACGAGTTCGCCGACAGGATCCTTCCCCACCGGGAGAGGTACGGGAAGATCGTGCCGGGAGGCTTCATCTCGTTCGGGGGAGCGAGGCTCGAGGGCGCCGGCGAATATGAGTCCCTCTTCGAAAACGCGTCGGAGATCGACCTCGACGCGATCCCTCCGGCCGCCGAACCGGGCAGTTCCATGATCTACACCTCGGGAACGACGGGGAGGCCGAAAGGGGCCGCCCGGAAGACCGATTTCGTGGCAAAGCCCGGGGTCATGGACTTTATCTTCAGCACAGTGCGTACGCTCAGGATGGACCCGAACGAGGTGCACCTCGTCTGTTGCCCCCTCTACCACTCGGCCCCTACCCTGTTCAACACAGTGAACTTCCTGCTGGGAGGGACCTCGGTCATGCAGCCGAGGTTCGATCCGGTGGAGTTTCTCGAGTTGGTCGACCGATACGGGGTCACCTCCACCCATCTGGTGCCGACCATGGTCACGAGGCTCCTGGATGTGCCGAAGGAGGTCACGGATCGGCTCGACCTTTCCAGCCTGCGGGCCGTTATCTGCGGGGCGGCGCCCCTTTTTCCGGAGTACAAACTCGCCTTTCTCGACCGCTACGGCGACTGTCTCTACGAGTACTACGGGTCCACCGAGGCCGGCATGAACACATTGATCACACCCGCAGAAATCCGGAAGCGGCCGTCGAGTGTGGGAAAGGCCTTTACCGGCAACGAACTGATACTCTTCGACGAAATGGGGAACGAGGTGCCGGACGGGGAGCGGGGTATCCTTTACATGTACAACGGGATCATGATGGACGGCTATTACAAGAACGAAGAGGCCACCCGGGAGACGCAACGGGGGAAATACATCACCGTGGGTGACGTGGCCGTGCGCGACGAGGAAGGCTACTACTTCATCGTGGACCGGGTCAAGGACATGATCATCCGGGGAGGGGTGAACATCTATCCGGCGGAGGTCGAAGAGGTTCTGCTCTCCATGCCGGGCATCCGCGACGCGGCGGTCGTGGGCATCCCCGACCCGGAGTTCGGGGAGACAGTGGCCGCGTTCGTGGTCTGCGCGGAAGGCGCCCGGCCCACGGAAGAGGAAATCAAGACGTACTGCAAGGAGCAGATGGAGAATCACAAGATCCCCTCCGTCATCATCCCGACCGAAGCAATCCCGAGAACCCCGACAGGGAAGATCCTCAAGCGGGAACTCCGCGAGCGGCTCAAGGGTTGAACTCGACTGGCTGTGGTTTCCCGGCCGGCACATGGTGTGCCCCCTGTCCTTCTCCGGGATCCGAAACGGGGCTGTCCGTCGCTGGATTCTCCGCTCAAGATCCTAAAGGGATGCGTTGACCCGCCCCTTCCGGGCCCCTAAGATGGTGGCAGGGTTTTCGGCTTCTCCACGGAACCTAGTCGGGAAGGAATCACGGCAAGCAATGGAAACTCGACGGCCGGAGTCTTGGAGGTTCCACCGCCGGTGCGCCGCTTTGTTTCGGCTCGGGGGCGGCATGCTCATCGGCGTGTTCGTCCTGGTGGGCTGTGGCGATAGCGGGAGCGGCAACGATCAGGGCCGGGAGGGGCCGGCCCCTATGGATACCGTGCTCCCGAGGCTCCATGCCACACGGGAGGAGGCCCCCGGCATCTATGACGAACAGGGCCGGCAGGTCCTGTTGCGCGGGATCAACTACAACAGCCTCGGGGACTATTACCAGGCCGATGAGAAGTACCCGCCTACCGTGCCGGTCATGCCGGACGACCTGTCTCGAATGGCGTCTCTCGGTTTCAACGTGATCCGGCTCGTCCTGAGCTGGTCTTACCTCGAGCCGCAGCGCGGCGTTTTCTCGGAGGCCTACCTCGACCGAATCGCCGATTTCGTGGATGAGGCCGGCCGACAAGGCATCTATGTGGTCCTCGACATGCACCAGGACGCCTGGGGCAAGTACATCGCCACACCGCCCGAGGAGACGTGCCGCCCGGGCTTCGACCCGGCGATCGGCTGGGACGGCGCACCGGAGTGGGCGACCCTGACGAATGGGCAACCGACCTGCAAGCTCCTGGTCCGAGAGCTGTCCCCTGCCGTCGCGCAGGCCTTTCAGAACTTCTGGGCGGACCGGGAGGGTATCCGGACCGAGTTTATCCGGGGATGGCAGAGGCTTGCGCAAAGGTTTGCCGCGGCGGCGAACGTTGCCGGGTACGATCTGTTCAACGAACCGAACCCGGGGTTCTCGCTGGGGCTGAGCGACACCCTTTTCCTCGGCGAGTTTTACGGTCGGCTGATCCAGGCCATCCGGGAGGCGGAGGCTGGGGTGCATGACGGCTTTCAGCACATCGTCTTCTTCGAGCCGAGCGCCTTCTGGTCCGCCTTTGGAACGTGGGTCACACCGGACCCGGGCTTCACGGATGACGAGAACATCGTGTTCGCACCCCACATCTACACGGACTCCCATGTGTGTTTCATACCGGGGCTCACCATCGAAGACGGGTTCCGGTATGCCCGGGCGGCCGCGGAGCGATACGGGACGACCTTCTGGTCCGGGGAATGGAACTTCGGGGAGCTGACCGAGCAGGGAGACGTGGAGCGCGTGGCCGAATACGGCCGGACCGAGGATCGCTATCTCGTCGGGGGGGCCTTCTGGCAGTGGCGTTTCGCATGTGGAGATCCCCACATGATCCAAAAATTCGGCGGCACGCCTCCCCCCGAAACAATCCGCTTGATTCGCAACGGATGCCCGGGCGATATCGACCTCGGCTTTGTGGAACCTTATGCGCGGGTACTCTCGCGGGCGTATCCCCGCGCCGTGCCGGGGAGGCTCTCCAGCCTGACGAGCGATCCGGTCAATGGGGAACTCGAGGTTGCGGGCCGAACCGGGGAAGAAGGCCTCCTGGATTGCTGGGTGCCGGATCGAGGACACGGCAAGCCCGAGGTGTCCGGCGAGCACATCTCCGACCCGAGGGTATACAGCGTGCCCGGAGGGTTTCGCGTACAGGCCGGGGGATCCTCGAGCTATCTGCTCCGCGTCCGTTTTCCCTGAAAACCCTCGCGGTGCGGGCCCCGTTCGTAAGAACACTTGAGAATGACCAGGCCGGACTTTTCAAAAATGAGGTCTTTTCGGCTTGCCCGCTTCAGGAGCTTCTGCAGGTACTTCGCCACGCTCTCCGGCGCCGTGTTGAGAAAACAGAAATAGACGGTCCTGCCCTCGAAGGGGGGCAGGACGAACGGCTTGCCCAGCCGCTTCCTGGATACGAGTCTCTCGACCAGGAACAGGTCTTTGCCGGTTCCAAGACGCATGGAGATCCGAGAGGCCGAGATCCACTGCGTCGTGAGGATGATCGGTGCGCCGCCGTTCTCTCTCACATCCTGGGCAAGGGCAGCAACAGCCTCATCGGCCAGCGCAGACAGTGCGGCGCGCTGCTTCAAAAGAGGAATCCTTTTTCCCAGGACCTCCTTTTGAAATGGGGGGGCCGTCAACGCAAAAAGCACGAGGCAGGCGAGGAGCGGTTGGAGAAACCGGCCGATCGGACGGGGGGGTATGCGGAGCGCCTGGCCGCAAAGGCTCCCCACGCCCACGCTCGCGAGAAAGATGAGACAAACATGAACCGAGTAGATATAGTCGATCCGGAAAAGGGTCCCTCGAAGGGCATAGACGAAATAGAACAGCAGGGTTCCGGTGAGCGGACAGGCGATGAGAAGCAGGGTGCGCGGCGCCTTGCGGCGCATGGAAAGGACCCCGGCCGCAACGAGGAGCCCGGCGAGGACCGTCCGGATCGAAAACCAGCCGGACAGAGAAAAGAGGTCGAAAAGGGAGGATTTCACATGGGGCAGAAAGGCTGCCAATGGATTTTCATCAGCCCCCCCGGCGTGGCCGACGCCCTTCACCACCTCGGCCACATAGGCCCGGCTGATGTGCGCGCTGTAGAAAGGGTCTCCGAAAACGGTCCAGTCCACGAGCACCCACGCGAGGGGCATGGCCAGGGGGATCAGGAACCCGAGGTCGACCCGGCTCAGCCCGGGCCTCCTCCGGCCGAGGAGGCGCGGCCCGATCGTCAGCAGGACGAGCAGATACGTGGAAGGCCAGCTGTCGGGTCTTGTCAGATTGGCCATGGACAGAAACAGAAGGGCTGGAAGCCGACGCTTCCCCGGATCTTCCCGGTCCAGGCAGAGGACGGCCAGGAGCAGGAACATCATGTTCATGCACCCGGGGCCCCCCGACAGGGTCGTTCCGAAGGTGCGCGGCAGGGTCATCATGAAAATGCAGAATGCAAAGCAGCCGATCGGGCTGTGGCCGTGCCGCAGGATCAAGCGGCAACCCGCCCACACGGTGAGGGCCGTGGCCAGGATCAGGGCGAGATGCACGAACCGGAGGTCGTGGGTGATTCGGTACAAGGATCCAAAGAGAAGCATCTGTGCCGGTTTCGGCACTGTCCAGCCTGCTCGATGCACCCCTGAGAACAGGGTCGTTCCGTATGCCGTGTTCGCTACGACGTCCGAGCCCTTGTAGAACATCTCCCCGTACCGGAGAAGGAAGGCCGCATAGTAGAGGAAACAGAGCAGAGAGAACCCGAGAGGGATGATCGCCTGTTTCCGCCGTCTGGTCAGGCTCGCCGACAACCGTTTTTCTCCGTGGGTATCGTCCGTCGGTGTGTTGAGCGGGCCGTGCGCCTGCCTGCATTCGGCCCGAATGATGGAGAGGCCATTATAGGCGATACAAGCGGGACAAGGCCAGCCGGGGTCCTCCGGGGAAAGGGGGGATCCCTTGCGTTTCGCCCCGCAAAAGGTGAAGATCTTCCGTGCCGAATCAACCGGGTTCCGCATCGGGAGTTTCTGGAATGAAGCCTGTGCCGAACAATCCGGTGGTGGTCCTCGGAGCCGGGCCGGCGGGCCTCAGCGCGGCGTACCGCCTGGCCGGGGATGGCCGCGAGACCCTGGTTCTCGAACGCGCCGACCGGGTCGGCGGTATCAGCCGCACGGAAGCATACGGGGAGTATGCCTTCGACATAGGGGGCCACCGCTTCTTCACGAAGAACGAGGAAGTCGACCGTCTCTGGAAGGAGATGCTCGGAGACGACCTCATCCGTGTGCCGCGTACGTCTCGTATCTATTACAAGGGCCGTTTCTTTGATTACCCCCTGAAGCCCCTCAACGCCCTCGCGAACCTGGGGCTCACGGAAAGCCTGTTGATTCCGCTGAGCTACCTTCGAGCCCGGATCCGGAAGCATCCCCGGGAGGAGACCTTTGCGCAGTGGGTCTCGAACCGGTTCGGTGAACGCCTTTACAGAACCTTCTTCAAGGCCTACACGGAAAAGCTCTGGGGAATTCCTTGCGATGAAATCCTGGCGAGCTGGGCCGCATTCAGAATTTCAAGAACTGGAGTGCGGCCATGGTCCCGGACCCGGACAAAACCAGTCTGGGGATGGAGTACTTTTGCGACGAAGGAGAC
>WFRX01000035.1 GCA_015486285.1 bacterium
AAATCCCGAGGAATGAGACGTACTTCCTGTACGTTGAATGACGAGGGATGAAGCCGAACGCCGCAGATGGGACTTTTTCAACAGCCTCCTAACCCTCTCCCAGAGGGAGAGGGAACGAAGGGATGCCGAGGTATTCCCGCGGCCACGGGCAATCCCGGGAAAAACAAACGGGGACAGCCACTGAAAAGGAAGTGGTGTCCCCGTTGGTTCTCATGGGCATTCTTTCGTGCCGCTCCGGGTTCCGTTGTGCCTGGCTGTGGAGCGGCTCAAGCACTTCGTCCTTACGTCATCGCCCCGTCTCCCTCGGCATGGGGCAGGACGGGCGGAGCCCAAAGAAATCGAATCGGAACAGGAGCCGGAGCATTACATGCCCAGGTTCTTGCCGATGATTTCCTTCATGATCTCGTTGGCCCCGGCGAAGATCGGCGTGATCCGGGCATCCCGGAACACCCTGGAGATCGGGTACTCGTCCATGTACCCGTACCCGCCGAAGAACTGGAGGCACTGATCCACGATCTTGTTGCACTGTTCGGTGATGAAGTACTTGGCCATGCTGGTCTCGGTGACCACGTCCGATCCCTTCATGTGTTCCTGGACCAGGCGGTCGCAGAAGGTCTGGGACATCTCGGCCACGGTGTACATCTCCGCCATCTTGAAGCGCGTGTTCTGGAACTTGATGAGCGGCTTGCCGAAGATGACCCGCTCCTGGCAGTACTCCTTGGTCCAGTCGAGGACGGTCCACATGGTCGCTATGGAACCGATGGCACAGACCAGGCGTTCCTGCTGGAGCTTCTGCATCAACTGGATGAAGCCCTGCCCCTCCTCGGACCCGAGGAGGTTCGCCCTGGGTACGCGGCAGTCCTCGAAGAACAATTCCGCCGTGTCCTGGGCGGGCATACCCATCTTCTTCAGCTTCCGCACCTTGTTGTAGCCCGGGGTCCCGTCCTCCACGACGATCAGGCTCATGCCGGTGTACCGCGGCTTGGCAGTCGGATCCGTCATGGCGGCGACGATGCACAGATCGTTCAGCATGCCGTTGCTGATGAAGGTCTTCTGGCCGTTGATGATGTAGGAATCCCCGTCCTTGACGGCCGTCGTCTGGAGGGCCTGCAGGTCGGATCCCGCGTTCGGTTCCGTCATGGCCACGGCCGTGATGAGGTCCCCGCTTGCGCAGCCGGGCAGCCACTTCTTCTTCTGCTCTTCGTTCCCGTAGGAGGCGATGTAGGGCACCACAACGTCGCCGTGCAGGCCCAAGGCGAAGCCGCTCTCCGCGATCCTGGACATCTCCTCGATCTCCACGACGCTGTAGAGAAAGTCCGCTCCGGATCCGCCGTATTCCTCGGGCAGCCAGGGGGACAGGAATCCTTGCGCGCCTGTCTTCTTCCAGATCTCGCGGGGCACGATGCCCGCCTCGATCCAATCGTCCTGGTAGGGGACCACCTCTTTGTCCAGGAACTTGCGGAAGGCCTCCCGAAAGATGTCATGTTCCTCTGAAAAGATTTCCCGCTTCATAGCTGTTGCCTCCGTTCGTCTGTCCGGTGTTTTCCAACAATCGGTTGATGCGTTGCCGCCCCTCCACAAGCACAAGCCTCAGGCGGCCGGTGCCTGCAAGGGAGCCATGTATTCTCTGCCTTCGGTGTCGAAGAAGGCGATCGACTCGTATTCGGAAAAAACCTCCTCCTCCAGTGTACAGTAAAAGGCTGCGACCTCTCCCGGCGCGATCGTGCAGATCCCCCCGGGGTACAGGGTGTCGATCCGGAGCCGCGAATCTCCACGGACCAGCTCGCAGGCACAGGGGAGGGTAATCGGGTCCGGCCCGATATTCTTCAGATGGATCTCACAGTTCTGATCGTGAAGATTGCAGCACTTGAACGAAAGCACGTCCTCGATGGACGAATTCATGATGACGCGGATTTCCAGCATGTGGGTTGCTCGCGGTCTACCAGAAGTTCACCTGCTGCACCTTCTCGGACTCCTGAAGGAGCGTGCGCAAGGCCTGCTTCGCCTGTTCGTCTTGGATCGGCTCGATCTCCGTGACCGGGTCTCCCTCCTCGTTCGTCGACGCCTTCCACCGCACGACATAGCCGGGAACCAGGGCGAATCCGCATCCTCCCGTGCCGCAGCAGCTGCTGTCCACGGCAAAGGCCCCGGTCGCGACAAGGACCTCGCGTCCCTGGAAGGGGATGCGCTTTTCCTCGTTGATCACATAGTGGCCCGAGATGGATTGGACCTCATGGCCCGGAGGCCGATGGGTGTACTGGTTCATCATGGCGCGTTTGTCTCACTCGGCGAAGGAGTGCCGGCTGTGCTTTTACACCCCTCACTTCTGTGTAATGAAGGCTCCTCCCGATCACGCCCGCTCCCGCGGGTATGACCAGGCATGGGCCCCCGATGGATGCCCGCTTCCGATTGTAAGTCGAAAAATGGAGGCGGGAATGACGGATCGGGGGGGGCCGGGGTTCCGATCCCGGCCCCTCGATCCCTAAACAGATATGACTACCCGTGCCGGCCGATGATGGCCACACTGCACACGTTCATGAACGGGAACCCGCCGAGATTGTGGGTCAGCCCGATCCGGGGATCCTTGAGCTGCCTGTCCCCGGCGCGGCCGAGGAGCTGCAGATACATCTCGTAGAGCATCCGCAGGCCCGAGGCGCCGATGGGATGGCCGAAGCACTTGAGGCCGCCGTCGATCTGGCACGGGACCTTGCCGTCCGCATCGTAGAAGCCGTCCATGATGTCCTTGATCGCCTCGCCCCGCGGCGAGATGTGCAGGTCCTCCATGGTGACCATCTCGGTGATCGAGAAGCAGTCGTGGACCTCCATCATGCTGACTTCTTCCCTAGGGTTCTTGATGCCGGCCTCTTCATAGGCCTTCTCACTCGCCTTGCTCGTGGTCACGAAGTGATCGACCTCCCACTCGTTGTACCCCATTTCATAGCCGTTGCTGAGCGAGAGCTGAATGGCCTTGACCGAGATCAGGTCCGTCTTGCCCAGGCTCTTGGCGATCTCCGGGGTCGTCACGATGGCGCAGGCCGACCCGTCGCTCACCCCGCAGCAGTCGAACAGGCCCAGGGGATGGGCGATGATCGGCGCGGCCATGATCTGCTCCTCGCTCACGGCCTTCCTCAGGTGGGCCTTCGGGTTCTTCACGCCGTTGGCATGGCTCTTGGCCGATACGTGCGCAAGGGCCCGTTTGATCTCTTCGTCGGATTTCTTGTACTTGGCCCCGTAACCGCTGGCCAGCTGCGCGAAGCTTCCGGGCGCCGTCATGTTGACCCCCGTCATCCAGGCCCGCGGCCCGGCGTTGGCCCCGAATTCCGGCAGTCCGCCGTAACCCGTGTCTTTGAGTTTTTCCACGCCGGCGGCCAGGCAGATGTCATAAGCGCCGGACGCCACGGCGTAAACCGCGCCGCGAAAGGACTCGGTGCCGCTGGCGCAGAAGTTTTCCACGCGGGTCACCGGGATGTTGGGCAGCCGCAGGCTGATGCTCAGCGGCAGGGCGCTCTGGCCCACGCTGATCTCCGGGAAGCAGGTGCCCAGCCAGGCGGCCTGGATCTCGTTCTTGTCGATTCCCGCATCCTCGATGCACTCCTGGAACGCCTCGACGAGCAGATCGTCTGCTCCCATGTCCCAGCGCTCCCCGAATTTGGAGCACCCCATACCAAGAATAGCGACCTTGTCTCGAATTCCTGTTGCCATGTTCTTGCCTCCTGTATGTAGGCCGTGTTTCGGCTTTTTCTTTAGGTTTGCGGCACGGCCTTCCAGTAGTAGCCGTGGAAATCCCTGGCTTCATCGTAATATTTCATGCGCAAAGACATCTTGACGGGCTGGCCCACCTTCACGTCCGCCAGCTCGCAGTCCGTGAAATCGAACAGGGCGCGGCCGCCGCCCTCGAATTGAATGAGCCCGTATATGGCGGGAGGATCCACGGATACGGCCAGCATGTCGCCCGTGTAGCTCTTGATGATCCCCGCCTTGTCGGCGAAGGCGTGCTCCTCCATGGTATCCACGGCGCCGCAGCTCGGGTTCACGCACATCCTCACCTTCGGATACTGGGGCGTTCCGCACTTGGTGCATTTTCCCCCGACCAGGCCCAGGACCTGCTTGCGGTATCTCCACATGGCGGACAGGGCGGTCTGCTTGTTCGCCTCGGCCCGGATGCCCATCTCCACGTTGACGAGGTCCCGGAATTTCTGGAACTTGGAGTACTGGGCCTCCTCCTTGCGGTTGGCCAGGGAGCCCTTGACGCCCGCGCGGGCGGGCAGCTTCTTGATGTTGTCCGTCACCTCGAACACCAGGGCGTCACAACCCTGCCCGAAGCTCGCCACCACGATCTTGTCCCCCGGGTTGGCCTCTTCGAGGGCCGCAACGAACATCATCAGCGGATGGGCGGCGCCCGTGTCTCCCAGGACGGCGGCCATGTTGTCCTGGATCTTCTCGGGACCGGCCTTCAGGGGCTTGGCGATGGACTGGTGGACCCGCGGGGACAGGTGGCAGGGATAGACCACCTTGGAAATATCGTCCATGGAGAGTCCGCATTTCTCCAGGGCCCCGTTGATGGCGGCCGGGATGATCTTCGTAAAGCCCTGCTCCCGGATCCAGCGCTCTTCCCACCCGTAATCGAACTTCGCGTTTGCCCCGCGGTATGCGCCGACAAAGTCGCAGGAGACCGAGTGGGCGCCCTTGAACTCCGCGATGACGTTGTCTTTCCCGAGGAGCAGGGAGGCGGCGCCGTCGCCGTACCACATCTCGAAAAACCAGGCGCACTTGGTCTGGCGGGCGTCGGAGGCCGTTACCAGGACATGGTCCTTGCCCTCGCCCCGGACCGCGTCGATGCCGGTCAGGAGAGCGGTGGTGCCGCTCTTCAGAGAGGCGGTGAAATCCGCGGTGACGAGCCCTTCTTCAGGCAGGTTCAGCGCGGTGGTCAGAATGCCGCAGTTCTGACGCTCCTTGAAGGGCAGGCTGGTCGACGCCAGGTAGGCGGCGCTGACCGCACTCTTGTCCATGCCCGTCATGCAGTCCCGCGCGGCGGCAACGGCCATGGTCATGGCATCCTCGTCCCAGTTGCACATGCTTCGCTCGCCCGCGGCAGCGGTCATCAGGGCAGGCGCAAGCCAGCCCATGCTTTGAATGATCGCCATTCGATTCAGGCGCCTTTTCGGGATGTAGGCGCCGTAAGCTGTGATCCCTACCATCGTCTCTCCTCCTGTTCATGTCTTGAGTGGTTACAGGTTGACATGCCGCTTCATCGTCTTTTTCGCTTCGGACGGTTCCGCCGGCGCAAGGGGCCGCCACGTAGCAAGCTGTTTCGCGCCCCCGTGCATCATGGCGGCTATCGTGTCCGCCCACCCTTGAAGATCCCCTTCTCGCTGCCGGGTGGCGTACATGACCACGTAAAACAGGAGATTCACCGCCGCCTGGGCCAGGCGCTCCGTATTGTAAGGGCGCGAAAGCCCGGCCTCGATAAATTCCTCGAGGCCCTTTTGCAGTGGATCGATGAACTCCTGGAAGAGCCTTCGGAAGTAACGGCTGAACTCCGGGTTTCTCCCCAGGCCGTCCCTGCGCAGGATTTCAAAGAGGTCCCGTTCCCGCAGCGACTCCTCGAGGATCCTGGCGATCTGTCCCCGGAGAAGGTCGCTGGTGGAGCCGTCCTTGGGCCGATTGCGGCGGGCCTCCAGGAACTCGCCCATGGCGTCCTCGGTGATGCTCCGGAGCCGCTGGGAAAGCTCTTCGATAATGGCGAGGTAGATCTCCTTCTTGTCGTGAAAGTTATTGTAGAAGGCGCCCGTGGTGACCCCGGCCCGGGAGGTGATGGATCGCAGGGTCGTCCCTGCAAACCCCTTTCGGGCGAATTCCTTCCGGGCGGCGGCCATCAACCGCGCCCTGGTTTCGGCCTTGTTCTGCTCTCGTTTGGTCAGTTGCCGGGGCACGCATCGTTCTCCTCGCCCTTCGGCGGTCATGCCCCGGGGAAACGAGGGGAATGAAGAGCGCCGGGAGGGAGATCTATCCGGAGATACATTATGAATGCTGAATCATAATTCAGATAACATTTGTTATTTAGCATGCTTCCTGTTCTCTGTCAAGGGGAATGGGGGCTGTCAGGGGGCGAGGCCCGGGTCCGGATCAGCAGCGCTCGAGGGTGGCGGAAAGGCTGTGCCCGTCCCATTCGATCCGGGCATAGCCCCCCTGGGCGAGCATGCCGGGGTTCAGGACCAGAGCGGGACCCACCCTGTCGGTCCCGGAGGCCTCATGGATGTGACCGCACACGCAGAGGCTGCAGTCGGCCTCCTCGAGAAACCTCCGGACCGCCGAGCTTCCCACGTGCGCTCCGCTCCGGACGCGGTCTACGGCCGTATCGACAGGGGGGGCATGAGAGAAGAGGATCTTCACGCTGGCCTTTTCCACGTCCTGATAGGCCCGTCGGAGGGTGGCCTCGAGTTCCTGTTCCGTGAACTCGCTCGGGGTATCAAAGGGGGTCGGGGGAGAGCCGCCCAGGCCGAACAGGCCCACCCCGCCCACGAGCACCCCGCGGCCGTTCAGGTTGATGCCCATCTCGGTGAACATCCGGTCCACGTCCGCTCGATCCATGTTCCCGATCTGGGCGTAGACGTGCCGGTTCAGCTCGGTGAGGGCATCCAGGACCGACAGCGCCTCGGCCCGGCCGCCACGCAGGGTCAGGTCGCCGTTGACCACGACAAGATCGGCCTGCCGGATCCCGGGGATTCCCTTCGCCCTTTCCGGCCGCATGTGCACGTCGCCGAAGGCCAGGATCAACATGGTCTTTTCCTCTTTCCACTGCCCGCAACGGATGCGCTATCCGCCGTTTCGCCGCCGCCAGTAAAGGGCCATGCGGCTCAGAATGTGAGCAATTTCATCCAGGCGATAGTAGACCCGGATGCCCTGGCGAGTGGCGTCGCATATGGCCTGGCTCTGTCTGTGATCATAGTGGGAGCCCAACAGGACCGGCACCTTCAACTCGCTCTGCAGCCCGCTGAATTGGCTCATCAAGTCCGTTTCGAAATCGAAGAAGAACTTCATGCCCATCGTCTCTTCAGTGAGCATCACCGGGCGCCCCAGGCCGTGCAGCACCAGGGCGTCGATCTCGCCGGAATGGATGATGGCGCGGGCGATTTCGAGGAGCTTGTCCGTGGGCAGGGCCATCATGCCGGCGGCGCCCAGGTCCACGGGGTTGCGGGTGGAGGCCCGTTGCGGCATGCCGGCCGCGCGGAGTTTCCGCTGCAGGCCCGGGCTGAGCTCCGGCACGCTCAGGCCCTCGGCCTCCAGAAGATCGGTCAGGGGCACGCCCCAGGAACCGCCGTAGGTCATGATGGCCACACGGTTTCCCTTCATGGGCGGCAGCTCGACGGCGGCGTGGGCCAAAGGGATCAACAGCTCCATGGAGGGCGACTCGATGATATTGGCCTGTCGGAACAGGGCGCGGCAGAGCTTGTCGTCGCCGGCCATGCCGCCGGTGTGGCTCTTGGCCGCCCGCGCGCCGGCGGTGGTGCGCCCGGCCTTGTGAACGATGATCGGCTTGGAGCCCCCGATCTTTTCCACCGCCCGGCGGAAACGGTCGGCGTCCCGGATCGATTCCAGGTACATGACCAGGGCCTCGATTTCCGGGTCGTCGCTGAAATACTCCATGAAATCGGTGGCCTTGAGATCGCACTCGTTTCCGGTCTGAATGAACTTGCCGAACCCCATGCCCCGGCCGGCCGCGGACACCTGGAGGTCGAACAGGGCATAGCCTCCCTGGCAGATGCCGGCCAGAGGCGTGGCCTTGAGGTCCGGGGCGCCCATGGTGTCGGAAGCGGTCACGGTGGTGTTGTACCCGGAGTGAAGATTGAAGGCGCCCCCGACATTGGGCCCTACCAGGCGCATGCCGTAGGACCGGGCCAGTTCGGCCATGGCCCATTCCCGTTTTTCCCCGCCTTCCACGGCTTCACCGAACCCGGCCGTGATGATGCTGAGCCCCTTGACGCCCTTTTCCCCGCAGGCCCGGATCATCTCTTCCACCTTGTCTTCCGGCAGGGACAGGACGGCGGCCTCCACCTCCCCGGGTATATCCCGGACATCCTTGTACGCCGGGATGCCGAAGACCGTTTCCGAGCGGTGGTTGACCGGATAGATCGTGCCCTTGTAGGTGCTTTCCCTGGGCTTGGTAATGCCGGGAACACTGCCGCCGGTGAGCCCCATCATGACGAAAAAGCCCCAGGTGCCGGGTCGATCGGTAGCGCCGATGACCGCGATGCTTCCGGGGTTGAAGAAAACATCGATTTCTTTCCGACTGACCGTGTTCATTCCGCTTCCAGCCTCCCAAAGAGTTTCATGGATTCTTTGCGTTCCGCGTTTCGTATGTTCCGTATGGAGGGTGTCGACAACAGGAATCCTCTAGTTTCAGGTGGTTAGGGATCCCTGTTTCCGCAGGGACGACGCCCATGATGCGCTTTTCGACACCCGCATATGGGCAGAAGGGTCCCGAGACTTGACCCGGATGTCGAGTCATAGCCTTTTTCGAATCGGATGTAAAATCAAGATCCGACTCTCTACCTGTGCAACGCCAGGGCGTAGGCCACCCGCATGTTCACGTCCGCCGGCAGGTCGACGACAAGATCCCCGCCGTCCATCCGCCACGTCACCGGACCATAGCCGAGCAGTTCGACCCCACTCAACGACTCCGGTTGGACATCCAGCAGGCGCACGGCTCCCGGCGCCGCGTCCCGCAAAACGATGGCGAACAGCGTGTCCGGCTTCTGCGTGAAGCGCACGGCGTCGCCGGCCCCCGTCTCTCCTTCAGCCCGCACCCAGGGGGAGGTTCCGTATATGGCGGCGCCGTTCACGCTCATCCAGGCGCCCATCTGCTGCAGCAGCGTTGCCTGGATGTCCGGAATGTCACCGTTCGCTTTCGGCCCCACATTGAGCAGGAGATTGCCATTCTTCGACACGATGTCGACAAAGCTGTGGATCAGTTCCTCCTCGGACATGAATGCCTCTTCAGGCTCAAACTGATTGTAGCCGAATCCAAGCCCCATGCCCCGGGTGACCTCGGTCTTCTCCGCGAGAATCGTCTCGATGGATTGATATTCCAGCGTCCTGAAATCGTAGTGGGGCGGCGGGGTGTCCTGCAGCACGGACAGGTCGCCCGTCGCTTCCATCAGGAATTTCAACAACAGATGAAAGACCGCGCGGATGGATGGATCCTGCAGGCTCTCGGCAAGCGGTCCGATGACCGAAAAGCGGTCATTGACCACCCCGTCCGGGACGGCCGCGACATAGTCTCTCTGCAATTCCCACAGGCCATCGCTGAAAGGGTAACCGATATCGTTCCAGAGCACGCTCGGCTCATACCGGTCGATCAACTCCCGGTAATGGGCCTCCACATAGGCCTGATACCCTTCATCCACGGGCGTCGCCGCGCCCACTTCCACGATATTGCGGGCGCTCCTGGGATTCCACGCCCAATCCAGGCCGCCGGAGTAGTACACGCCGAACCGCATCCCGTGCCCGCGGACGGCGGCGGCCAGTTCGCCGACAATATCCCGTTCGGAATACCAGTTGCTTTTGTTCGGATTCGGGTGCGCGCTCGGCCACATCAGGAACCCGTCATGGTGCTTGGTCACCAGCACCACGTACTTCGCGCCTGCCGCGGCGAACCGGGAGGCCCATGCATCAGGATCCCAACTCTCGGCCTCGGTCCTGAACGTCTGGCCGAAGTTATCGTAGGAATAGCCGGCTCCGTACGTCGCAACGTGATATGCATAGGTTGCGCTTTCCGGATACTGCAAGGCGTTCCAATACCATTCCGAGTAGGGGATGTGAAGCGCCCAGTCATCGAAGTGATTCACGAGCGCATCGTTGACGGTGCCTTCCGTCGGGGCGAACGCGGGAACCGCAAAGGGGCCCCAGTGAATGAATATGCCGAACTTCGCCTCATCGAACCAGGCCGGCGGCTCCCTCTGATTCAGCGCATCGACGATCTGTTGCTGCTCCGGGGTGAGCGTCTCTTCGCAGCCGGAGCAGCCGGACACCATCCACATAGCAGCCACGACAAGGGAAACCAGACAAAGAGTCCGCAAGGCACGCATAACGCCCCCCTTTTTCTGTTTGACATGAATAACATGGTTTCAGGAAGTGGATAAAAACAACATAAGAAAGCCGGAATGCCGTGTCAAGTATATTTTCCGGGTTGTCCGGACGGGCGAACCGGAGAAGAAAGCGACCCAAGGGGGCGGGGGACGATTCTCGCGGACTCTCTGTTGACGACCTCGGGAAAGTGCCCTATGCTCCAGCATAACGCCCCGCGGTCTACCCTAACTTGGTATTGAATCGTGGCCATATGAAATCGCTGCGCAAGGCCCTGGAAAAGGATGCGTATGCCTCCCACCTGGGGATCGAACTCCTCGCCGTGGAAGCAGGCTACGCCCGGGCGCGCATGGCCGTCCAGGCATTTCACGGCAACATGCACGGCATGGTGCACGGCGGCGCCATGTACAGCCTGGCCGACTTTGCCTTCCAGGCGGCCTCCAACTCGCACGGAGTCCTCGCGGTGGCGGTGCAGGCCGGCATCACCTATCTCAAGGCCCCCCGCGCAAAGGTCCTCTACGCCGAGGCGACCGAGGTCTCCCGCACGCGCCGGCTGGCCACCTACTCGATCCGCGTCACCGAAGAAGGGGACGCGCTCGTGGCCCTGTTCCAGGGCACCGTGTACAGGATGCCGGACAAGGGCGTGTCGCCAGGGCAAAAGGGTGACCAGGAAACACGATGATGTTTCGGTAAAGCCCTGCCGTTCGGTGCTGTCCGGGGTTCCCTCTCCGATTTGCTTGGGCTCCGTCTCCCTCTCATTCGAAATCGAGGGACTTCAAGACCTCAACGAGTTTGTCCATGTCAGACTTCCTCCCGGCCTGTAACTGAAACATCAGAGAGTAGCCTCGTCGGACTGTCGAAATATAAGCAACGTACTTTGTCGCCCTTCCTCGTACCATTCCGTCAACCCTCCAGAACTCGGTTCCTCCCAGATCCATGCGATATGCATCAGATATAGCCTGCGCCCTCATCGCCTTCATCACGTGCTTCATGAACTCGATGTGGTCCCTTGCGGTTGCGATTCCCTGTAATTTGCGAAGATCACACGCAAGCAGCACGATATTCGGATTGAGTTCCCCCTGTGGTCCCCGCCGTGCCGGTTGATATCTTGAAATACTCATGAGATAGAATTGCCCGGATTCCCTCAGGGCTTGGTCGGATGGGAGTTGTGCTCGCATATGCCTTCTCATCAACCGGAGGAATTCCTTGGAAGATAACGGATACCAGTCTCCCGGGATCGTCATGCTGAACGAGAAGAATCTATTCTGGTAGAAGTACATATTTACGGTCTGCCCTTTGAACAAGTCTCCTTCGTCGGGGCGGGGGGGTGGTTCAGTAGAGCCAACGGATGTGGCGATTGCTGCAAAGAAGACGAGAAACAAAAGCGAAAGGGAACCATGTCGAATCATCATGCTACCCCTCTGCGCATCGGGATTGTTCTGACATCCGCTTACCTCTAGAAGGATTCTATCCCGGAGTCTTTTATACATACAAGTATACCAAGAGGCACGGTCACCGCCTTTCGGGGTTCACCCCCCCCCCTTGTACGTGGTTGCAGGAGGGTTTATGCTGGCGCGAAAATCGTGTGGAAGGCCCCGGCATGGAAACCTTTGAATCTCTCTTCGTCGCCCCCTATTCGTGGGCAGCCCTGGGAGCCGCCGCCCTGGCGCTGGTCATCATCCTCGCCGTCCGGTCTTGGAGGAGGACGACCCGGCGATTCCTGCGGGAAACGATGCGCCAGGCCGAAGAACAGCGGGCCCGGGAAATCGAGGCGATCCTGCTGCGCGTCAAGGAGGCCTTCGGCAGCCTGTCGCTGGACGTGCTGGCGAAGAACAACGAGGCCTTCCTGCAACTGGCCCGGGAGGCCCTGTCGCACCATACGCGGGCCGCCTCGAGCGAGCTGGAGGGAAAGCGGCAGCTCATCGACCGGTCGATCGAGGGAATGCGCTCGGAGCTGAAAAAGATGGAAGAGATGGTCACCGCCTTTGAGAGGGACCGCCAGACGAAGTACGGGGAGCTGGCCGAGCAGCTCAAGAACACGGCCCAGGGGACCGCGAGGCTCCAGGAGACTGCGTACCAGCTTCGGGAGGCCCTTTCCAGCCAGCGCGCCCGGGGCCAGTGGGGCGAGCGCATGGCCGAGGACGTCCTCCGGCTCTCCGGGTTCCAGGAGGGCGTCAATTACCGGAAACAGAAGACCATGGAAGCGGGGGGCGGCAGGCCTGATTTCACCTTCCTGCTGCCCCACGGGCTCCGGATCAACATGGACGTGAAGTTCCCGTTCGACAATTACCTCCGCTACCTCGAAACCGACGAAGACGGGGAGAAGGCCCGGCGGAAGGACCGCTTCCTCAAGGATGTCCGGGCCCGCGTCCGGGAGATCACGAGCCGCGAGTACATCAATCCCGAGGACAACACCCTGGACTTCGCCCTGCTGTTCATCCCGAACGAGAGCGTCTACGCCTTCATCCAGGAGGAAGACGCGACGCTCCTGGACGATGCCCTGAAGGCCCGCGTGATTCTCTCTTCGCCCCTGACCCTGTACGCCATCCTGGCGGTGATCCGGCAGTCCGTGGAGAGCTTCAACCTGGAGAAGATGACCTCGGAGGTCCTTGGCCACATGGCGAACTTCCAGAAGCAGTGGGAGGCCTTCATCCGGTCCATGGACAAGATGGGAAGGCGCATCGAAGACGCCAGGCAGGAGTTCGATCATCTGGTCTCGACCCGCAAGAACCAGCTGGAAAGGCCCCTCAGGGAAATCGAGCGGATCCGCACGGAGCAGGGGATTCTCCCGCCCGCCGGGGCCGGCGAGGACGAGGAAGAGAACGAAGCGCCCGAAGCCGAAGAGGCCCTCCCGGAAGCGTAGTACTCCAGCTCAAAAATACGCTGACGCATCCAGGATCGGTTGAACCTCGGAGATTGCCAGGTGTGAAGCGACGCGGCAATCCCCCGACTCCCAC
>WFRX01000036.1 GCA_015486285.1 bacterium
GGATAGTGTCGTTTCCAGGCTCCCGTCGTGATCCTGCACCTCTTCCGGAATGACCGTTACGTCGAAGCAGGGGCGATTGTCAACGAGGATTTCGTGGTTCACGTCCAGAATTCTGCCCCGCGGCGCGTGAATTTCAGTGACGCGGATCCGGTTGTTCTCGGAGAGATTCCGGAAGGTCTCCCCGCTCCATATCTGGAAGTAGGCAAGCCGGAGCAGAAGGACTGCAAAGGCAGCGACGAAGAAAAAGCTGTACGCCAGAAAAGAGCTTTTGTGGTCCTGGGCGGCATCGTTTCGGAGTCGTTTCATGCAGGCTTGGACCTCTGGTTTTGCCGGAACCAGCCTCCCTGGAGCCCGAGGGCCTTGGACACGAGGTAGAAAAGTACGGGCATCAGGAGAAGGCTGGAAGCGAACTCGCCCATCCAGATGAGCGCCGCCTCTCTGGCCGGGGGAAAGCGGATTCCGCAGAGGAAGGACACCAGGGCGTAGTAGGGGACCTTGAGCAGGAACGCGAGGATCGTAAGCCCCCAGACCGCCTGGAAACTCTTCAAGAAGACGCGGGCTTGGATGGCCTTGCTCAAGGCGAACAGAAGGATCGCATACAGGGCGTTCAAGCCCTCCGGGGCCCCGGAGAAGAGGTCGGAAAGCATGCCCAGCGTGAAACACAGTAACAGGCCCTTTCCCATGGGATGGAGAAGGCTGCTGTACAGGACGAGCAGCAGGAGAATATCCGGGACAAAGCTTTGGGGGAAGAGGGCGCGAAACAGGGTGCCCTGGAGGAGAGCCGCCAGCATGCCGAGGAGGAGGACGATCAGGTAACTCATGGCCCGTCCAGTTCTTCCGTCTCGGGTAGCTCGCAGAGGACCATGACTTCCTCGAGCTTGGAAAAGTCCACAGAGGGTTTGACGGCGACCCGTTGGAAGATTTCAGGGTCCCTGGTTTCCGCGCTTAGAACGGTTCCGATGAGGATCCCTTTGGGAAAGACCCTGTCCAGGCCGGAAGCGACCACCAGATCGCCCGGCTTGACGTCCTCCGATCGGTGCAGATATTGGAGACGGCACAATTGATGCCCGTCGCCCGCGACGATGCCCCTGGCCCGGGACCGCTGAATGAGCGCCGCGACGGAGTTGTTGGGATCCGTGATCAAGAGTACGCGGGAGAAGCCTTTCGAGCTTTCCATGACCTGTCCCACGACGCCCTGCACGGACAGGACGGCCATGCCTTCGGAAATGCCGTCCCTCGTGCCCCGGTCGATGACCGCGGTCTGAAACCATCCGCTGAGGTCTCTCCCGATGATCTCAGCGGGCAGCAGAGGCTTCGGGAAGGTCTGTTTGAAGCCCAGGAGAGACCGGAGGCGCTCGTTTTCTCCTCGAAATTCCAGCAGCTCAACCCTCTCCTGCTTCATTTCTTCTATGATCTCCCGCAGGAGCCGGTTCTCTTCCTCCTCATGGACGAGATACACGTATCGCTGCCAGACTCCCTCGAGAAATTCCATCCCCTTGGTGATGCCTTTCTGAAAAGGACCGGAGAGTTCCAGCAGGGTCCTTTGAAGGGGATCCGACTCGAAGGGCTTCTCGGCCCAAGAGAACAGCATGGCAGCCGCAACACCCAGCAGCGTCAGAAAGAGAGCCGCGTACCGATATCGCTCAAGTATCGTGAAGACTTTCGCCATCATCCGACAGCAGCAGAATGGGTTTTACCGCCTCGATGCCCTGCCTCAAATCCGAAACCGCCCGCCCGGACAGCGATTCACCCCTCCAGGGCCACCTTCTTCAATAGGGAAAGCTCCTGCAGGGCCTTTCCCGAGCCGAGAGCTACGCAGGCGACAGGGTCTTTCGCGAGATGAACGGGCAGCCCCGTTTCGTTGTGAAGGAGAATGTCGAGCTGGGAGAGCAGCGAACCGCCTCCCGTCAAGGTGATTCCCCGTTCCATGATGTCCACCGTAAGTTCCGGCGGGGTTCTCTCCAGGGTGATTTTGACGGCATCGACGATTTCGTTCAAGGTTTCCTGAATGGCCTCCCGTACTTCGCCCGAGCGCAGAAGGATCCGCCTCGGGAGGCCCATGATCAGGTCGCGGCCTTTGACCTCCATCGCCTTCGATTCGTCCATTTGCCAGGCTGACGCGAGCCTGATCTTGGCCAGTTCGGCCGTGTTTTCCCCGATGAACAGATTGTATTTACGTTTGACGTACTGAAGGATAGCCTCGTTGAGGGTGTCCCCCGCGGCCTGCACGCAATGGGTATCCACGATCCCCGAAAGCGAGATGACGGCCACCTCCGTAGTGCCCCCCCCGATATCCAGCACGAGGTTCCCGCCCGGTTCGGAAATCGGCAGACTTGCGCCGATGGCGGCCGCCAGAGGCTCCTCGATCAGGTACACCTCCCTCGCTCCGGCCGAAAGGGCGGATTCCCGCAGGGCGCGCCTTTCAACGTCGGTGGCGCCGTAAGGGACACAGATGATCATGCGGGGCCGTGCCAGGGTACTCCGTTGGTGGGCCTGAAGGATGAAGTGCCTGAGCATTTCCTCGGTGATCTCGAAGTCGGATATGACCCCGTTCTTGATCGGGCGGATGGCGGCTACCTGAGGGGGCGTCCTGCCGATCATTCGTTTTGCTTCCTTGCCGATCGCCACGATGCGTTTATTTCCGTCCTCGTCTTCCCGAACCGCCACCACGGAGGGTTCGCAAATGACGATCCCTTTGCCCTTCACGTAGACGAGCGTAGTGGCTGTCCCCAGGTCAATGGCGAGGTCGGTTGACATGAGCCCCAGAATCCAATTGAAGAGCATGTTCGTTCCTGAAAATACCTTTGAAAATGGTAAAATATCCAATCATTTCTAAAGAATATTATCCATTTTCCCGCACCCTATCAAATAGGCGTGCCGCGATCAAGTAGGGATCCCCGCTGCCGGATCAAAGCGCCCGCAATCCAGGTCGGATGGTTTGCCTTTTCCCCATGCCTTTCGTACCATAAGCCGGACGTTGGGGATGGCAAGTGTGGAGGTTGGAAAGGAGACAGCCGGAGCACGGGATACGGCCTTTCCGACCTTCTTCGTATGGACAGAGAGGGGTATGAGGACATGCTGAGTTACATGAGGAAGAATGCGGGTTCGTGGATGATCAAGGTGCTCTTGTTTGGCGTTTGCCTGTCGTTTGTGATCGGGTTCGGTATTCTGCCCACGTTGCGTGATGACAGCGGGGGAGGCGTGATCGTCGCTCAGGTCGGCGAAAGAAGGATTTCCCGTGCGGAGTGGGATAAAGCGTATGAAAAACTGCTTGAAGCGTACCGGCGGGCCTACCAGGGGCGGCTCTCCGACGAGATGATCAAGCAGATGGGGCTTCGGGAAATGGCCTTGGACAACCTCATCAACAAGGTGCTCCAACTCCGGGAGGCGAGTCGCCTGGGGCTGGAGGTCTCGAAGGAAGACCTTCGGCGCCGGATCCGATCGTTGCCCTACTTCCAGCGGGACGGGCATTTTTCCAGGAACTTGTATCTCCGGCTCCTTCAGTTGAACCGGTTGAGTCCGGGGGAGTTCGAGGAACAGCAAAAAGAGGAAATGCTGATCGAGGCCTTTCAGAATTTTGTCGAGGGAACCGTCAAGGTGTCGGACGCGGAACTCTGGGAGAGCTACGCGCTTGAGAAAGACCAGGTGAGCCTGAAAGCCCTTGTTGTAAGCCCCTCCACCTTCGAGAAAGCGGTGTCGGCCGAAGAAGCCTCGCTGAAGGAATTCTTCGGACGGAATTCCAAGGAGTTCCTGACTCCCGAGAAGGTGAAGATCGCCTACATCCGGGTTGAGCCGAAAAAGTACCGGGACCAGGTGAAGGTTTACACGGGGGATATCGAGGAATACTACGACTCCCACGCTGACGAGTTTTCGGTGCCGGAGGAGATTCATATCAGGCAGATTTTTTTGCGTGTTCCGCCCGGCGCTGATGCGTCCGTTCGTCAGGAGAAGCGGAAGACCCTGGAAAAGGTGCTTGAGAGAATTCGTTCGGGCGAGGATTTCGCTCGATTGGCCCAGGTCTACTCTGAGGACCCCGCGTCGAAGAAGGACGGCGGAGATTTGGGGTACGTCCAGAGGGGAAAACTCATCCCGGAGGTGGAGCGGGCCGCTTTCGCCTTGAAGCCGGGAGAGGTGAGCGACATCGTCGTGTCCCCTTACGGACTGCATTTGATCAAGGTTGAGGCGTACCGTGCCGCCAAGGTTACCCCCTTGGAGGAAGTGAAGGAGAAAATCCGGGACACCCTCACGGAGGAGAAGTCGTGGAAGCTGGCGAGGCGAAAAGCGGAAGAGGCTTTATGGGAATTGAAAGACAAGGGGTCATTTCCGAAGCCGGGATCGGCCGTGGGGGGGATTCCGGTGGCGGAGACAGGCTACTTTTCCCGGGAAGAGCCGATTCCCGGTCTGGGAGAGGAGAAGGCTTTGAAACAGGAGGCCTTCTCTCTCGAGCCGGGCGCCATGAGCGCGGTTATCCGGGGCGGCAAAGGCTACTATCTCCTGCAGGTGATGGACAAGAAGGCTCCGGAGATTCCGGCCTTCGAGGAGGTTCGTGATCAGGTCGAGAAAAAATTTCGTCAAGAGCAGAGCGTCGACCTGGCCCGGAAGAAGGCGGAAGCGATCCTGCAGATGGCTGAAAAGGGGACATCCTTCGAAAAACTGGCACGGGAAAAGGGGGTCGACTCCATTGAAACGGGCTATATCACGCGTCTCCGGAACTACATCCCGAGGATAGGCGTCTCGGACGAAATCCTCGAGAGTGCTTTCGAACTGACCAAAGAGAACCCCTGGGCGAAGCGGATCTTCGAGGTGAACGGGAAATTCTACGTGATCCGGTTTCACGAAAGAAGGACGCCGGACCGAAAGGCGTTCCTGGCCGCCAAAAAAGAATTTGAGAAGCGTAAGCGAAGCGAAAAGGCCCAGCAGGTGTATCGTCAATGGCTGGCGGAGCTGCGAAAGCGGGAGGATGTCAAGGTGAGCGAAACGGGCGCTTAGTTTAGAAGGATGGGGGAAGGGGAGAACCATGGAACCTGTTGTGGAGATTCTGCCCGTTTTTGAAGACAATTACAGCTTCGTGTTGACCCGGCCCGGGCAGGACAGGGCGATTGTGGTCGACCCGGGTGACGGGGAGAAGGTGTGGGCCTTTCTGGAGGCAAAGGGTTACAGGCTGGAGGCGGTTCTGGCGACCCACCATCACTTCGATCATGTGGCGGGCATCGAATATCTCTGCGACAGGACGCCCGTGGATGTGCTTTGCTACAAGGGGGACATGCACCGTGTCCCGGGTGCGAATCGCGGCCTCGGGGATGAGGAAGAGATCGAACTGGGAGGGTTGTGTTTTCGGGTACTCCATGTGCCGGGACATACCTCAGGACACGCGGTGTACGTGTGCGGCAACGCCCTGCTGGCGGGGGACACGCTTTTTCTCGGGGGGTGCGGGCGTCTCTTCGAGGGGACTCCTGAGCAGATGTTTTCTTCCTTGTACGATAAGATCCTCACTCTGCCGGAAGAAACCCGTGTTTTTGCCGCACATGAGTATACAGTTCGAAACCGGTCTTTCTGCCTCTCGATCGATGCCGAGAACGTCCTCCTGCGGGAGAAGCTCGAGGAGTCGAAGAGGCTGTGCGAGAAAGGCCTTCCAACGGTTCCCGCTTCGCTGAAGACGGAGAAGGGGACCAACATTTTCCTTCGATGCAGCGAGCCTGAAGTGATTCGGGCGGTGCAGGCCCGGGAGCCGGACACGTCGGAAGATCCCGTATCGGTCTTCGCCGCGTTGCGGGCGATGCGGGATACATACTGATTTTCCGGAGCAGGTGACCCTCCATGAAGGAGCCAAGCTACCTGGCGGCCTTTCGCTCCGGGGAACTCGAGGCCCGGGTAAGGGGGTTGGTTGAGAGGCTCGCCTCCTGTGATTTGTGCCCGAGACGGTGCCGGGTCAACCGCCTGGAAGACGGAAGAGGATTCTGCAGGACCGGACGGCAGGCGGTTGTTTCGAGCTTCGGCCCCCACTTCGGCGAGGAGGGCCCCCTTGTGGGAACAGGGGGCTCCGGCACGATCTTCTTCACGCACTGCAACCTCCTCTGTTGTTTCTGCCAGAACTACGATATCAGCCATGAAGGGGCCGGCCGGGAGATCGGACCGGAGGGCCTCGCCCGCATCATGCTGAACCTGCAGGACCAGGGGTGTCACAATGTGAACCTCGTCTCCCCTACCCATGTGATCGTTCAGATCATGGAGGCTTTGCCCCTTGCGATCGAAGGCGGCTTGCGCCTTCCCCTGGTCTATAACACCGGCGGCTACGACCTGCCGGAGACCCTCCGGTTCCTGGAGGGCGTGGTGGACATCTACATGCCCGACGTGAAATTCAATGACCGGACGGTGGCCGAGGAGTTCGCGGGTGCGCCCGACTATCCCCTCGTGTGGCGGCGGGCGCTCGTGGAGATGCATCGGCAGGTCGGCGATCTCCGTCTGGACGAGTTCGGGGTCGCGTGGAAGGGCATGTTGATCCGACACCTGGTGATGCCTGATCGACTTGCCGGGACAGACGAAATTCTAGCGTGGATCGCCTCTCGTCTCTCGAGAAACACGTACCTCAACGTAATGGACCAATACCGCCCTTGCGGGACGGTGCATGGCCATCCTTCGCTGTCGAGGCGGATCACCCGCGGCGAGTACGAAGAGGCCCTCGAGGCGGCGAGGCGATGCGGGCTGCACCGGCTGGACCGGCGAGACCCGTTCCACGTCTTCGAACGCTGACACGTCGAAACATCGTGCCTCCCGTCGCGTTATGTATAACTAGCCTCTCGTTTTGAAGCGGCGCCTGGGAGGATGTGCGATTCTTCCTGTGAAAAATCTAACGGAGTTCTTCTTCTGTTCCGATGAGAGGGTTGAACGCGGTTGGAAGGCAGGGAAAAGGGAACATCTTTTTTCAAAAATGTCTATTTTTTCTCTTGACATACAATATCTGGTATGGTTAAAGTACCGAAAACTCAAAATGCAGTAACCACCCACGCCTTGGGTTCTAAATATAGAGTTATAAAGTGGCGGAACAAAGGGAAGAAAGTTAATCAAGGGAAAGACAAGAAGCACGGGAGGAGCCTTATGGCTACGAAGAAGAAGGCAGCCACGAAGAAGAAGGTGGCCAAGAAGAAGGTAACGAAGAAGAAGGCGGCCAAGAAGAAAGTCGCCAAGAAGAAGAAACGATAGATTACGATCAGCCGATCCTGCGTTCCTCTAAAGAGGGCAGGATGCAGAAGAAGGGGCTCCCAGTCCATGGATGGGAGCCCTTTTTGTCGTTGTGGTTGGGGAGGGTGTGCGGTGCCCGGCGTGGTTGAAGAGGCGGGGGCCCCTGATGTTCAAGGACGCTATGGCTGACTTAGCTTAACGGAGGGATGGAAGAAACGGATGACGAGAAGGAGCAGGCTGCCGAGGATTACGTA
>WFRX01000037.1 GCA_015486285.1 bacterium
TGGGGGCCGCCGATCCGCTTCCTGGCTCCCCCGGAGCTGACCGTGATCGAGCTGGAGCCCGCAGCCGGTCCGGCGGGGAGCCGCGGATGAGCGCGGCCCGGACAGCGACCTTCTCATTGTGCCTCCTTGGCGGCCTGTTCACCCTTGGAATCATGGTGTATGCGGGCCGGGGCTGGCAGCAGGGCGCGGGCTGGTGGATGCATCTTATCGGGTTCGGTCTGTGGGCGCTGGCCCCTTACGCGGGACTAGCGGCCTGCGGGCTATTGGCGAATCGCACGAAACGACAGGCGATGACGGCTTTTGTCGGATCGGTGCTCGTGATTTCCTTCGGGATGGTGTTGCTGGTTGACGGTTTTTGTGTACATCCGGAGGCGCAGAATGCGCTCGCGTTCATCGTGTTACCTTTCTATCAGTTGACAGGGGTTCTGGTTCTGATCCTGGTCGTATGGAGGATGGGCAGGCGCGCTCCGTGAGTCGGAGCGGGATGCCGTGAAGGGCCGTCCCCGGGGGGGATACAGTGCAGATCTGGGTCGATGCCGACGCATGTCCCAAAGCGATCAAGGAAATCCTCTTCCGCGCCGCCGAGCGCGTGCGTGTTCCCCTTACGCTGGTCGCCAACCGCTCCCTGCACGTGCCCCGCTCCCCCTACATCAAGACCCTCCAGGTGCCTGCCGGCTTCGACGTGGCGGACAAGCGGATCGTCGAGGAGGTGCAGCCCGGCGACCTGGTCGTTACGGCTGACATTCCCCTTGCCGCCGCGGTGATCGAGAAGGGCGGCCGCGCCCTCGATCCGAGGGGCGAGCTGTACACTGAAAGCAGCGTCCGGGAGCGCCTTTCCGTACGCGATTTCATGGATGAACTGCGGAGCAGCGGGGTCGTAACGGGCGGCCCTTCGGGGTTCAGCAAGAGCGACCGGCAGGCCTTTGCGAACGCATTGGACCGCCTGCTGAGCAAATGGGGAAAAGATCAATGAATACCGTAGACATCATGCAGCTTTCACTCGACCTTGCCGGCATGGCTTCCATTCCCGCGGACAGCGGGATATTCCGGCCGATGGACCACATCCAAAGGATTCTCCTCGGGATCGATATCGAGAAGGAGGATCTCCTGTTTGCCGGGGAGGAGGGGTTCGACCTGGTCCTTGCCCATCACCCGTTGAACTGGACGGCCTTCCTGGACGTCATGGGCCGGCACGAGGCATTGATGATCGAAGCGGGCGTGCCGGAGGAGCGGGCCGCCCCGAGCTTCCCGTGAGAACAGGGCCTTCTGGGAAGCCTTGGCGGACCGCGGTCACGCGGAGCATCGGGTGAGGGAGCTGTGTGCGTCGGCCGAAGGCCTTGACTTGGGGCTGATGAATATCCACCTTCCCTGTGATGAAGTGGGCCGCCGCATCCTCCAGGAGCAGGCGGACGAGCTTGCGCCCTTTGCAACGGTGTCTGACCTGATCGAGCGCTATGCGTCCCTTCCGGAGATCAAGGGGGCGGCGGAGGGTGTGTGCCTCGCCTGCGGAAGCGGCGACGCGGAACTGGGAAGGGTGGTGGTGGTCCACGCCGCGGGGGTCAATGGGGGGTATCCCGTGGCCGATGCCCTCTTCGAGAGCGGGGTGGACACGGTGGTCTACATTCACCTCTTTTCAGAGGAACAGAGGGACCGCCTCAGGGAGGAGAACAAGGGGAATCTCATCCTGACGGGTCATTACGGATCGGATTCGCTGGGTATCAACCCCCTTGTGGACGAACTCGAGAGAAGGGGGATGGAGGTTGCCTGCCGCAACAAGATGGTGCGGGTCGAACGGATGTCGGGCCCGCAGGAACAGAATGAGCGGGGGAATCTACCATGAAATGCGATCGATGCGGTACCGAAATCAAGGATGGAGACGAGCGGGAACACCTCGGGGAGACCTTGTGCGAGGACTGCTACATGGACGTCCTGTCTCCGCCGAAGGCATGTGATCCCTGGGCCGTCTACAGCGCCAAATCCTTTGCGCAGCACTCCGGCGGCAAGGTCGCCCTGACCGAGATTCAGACCGAGATCCTCAAGATCCTGGAGGAGACCGGGGGGATCGAGCCCCCGGAGCTGTTTGCGCGGTTCGAGGGGCGGCTGACGCCCTCTCAACTCGAGAGGGAGGTGGCTGCCCTCCGGCACATGGAGCGGTTGAGGGCCGAGAAGAGGGAAGGCAAGGTTTTCATCCGGCCCTGGTGAGTCCGCCGGGGAACGGCCGCAATCCGGGTCACGCGATTTCCAGGATTGCGCTTACCGGAAAATGGTCGGAGGGGTACCGCCCGTCATAGGAAGTCCTGAGGATCCTGGCCTCGCGGGTGACCACGTCCGGGCTCACGAGGATCCAGTCCAGGCGGCCCTTCTGCGCCTTGCCGGAAAAGCCGTGCCAGGTGCCCGCGCCTGCATCATGGGAATGCATGTCGGGCCAGACGTCCCTCAGCGATGATGTGAGGGTCTGATACGGCGCGGAGCCGGGAACGTCGTTGAAGTCGCCGACGAGGATGAGGGGAAGGGCGTCCTTGTTCTGTTCCTCCAGGAAGTCCCGCAGCACCCGGGCCTGCCCGCACCTCGCTTCCGCGCTGATGTGGTCCATGTGCGTACAGGCAAAGAGGAACTCTTTGCGGGACACCCTGGATCGGCACCGGGCCCAGGTGGCCAGCCGGGGAAAGGCGCTCCCCCAGCTCTTGCTGGCGTGTACTTCGGGCGTTTCGGAGAGCCACCAGTCCCCGCTCTCGAGGATCTCCACGGCGTCCAGCCGGTAGAAGATGCAGGGATAGAATCGTTGCGGATCCCAATCCCGATGACGGTCGGCTATTCCATATCCGGCCAGTGCGGTGAGCAGGCTGTAGATTTGCGGCCTTCTTCCCTCCTGCGTCCCCAGGAGGTCGGGCCGGAGTTCGTTGATGAGGCGGACGACGAGGTCTTTTCGATCCGGCCAGTTGTTCGCCCCGTCCTCTTTGGTCTCCTTTCGCATGTTCAAGGTTAGGACGTTCAGTTCCACCATGGGCGTTCCGGTCCTTTCATGTTGGGGCTCCCCGGCATGCGGGAAGCTTGACAAGCCTTCCGGGAATGTCATCCAATAGATGGATCATAACATACAGGGCAACCAGGGAACACCCGGACAACTTCGAAAGCCGAACCATCATCATGTGGACTCCCGCCTCTCTCCAAGAGCACCGCCCCTGCGATTACGACCGGCTGGTTGTCGTCTTCAGTGATGTGGAGATGGGCGCCGGCGGGGAGCTGGACGACTTCCCGCACAGCGAGTTTCTCGGGGATCTGTTGCTGCGCTATCTCGGGGACCCCTGGTCGGATTGCACCATCGATTTCGTCTTCAACGGGGATACCTTCGACCTGCTGAAGACGCCTTATCTGGATACCTACCCGCGCCATGTGACGCAGGAGGTGGCGGTCGCGAAGATGAGCCGCGTGGCGGCGGCGCACCCGAAGTTTTTCGAGGCCGTGAGCAGGATCCTCGAAGATCCCCGGGCGAACAAGTCCGTCTATTTCGTGCTGGGGAACCACGACCCGGAACTGCTTTTTCCGAAGGTACAGGGCTTTGTCCGCGCCCTGTGCGGCAACGCCCCGAATCTCCATTTTCCCGGTTTTGAGCTCTCGATCGGCCCGGTTCGTATCGAACACGGCTGCCAGTCGGATCCCCTGTTCCGGGTCGATCCGCAGAAGCCCTTCATTCAGGCCGACGGGGCCCAGCTGCTTAATTTGAGCTGGGCTACGGTAGCGTTGCTGGACGTCATTCTGCCCCTGCACCCGCTGCTCCATTTTCATGACAGGCTGCGGCCGAGGAACCAGGTCATGGCGATGGTTCCGGAGGTACGGGAACTCCTTGTAGCCAAGGCATGGCACTACTGGACCCGGGACTTCTGGAGGGATTTCATCGCCTTGAAAGATCCGGTGCTCAAATTCAACTGGACCATGGTCAGGGAAATCGTCAAGCGTTTCACCACGAGCAATCCGGAGGTTTCCTTCAACAAGCGTTGGCTCAAGGCAAAAGTGGAGCAGGATGACGGCGAACTCTTTGTGACCGGCCATCTCCATCAGGTCGGTACGTACTACCATGGAACAAAGCGGGTGCTGCAGGCCGGCTGCTTTCGGGACGAGTATTTCGTCCTGGATGACGGAAAGAGGTTTCAGCCCGTTTTGAAGCCGTTCTATGAGATCTACCTGAAGGATGGGCATGTGTCCGGGATCGTCACCGAGGAGATCCAGGGCCCGGCGAGGCCTCGCGAGTCCTTTCCGGACTCCGTGTATGATGTCGTCCCGCAGGTGAAGGCCCTGCTGGCGGAACTCGGCGACCGGAGCCGCGAACGCGAGAACCAGACGATGCAGGAACTGGCCGAGGCCGCCGACGAGGCTGCGGATTGACCCCGGGTCCGCCGCGGCCCGGCCCCGCAAGGGCCCTGGGATCACGGGCCGGGGGGCGCTCCCCGCATCGGGCGTCTGTCCGCATTCTCGCGAGCAGCCTCTCCCTCAACCGCGGGCGCGGTCAGAACCAGCAACCGAACCAGTCGTCTCCAGGGGCCCTGAAGAATTGGGCGTAAGGCCTGGCCCGCTCGAAGGCGCTCCATTCGGTGTCCGCCTTTCTCATCATGTGGCCCAGATAGAGAAGGCTGATTCCGGACATCGCAACCGCGGCGGCCACGAAAGCGACGAGGATTTCCGGAACGGCCAGGATGAGGAGCGCCATCATGACGAGCAGGCCGCCCGGGATGTAGTATTTCAGTTTGGCCATGTCGATCCCTCCCTTCGATCGGCACAATTCTGTGCCTATTTGTTCTTTTTTGCTTCTTACAAAAGGAATAAGCATGGATCCGGACAGGTCAAGGGAGTTGTGCGCAGGCCTGCGGAACCGCTGTCACCTTCCCGAATGTTGGCAAGGGAGAACCGACTGTGGTAGCCTCGTGCTCACGAGAGCCTTTCTCCCCCGAGGAATGGAGGATCACCCCATGACAACCGCCCCTGACCCGGAACGAAGGAGCAGGAGATTCCGCGGCCATGCCCGGATCATGGCCCTCGTCGTTGGGGCGTTGATCGGCCTTTTCGCTGCAGGCTGCGGCGGCGACGATTCGGGCGGGTCCCCGGCGGCAGGCCCGTCCTGGACAGGGGACCCGGTGGTCCGGACCCGGTACGGGGCCGTCCGGGGGGTCGAGGGCGAGGCGGGGAGCTGGGTCTGGGTGGCGATCCCCTTTGCCAGGCCGCCGGTGGGCCCCCTTCGCTGGAAGGCGCCCCGGGACCCGGAGCCGTGGGAAGGGGTGAGGGAACGAAGCGGGTATTGTGAACCCTGCGCCCAGTACTTCCTCATCGGCACCCGCACCTACGGGAGCGAGGATTGCCTGTACCTGAACATATGGCGGCCCCGGACAGCGGAGACCGGCCTGCCCGTCTATTTCTGGATACACGGCGGCGGCAACACCCTGGGAACGGCATCCACCAACGATTACAACGGCGGAGACATCGCCGTCCGATCCAACCTGGTGGTGGTGACCGTGAATTACCGCATCGGGCCCTTCGGGTGGTTCACCCACCCCGCCCTGCGGAAGGGGACCCCGGGCAGCGAGCTGGACGATTCGGGCAACTACGGGACCCTGGACCTGATCAAGGCCCTCACCTGGGTGCGCGACAATATCGAGGCCTTTGGGGGCGACCCGGAGAGGGTGCTGATCGCGGGCGAGTCGGCGGGGGCCATGAATGTCATGTCGCTGCTCATCTCTCCCCTGGCCGAGGGGCTTTTTCAGCGGGCCATGGTGGAGAGCGGCGGACCCATGTCCAGTTCGGTGGAGGAAGGCGAGGAGAGCGCCCGGAACGCGATCCTGACCCTGCTGGTCAACGACGGGACCGCGCCGGACAGGGAGGCCGCCGAGGCGTATCTGGCCGGGATGACCGCGTCCGAAATCGAGGGCTATCTGCGGGCGAAGACCCCTCATCAACTGCTCAGGGCCTACGATCCCTGGTTCGGCGGCATGTTCAACATGGCGAACGTGTTCGAAGACGGCACGGTGCTGCCTGCCGCGGGCTATGAAACCCTCGAGGACGGGACCTATCCGAACAAGGTTCCCGTCATCCTGGGAAGCAACAAGGACGAGCTGAAGCTCTTCATGTTCGCGGACCCGGCCTTTGCGGGCAGGGACGATCTGTACGAGGTGGTGACCTCTTACGGGAGCGATGTCTGGAAGGCCACGGGCGTGGATCAGCCGGCCCGGGCGCTACGGTCCCACGCGGATCAGCCGGACGTGTACGCGTACCAGTTCCTCTGGGGCACCCTCGACGAGGAGGGGAAGAGCCGGCTTCCGGACCCGTTCGGATTCGTCCTCGGCGCGTTCCACGGGCTCGAGATCCCCTTCTTCTTCGGGCATGAGGAGCTCTTCGTGGCCCTCCAGTACCTGCTGTTCACCGAGGCGAACCGCCCGGGCAGAGAGGCCCTGTCCGGGGCCATGATGCAGTACGCGGCCCGGTTCGCCCGCACGGGAAACCCCAACGCGCCCGGCTCCGGCCTGCCGGAGTGGCAGGCCTGGTCCAACGCGGCGGACGGCCCCAAGTGCATCCTGTTCAACGTGGACGAGAACCAGGCCCCGGACATCCGGATGTCCTCGACCGAGCTGACCGTGGACGGGGTGCTCGCGAGGATGGCCTCCGAGGTCCCGGAGCCCCTGCTCACCGAGGCCGCAGAGTACCTGGCGCCCTGGGCCGAGCGGTTCACCGACCCCGGGTAGGGGCCGCGATTTCGGCTTGCTTCTCAAGGGGGCTCTGTTTAAGGCCCCGCGCCTGAAAAACAAGGCCGGGCCTCTCGACGGGGGCAGGCACGGTCGCCTGTTCGGGCTTCAGCTTCGGCCCTTTTTGCCCAGAGGTTTCAGAGCCAGGAGCAACACCGGGAGCAGGACCAGGTCTCCGAAGATCGCGCTTACCACCGTAAAGCTGATCAGCATCCCCATGTTCCGGGTGTACTGGAAGTTCGAGACCAGGAAGATGAAGAAGCCCGCCGTCAAGATGATCGAGGTGATCAGGATCGGCTTGCCCACGCTTTCCATGGTGCGGGCGATGGCGTTTTCATAGCTGTGATCCTTGGAGAATTCGGCCTTGAAGCGGGTCAGGAAGTGGATCGTGTCATCGATGGCGATGCCGAGGGCGATGGCCGCGATCGGGGCCGTGGCGAAATTCAGCGAGATGCCGAGCAGCCCCATGAATCCGAAGGTGATCGTGATCGGAATCACGTTTGCCAGCATGCTGATGACCCCGACCCAGAAAGACCGGAAGAGGACGATCATCAAGGCGAAGATGGCCGCGCCGGCGAGCAGGAGCCCCTGTTTGAGCCCCTTGAGGAAGGGTATCAGCGTGTTGGCGAGCACCATGTTGGTGCCCGTCACGTAGGTGGTCACGCGCGGGACCGAACCGAATTCTGCCGCGAGATAGGGGCGGATCGCGTCCATCAGGCGTTTGTATGAATCGAAGTCGTGATAGCGGAACCGTATCGCCACGGCGGTCTTCGAGTAATCATCATCGAAGAAGCGGGCCAGCAGGCCGGTCTCATCGGAGAGAGACGCCATCAAGAGGAGTTGGGCCACCGCGCTGCGGTCGTCCGGGATCCTGCGTTCCGAAGGGTCGTTGTCGTGCAGCCGGAAGTTCATGTACTCGATCAGGTCGGATGCGGAGGCCACCTGGTCGACGCCGTCCTGCTCCCGGATAAACCCGGTCAGCCGGTCTATCTTTTCGAGCAGCAAGGGATCCTTGATCCGGTCCGCTTCCTCGCTCTCGATGACCACGAAGAAGGGGATGAACCCGCCCATCTCCTTCTCGATAAAGAGCATGTCCGTTACGACCCGCATCTTCTTGCCGAAGAACTTCCCCGGATCCGTTTCCACGTGAAGCCGCATGGCCCCGTAGATCGCCACGAGAAAGAAGATCAGGAAGAGAGAGAGAAACAGCCTTTTCCTGGCGAGATTGAACCCGTGAATCCGCCGCAGGATCTGCAGAAGGGACTCCGAGGGCGGCTTGCGGAGGCTCAGGGGCTTTGTGTTCCCGATGCTCAGTCCGATGGGCAGGAGGGTGATGGAGAGCAGAAAGGCGAAGCCCATTCCCACGGCGCTGAAGATGCCGAAAAGCCTGAGTGCGTCGATGCGGCATGCGGCGAGAGACAGGAACCCGATCATGGTGGTCACGGTGGTCAGGAAACAGGGCAGGAGCATCAGGGCGATGGTCTGCCGGACGGCCTCCGATTTCGTGGCGCACGTCTTGCGGCAGTCCTGGTACTGGCTCAGGATGTGGATGCAGTCGGAGGTCCCGACGATGAAGAGGATCGTCGGAATGAGGACCGAGAAGAAATTCAGCTCCGAGCCTGCCAGGTACATGGCCCCCACGGTCCACACGACGCTCAGGCTGATGGCGACAAAGGGCAGGAGGACGCAGAGGTAGTTCCGGAAAATCAGGTACATCGCGAGGATGAGGAGCAGGATGCCCATGGGAAGCAGGGTGCTGAAGTCTCTCTGCATGCACCGAAAGACCTCGGACCGCCCGATCGGGGATCCGGCCAGGTAATGCGGGTTGCCGCCTCCCTCCCGGTCGAAGATGGCGTCGATCCGCGCCAGGGTTGCATCGCGCGCCTCAACCGTGAGTTCGGCATCCAGGGTGATGTCGAAAAGGGCGATCCGGTTGTTTGGGGAGATGAGGAGGTCGTCATACAGGGGGTTTTCGTCGATCCTCTTCTTCAGGGCTTCCCGGTCCCGGGGGCCCCGCGGCAGGGTTCGGAGGAGGGGGGCGACAACGAGGGAACCCTGATCCACAAAGATATCCTGGGCGTTTCCGATCGAAACAACCCGCGTCACCCCCTCGAGGGAGTTGATACCCCCGGTGATGTTCTGGATCCTCCGGAGATTTTCCGCGGTAAGCACGTTGTCCGCCGAGTAGGCCCCCGCCACCATCTCATCGTATCCGAAGACCTTGAAGAAGGCTTGGAGGCGGGGGTATTCCGGGTCGTTCTTGATCATCAGCTCATCCGGCCGCTGGTTCAGGTCGACGTCGAGGGAAAAGGCCCCGAGGAAGATCGTCGCGAGCCCGACCGCCACAAGGATGGGGTAGCGCCTGGCCAGGATGAAACGGGCAATGGCCTGGGCCATGAGGGGATCTCCTTTCTGAATCCTTGTGGACGGGGGAGTCTCCGGGCCTGGATCGGGCCGAGAGGGACGTAGTCCCTGCGAGGGAGATCCAAATTCCGTGCCAGCCCTGGAAAGGGATTTGCAAGCGGGTGCGGGGAAGGGTCTTGCGGGCACGGCGAGGGTCGCCCCCGATCCGGGGACGATATGGGGCGGAAGGAGATCCCCGGCCGTGCAAAGCGACCGGTCCGAAGACCATGGCCGGGCAATGGGCTGCGGCTCGGAAGGAATGGGACGTGTAGACGATCGGATACACCGGCTTTTGCAGTTGTTTCCCGGTGGAGACAGCCTCCCGGGTGTGCATGTGTGCCGAACAGCCGCCGGCTGTACCCCTTCGGGAAACAGCCCTTGCGCAAAGCCCCTGCAGAGATTAGATTGAAAAAAGAGGGGGAATTCCGTTATCACACCGTTTCCCTTGCCGAGCCGCCGATGATCAACCGGACCTTGAACCAGGACTTCCAGGAGATGGTGGCCGACTATTTTCTCCGGGTCAAGATCATTCTGGGCCTGACCTGCCTGTCCCTCCTCCTTTTCTTCCATTATTTCCAACTCGCCGGCGGCGGGGCGCCGGTCATTATCTTCCCCTTTCTGCTCTCGCTTGTTGTCTGGGCATTGTATTTTGTCGTCCGGGCCAGGAGACCGGCATGGATCCTCCCTTACAATGCCGTGGTCCTCTGGATGGATGTGCTTGCCGCCACCGTTGCGCTGCACTACTTCGGCGGAATTTACTCAATGATCTGGTCAGCGGCCTATCTGCTCCTGATCGCTTTCTCGAGCGTGTTCCTCTCGAGGCGGGGAAGGACCCTGTTTGCCATGCACGTCCTTGTGGCGTACGGCGTTCTCTGCCAGCTCGAACATGCCGGCATGATACCGAGGCACAACATCTTCCGGATTCCGTCCAGCAGCGGTATGGACCTCTTTATCTGGTCGAGCACCAGCCTGATCCTTGTTGCCGCTGCGGTTCTTGCAAACCGGCTGGGGGAGGCGCTCGGCCGACTGGAGACTTTCGCCAGCCTGGGAAGGCTGTCCACAGAGCTTGCCCATGAAATCCGGACGCCCCTCCAGATCATTCAAGGGATGCTCCGCCGGATCAAGGCCAATGAAGAAGCCAAGCAGGAGATCCAGGCCCAGACAGAAAGGATTGCCCGCTTTGTCCAAGAGATTCTGGCCCTCGGGCGGGAGGAGCCTTCCCGGGTCGTCTCGCTGCCTGTCCGGGATATTGTCGATCAAGCGATCACGCAGATCCTGAAGGCCATGCCGCTCCGGCCCGGTATCCGGGTGGAGAAAGACTTCTGCGAGGAGGAGCTCTGGACGGAGGGGGATGCGGACCAGCTCATCAAGGCCTTTTCCAACCTGGTCCGCAACGGCATCGACTCGATGGACGGCGGGGGCAGGCTCCTCATCCGGGTCGTTCGCTACGGGTTCGAATGGCTACAGGTCGACATCCAGGACACCGGGATCGGCATGGAGCGGGCGGAGTTCGACCGGATCTTCGAGCCCTTTTACACGACCAAGGCCGGCAGGCGGGGGATCGGCCTGGGCCTGGCCATTGCCAAGAAGTTCATCGAGGCGAACAACGGGCGCATCGAGGTGGACAGCCGGCCGGGGGAAGGGAGCCTCTTCACGGTGCGGCTCCCCCTTGCCGCCCCGCCTGAGGCCCCCTCGGCTATTGACAAGGGCCGCCGGGGGCTGATAGCGTAAGGGCGCAGTGAGGCGAACTTCTGTCCTGGAATGCGAGGGTAGCCGCTCAGATAAACAGGTCCGGGCGGCGTTCTTATATCCGGGGCAGGCGGGTCCCGCGGCTCTGCCGGGCGGCTTTGCCCGGCGGACGGGCGGAATCCGGATGTATCATCTTTCAACCAGGGAGGGACGGATTGGCTCGCGATGATCTTGCACAGACAGAAGGGGTTGTATCGGACGTAAAGGCCGGCGGGCATTTCATTGTGAAGCTCGATTCCGGGCAGCAGATTTCCGCCAAGCTCTCGGGCCGGATGAGGAAGTTCCACATACGGGTGATCCTGGGCG
>WFRX01000038.1 GCA_015486285.1 bacterium
GTCTGCGGAAACGTGGCATTTTCCACATCCTTTGAATCTGCTGGTCAGGCTGCCGGGGAGAAAAGAAAAAAAGGTGCGTCCCCTTTTTCTGCTACGCCGCCGGTTGCGTAAGGTAGACTCCCCGATCATGGAGTCGGTTCCCCTCCGTCCTCGGGATCTTCGCCTTTCCCATCTCCTGCTCCCGATCGCCCCCATTCCTTGACACGCCGGGCTGAGGCTGTATGATAAATCGGTTTTGGACGGGGATATGGCGAAGCTGACCAGGGGAAGGGGTTCCTGGGAAATGGGTACTGGAATGGGAATATATGATGGGCGGCGGGATACCATGAGGCTGGCGATCTGGACGGTCCTGGTCCTCCTGGCGGTATGGGGAGACGGCGGAGTGGCGGCCTGGGCGACGGAGACGGTCTCGAGGCGCACGCCCGTGGTGGACGTGGTGGAGAGGCTCAGCCCGGCCGTGGTGAACATTTCGACCGATATCTACGAGAGTCGGCCTGCCAATCCCTTTTTCGGCATGTCGCGCGACCCGCTTTTCGACGAATTTTTCAAGCACTTCCCGGGCCCTCAGGGTGAAACCCGCCTCCACCGACGCAGCCTCGGGTCAGGCGTGCTGATCGACGAGAAGGGACACATCCTGACCAACCATCATGTGATCCTGCGGGCCAGCGAGATCCATGTGACCCTCGTCTCCGGAAAAGAGTATAAGGGCGAGCTCGTGGGCAGCGATCCGGGATCGGACCTGGCGGTGGTGAAGATCACACCGCAGGAGGCAATCCGGCCGGCACGGCTGGGAACTTCTTCGGACCTGATGATCGGGGAGACAGTGATCGCTATCGGCAACCCCTTCGGCCTGTCCCACTCGGTCACAACGGGCGTGATCAGCGCCCTAAACCGGTCGATCCAGACGGGAGACCAGGTCTACAAGGACTTTATCCAGACGGACGCATCGATCAACCCGGGCAACAGCGGTGGACCGCTGCTGAACATCAAGGGGGAGGTAATCGGGATCAACACCGCCATTTACAGCGAAGCGCAGGGCATCGGCTTTGCCATCCCGGCGGACCGTGCGCACCGGGTTGTGGAGGATTTGATCTCTTTCGGAGAGGTGCAGGCCGCCTGGTTCGGCATGGACGTGCAGGGACTGGACGCAAGGCTTGCCCGCTATCTTGGTTATAAAGGCCCACAGGGGGTCCTGGTGACCGAGGTCTATCCGAAAAGCCCGGCCGACAAGGCGGGCATCAAGCCCCAGGACATCCTGGTCCGGGCCGGCCGGACCGACTTGACCTCGCCGGAGGTGTATGCCGACTTGCTCCGGCGGACCACGGTAAACGACAAGGTGGACTTTCGCATCTTCCGAAAGGGGAAATACCTCGAGAAGACCGTCAAAAGCGGGGTCCTGCCCGAGGCAATGGTCGAGAACTACTGCCGCCGATCACTCGGAATTCGCGTGGGCGAGATGACCAGCCGCGCCCTGGCCCAGGCCGGGATCCGGGGAGTCGAGATCAGGGAGGTGGTCCGCGGCAGCCAGGCCGACCAAATCGGCCTCCGTCCGGGAGACGTGCTGCTGAAGATCAACGACCGCGAAGTTCCGGACGTCAAGACCTTTCGAAAGGAGTTTTCAAAGCTCAGGGGCCGATCCCATGTGACCCTCCAGATCCTGCGTGGAAGGTTCCTGTATTATGTTACGCTGAATTTGCATGCCCTTTCCTCTTGATTTTTCGGAAATCGATCTTATTTTTGGATTTTGTCCTTTTGCCGGCTTTCGGAAGCAGAGCGGGGGATTCGGTGCACACGATCGACGCTGACCCAAAATGAAGAAGAACGTCCTCCCCAACAGTCACCAGAAGAGAAAGCTCCTCTTCGACAAAAAGACTCCCTCCGAGCGCCTCATCTCCTATGGCGAGATGTATCTCCAGGAGGGGCGTCTGAACGAGGCGGCCGAGTTGTTTGCGAAGGCGTCCTACCAGGAAGGCATGGCCCGCCTCAGGGCCCTGGCTATCGAACAGGGGGACAGCTTCCTGTACGGTGTGGCCTCCAGGGGATTGGAAGAGGCAAACAACCGCGAGGCATGGGAGGCCCTGGGCACGAAGGCGATGGAGCTCAAGAAGTACTCCCACGCGGTGCGGGCCTTTCAAAAGGCGGAGAACGAGGAAGCGCTCAAAGCGGCGGAGGAAGCGCTCAGGGAGGTAGTCTCCGGTGACAAAGCGTGATTATTACGAGATTCTTGGAGTCGCCCGCAACGCTTCGGACGAAGAGATCAAGAAGGCCTACCGCAAGCTCGCCCTCCAATACCATCCGGACCGTAACCCGGGGAACAAGCAGGCGGAGGAATCCTTCAAGGAGGCCTCTGAGGCCTACGAGGTCCTCCGGGACCCGGAGAAGCGGCAGCTCTACGACCGTTTCGGCCACGACGGCCTGAGGAACACCGGCTTCCAGGGATTTACGAACTTCGATGAGATCTTCTCCAGTTTCTCGAGCATCTTCGAGGACTTCTTCGACTTCGGGCCGAGGATGCGCCGCAGACGGACCGGGCCCATGCGGGGCGATGACCTTAGGTACGACCTGGGCATCGAGTTCATGGAGGCCGCGAAAGGGGGCACCAAAAAGATCGAGATCGAGAAGGAGGAGTCCTGCGAGATCTGCAGCGGCATGGGCTATCCCGAGGGCAGCCCGCCGGTGACGTGCCATGCGTGCGGCGGCTCGGGACAGGTCCGCCGGACTCAGGGATTTTTTTCGATCGCGACGACCTGCAACCACTGCCGGGGAAGAGGGGTGGTTTACCGTGAGCTCTGCAAGCAATGCGGGGGAAGCGGCCGGACTTCGAAAAAGAAGACCTTGACCTTGAAAATTCCGCCGGGGGTGGACCACGGTTCCCAGCTTCGCCTGGTCGGGGAAGGCGGCCCCGGTCTCAACGGCGGACCGGCGGGAGATCTTTACGTGGTTCTCCACGTGAAGCCGCACGACTTCTTCGAACGGGACGGCGACCAGCTCATCTGCCAGATCCCGATTTCCTTTCCCCAGGCGGCGCTGGGGGCGGAGATCGAGATCCCCACGCTGGACGGGACCGGGCTTCTGAAGATCCCCAAGGGTACGCAGACCGGAGATGTGCTGCGCATGCGCGGCCAGGGGATGCCCAACGTGCGGTCCGGGCGGAAGGGGGACCTTCACGTCCGCGTGTTCGTGAAGACCCCGACGAACCTGGCCGAGCGGCAGGAGGAATTGATCCGGGAACTCGGCGCCCTGGAGGGGGAGGAGCCTGTTGCGGCCGAGAAGGAACCAACTCCCTTTGCCAAGGTCAAAGATTATATTAAGAAGAACCTGAGGTAGCCGGCGGCAAACGCATGATGGAGGTCGAGAGATGATCAAGGTGGAGGGTCTGACCAAACGCTACGGAGATTTTACGGCCATCGAGGACCTGTCGTTCTGCGTGGAAAAGGGCGAGATCGTGGGCTTCCTCGGGCCGAACGGGGCGGGCAAGACGACGACGATGCGAATCGTCACGGGATTTCTTGCCTCCACGGATGGAACGGTCACGGTTTCCGGATATGACATCTTCGAGAAGCCGATCGAGGCCAAGAAGCGGATCGGCTACCTGCCGGAACAGCCCCCCTTGTATTACGACATGACGGTGGCCGGTTACCTCAAATTCGTGGCGAAGATCCGGGGCGTACCGCGCTCCGGCCGGGCGGAGGCGATCGACCGGGTGGTGGAGCGTTGCGGGCTCAAAAACGCACGCAAGACGATCATCGGCAAGCTTTCCAAGGGGTACAAGCAGCGGGTCGGCCTGGCCCAGGCCATGATCCACGAGCCGGATGTCCTGATCCTGGACGAGCCCACGATCGGCCTGGATCCGAAACAGATCATCGAGATCCGGGAACTCGTCAAGGCCCTGGCCGGGGAACAGACGATTATTCTGAGCACACACATCCTGCCGGAGGTCATGATGATCTGCCAGCGCTGCCTGATCATCGACCGGGGCAGGATCGTGGCGGATGATTCGCTGGAGGCCCTGACCGCCCAGGAGAGCCTGGAAAGCGTATTTCTCAAGCTTACGACGGAGGATGTGCAATGAAGGCCTTGACGGATCTGTTTCACATCGCAGGCAAGGAAATGCGCGCCTTTTTCGTTTCCCCCATTGCCTACGTGGTGCTCACGGGCTATGTGGTCCTGTCCGGCTGGTTCTTCTTCAACCTGCTCGTACAATTCACCCGGATGATCAGCATGTACGAGATGATGCGGCGGCCGGATCTCGCCTCGCGGCTGAATCTGAATGAACTCGTAATGCTCCCCCTCATGTACAATATGACCATTGTGCTCCTGCTTATGGTCCCGCTCATCACGATGCGCCTCTTCTCTGAAGAGAAGAAGCTCAGGACGGACGAGCTGCTGCTGACCTCTCCCATTACGGTCAACGCCATCGTCCTCGGGAAATACCTCGCTTCGCTGTTCTTCCTCGTGATCCTGCTCGGCCTGACCGTCATCTACCCGGCAATCCTGTTCCATTACGGACAGCCGCCGCCGGAACTCGGCCCCATCGTAGCCGGGTACATCGGGCTGTTTTTTCTCGGCGCCGCCTTCCTGGCCGTGGGCCTGTTCGCCTCTTCCCTGACCGAAAACCAGATCGTGGCCGCAGTGGTCTGTTTCGTCACCCTGCTTCTGTTCTTCGTAATCGGGTGGCCGGCCGAAACGGTCGGCGCAACGACCGGCAAAGTCCTGGAGTATCTCTCCCTGATCGGACACTTTACCGACTTTTCCAAGGGCCTTCTGGACAGCCAAAATGTGGTCTATTACATCACGTTCATCCTGTTCGCCCTGTTCCTGACCAAAAGGTCGATTGAATCCACGCGATGGAGGTAGGACCGATGAAGAAGCTGAGCCAGATTGCAGGCCTCTGCGGCTTTGTCCTGTTGCTCTTCGGCATTGTTGAGTTCCTGTTCCGTCGGGAGTTTTCCTTGTATACGATCGTCCATCTCGCGGGCGGCGGAACCCTCCTCATCTTCAGCCTCGCCTTCAACCTGGGCGGGGTCTGGTCTTCACTGGGCGAGCGATCCACGCGGTACAGCGCAAACGCCGTGATCTACACGGCGATTTTCCTGGCCATTCTCGTGCTGGTCAATTATGCGGCCACCACCCATCCGGTTCGCAAAGACCTGACCGAGGGCGGGCTCTTCAGCCTGTCCGATCAGAGCCAGAAGGTACTGGACAATCTGAAGGAGGACGTGCAGGTTTTGGCCTTCTACCAGGCGGGCAAGGGAACGCCTCTCGAAGACCTCCTGAAGAACTACGCGAACTACTCTTCCCGGTTTACTTACGAGTTCATCGATCCGGTGAAGCACCCGGAGCAGGCCAAGAAGCACGAAGTGACGACGACCGACATCCTCGTCGTCAAGTGCGGGGACCGGGAAACAAAGATTCCCGGGGGCACCGAGGAAGACATTACGAATGCCATCCTGAAGGTCGCCAATCCGAACAAGAAAAAGATCCGTTTCCTGACCACCCATGGGGAACGGGATCTGGCCAGTGACGAGGAGACAGGGTATCACGTGGCCGAGAAGGCCCTGGAAAACGAGAACTATGAGGTGCTCCCCCTGGAACTGTACATGATCAAAGACGTGCCGGCGGATACCGACGTGCTGGTAGTCGCCAGCCCCGAAAAGCCGCTGGCCCAAAATGAGCTGGATGCAATCGAGAGATATGTCGACCGGGGGGGCAGCGTGCTGTTCCTGCTGGACCCGGGGAGTTCCCCCGGCCTGGACGAGTTCCTGAAGAAATGGGGCGTCAAGGCCGGCAGCAACGTGGTGGTGGACCAGGTCTTCCGCCTCTTCTACGGGCCTTCTCTTGGGGTGGATCCGGTCGTCTCGACTTACGGGAGCCACGACATCACCAAAGACTTCAACGGCCGGACCCTGCTTCACATGGCCCGGTCCGTGGAACTGGCCGATCCGCTGCCCGACGGCGTGACGGGGGTCTCCCTTGCCAAAACGAGCACGAGCAGCTGGGCGGAGACCGACCTGGACCGCTTCTTTGCGAAAAGCGAGGTCGCCCGCAGCGACGATGACCTCGCCGGTCCGGTCTCGATCGCCGTTGCCTTGACCGTGAAGGTGAAAGGACCAGGCAAGGAGAAAAAGCAGGAAAAGAAGGAGGCCGCCGAGAAAAAGGAGGCCAGGATGGTCGTCTTCGGGGATGCCGACTTCATCGACAACGAATATATTCCCAAGATGTACAATGCGGACCTGTTCCTGAACACGATCAACTGGCTGGCCGAGGAAGAGGCGCTGATCTCGATCCGGCCGAAAACGACCCGGGGCTCCAGGGTTCTCATGACCCCCCAGGAGACGCGGGATATCTTCTACATGTCGGTTCTGATCCTTCCGGAGATCCTCCTGCTCTTCGGGCTCGCCATCTGGTGGAGAAGGAGGTAGGCGCGCGATGAAGTTCCGGACGACTGTAATTGCAGCCCTTCTTCTGGCCGTCTTCGGCGCTTATGTGTATTTCTTTGAGTACAAAAAGGCGGAAGAAGAAAAAAAACAGGAAGAGGAAGCGAAAAAGGTTTTCTCCATCGACTGGGACAAGCTCAAGGGCCTGAAGATCAAGAACGCCCACGGGACCTTCGTTCTGGAGAAGGTGACCGAGGCGGGCGCTGAGGGCGCGTCTTCCTCCGAGGCGCCGAAGAGCGAGTGGCGCATTACCCAACCCGTCGAGACCCGCGCGGACCCAATGACCGTCGAGGGCCTGGTCACCAACCTGAAAGGCGTAAAGCGGGAACAGGTAGTCACCGAAAAGGCGGAGAACCTCGATGCCTACGGCCTCAAGGACCCCGCAATCCGGATTACCGTCCTGCCCGGCGAGGGCGACAAGGCCCCCGCATCGCTCCTGGTGGGCGCCACAAGCCCGGTCGGAAGCAACTCGTACGCCATGTGGGAGGGCGGGGACAAGGTCCTCCTGCTGAGCAGCAATCTCACCCCGCAGTTCGACAAGGGGCTCTACGATTTACGGCACAAGAAGCTCTTCGCTTTCAAGCGGGACGACGTCGAGCGGATCCGTATCGTGCGCAGCGAGGCGCCGGAGATTGACCTGGCCAGGAAGGGGGACGGATGGAAAATCGTAAAGCCGATCCATGCCCGTGCTTCCGAGACCGAGATCAACCAGATCTTGGACAAACTGGCGAACTTGAAGGCCGTCTCTTTCGACGATGAAAACCCGAAGGATCTGTCCGCTTACGGACTCGACAAACCGGTGTGGCGGATCGAAGTGGCCCTCAAGCCGGACCAGACGAGAATCGCTCTGCTTCTCGGGAGCATGCACGAGACGAACGGCAAGGGGAGCATTTACGCAAAGCGCGGGGACCGCCCCACGGTGGTGAGCCTCGGGATGGATCTGATCGGAACGTTTGCCAAGGGCCCCAAGGAGTTGCGCGAGAAGAGGGTGATGCCCTTCAAGACCTGGAAAATCCACAAGTTGGAGCTTGCCGGCAAGGGCCTCAACGTCACGCTGGAAAAGAAGGAAGGGGACCGATGGTGGATCGAGGCCCCGATCAAGGCGAGAGCGGACGGTTCGAAGATGACCGTCTTGCTGGGTGCCCTGAACCGCCTCGAGGGAGAGGAATTCCTGGAAAAGCCGAAGACCCAAGCGGGCCTCGCCCGATTCGGCCTTGCCGACCCCCTGGCCCGGGTCACTTTGTATGAAGGGAAACCACCCGCCGGGGGCAAGAAAAAGGGGGAAGAAGCGGGGTCGGGATCGACATATCCGCTGTTCGGGAAATTCCTCCTTGGCAAGGTGCAGGAAAAGGGGAAAGACGTCTATTACGCCACGACAGAAGGCGACGAAACGGTGTACCGGGTCAGCGGGGA
>WFRX01000039.1 GCA_015486285.1 bacterium
CTGCTCCTCTTCTTCCCGGTACGGTCCGAGGTACATGGACTGGGTAAAGATGTTCACATTGGGTGCCAGGTATCACAATCGTGCAATGCGGTGCCTGGCACTCTACGTGGCACTCTACGGCTCTCCGCAATTGAGCTGAAAAAGTCGGGGCCGACAATCAACGGGACCTGGGGACCCGCGGGGGACCCGCGTGCCAGGTATCACAATCCCACCTTCGAGCCGACCCCTGCGGTGGAGCAACTTCCGTCGGCTCTTGTCACATTGTGATACCTGGCACTATCGCCTCTTTGGCACTATCGCCTCTTCTATCGCCGATCGCGCTCGCCGGCAACCCCTTCAAGGACCTGCAGGTAGCCGTCCACGGCCCTGTCGACCGCAAAGCAGGCGGCCCGCGCCGCCAGCCGCTCTCGGTCCGGCGGGGCCTCCAGCGTGGCGGCCAGGGCGTCGGCCAGGGCCCGCCAGTTCCGAGGCGCGACGAGCCTTCCGTAGCGGCCGCCCTCGAGGATCTCGGAAGGCCCGCTCGGGCACGCCGTGCTGACCACGGGGCACCCCACTGCCATCGCCTCGATCAGGACCGCCGGCAGCCCTTCGTAGACGGAAGAAAGGCAGAAGACGGCGGCCCGCGCCATCCAGGGAAGGGGGTCGTCCACGTAGCCCGGCAGGTCGACGTCCCCCGCCAGCCCGAGATCGCGGGAGGCCGCCTCCAGGCGTCCCCTTTCCTTGCCTTCCCCGAGGATGACCAGCCGCGTCGGCCGCCGCCGCCTCAGCAGAGAAAAGGCCCGGAGCAAGGTGATGAAGTCCTTTTGGGGCGAAAGCCTGCCCGCCGCCAGGATGACCGGCACGGCGCGATCCCGGAGCCAGGGATGGGCGACGGGAGCCCGGCCCCGCGAGGCCATCGACAGGGTGAAGATGGGACTGTAGACGGCCGAGACGAGATCCTTGTCCACTCCCACCTTGCGGACCAGATCGTCGGCGATCCCGCCGGAGACGGCGATCACGGCGTCGGCGGTCCGGTAGAGGCGGCGGGCCGCAAGGTAACGAACCCGCCTGTGAAGGCCCCCTGTGCCCAGGGAGATGCTCAGGTTGTTGCTCACCCGGATCACGATGGGCGTTCGCGTCCGCGCGATTCTGCGCGCCTGGAGGGCCGACAGATTGGTATGGTTGGCCGACGACAGCAGGCAGTCCGGCCGGCTCTCACGAAGCCACTCGGCCAGGGCGGGTCGGCTGAGATAGATCCGCCACCGCCGCCTCCCGGAACGGCAGAGCTGTCCGGTCCCGGGACGCTTCGCCAGGCTTACCACCTGGACTCTCCGAGGCACCGCTCCGCGCAGGGGCCCCGTCTCGTCGACCACTACCAAGTCCACCTCGTGCCCCCGGGCCGCGAAACCCTCCGCAAGGGTCAAGGTCCTGCGGGTAGCCCCCCCGCCGGTCAGACCGTATAAAAAGAGAGCAATCCGCATGGCCCCGCTCCGAAATAGAGTTTGCTGGTAAGGAGCAAGGAGGGGTGGAATGGTTTCAGGGGGGCGGGCGGAGGTTCTATCCCGCCCGGCTCTCAGCCGACTCGTCTCGCCAGGCAGGGATTTCTATACGAAAGCAGTGCCGGGAGCCTCTGCTCCTCGCCCAAGATGTCGCCCTTGTCCCTCCGGCTCAATAGGTCCCGGGGATCTGCTTCGGCCTCGAGTCTGATGTCATGGCCCGTGAGATCCTTGGCCGGATTCGCCCTATTCCTCTTCTTCCCGGTACGGTCCGAGGTACATGGATTGGGTGAAGATGTTCATGAAGTCCGGAGAGCCTGCCAGCTCGATGTAGCCGACCTTCCTTGCCATGGCGTGCGCCTCGCGGCGTTTCGCGCGGGATAGGAGGGCCAGAACGGCGCCTCTTCCGGCGGCGTTGCCCACCTGGCGGAAGCGATCCTGCGGAAGGGAGGGGAGCATCCCGAGGGCGATCGCGTTGCCGACATCGATGTAGGTCCCAAAGGCCCCGGCGATGATCACTTCCTCGATGTCCCCTTCCGTGAGCCCCTTGGATTCAAGGAGCACCTGGATGCCCGTGCGTATGGCGCCCTTGGCGAGCTGGATCTGCCGCACATCCTTCTGGGTGATGGTGATGGCCGGCCGCTCGCCGCCCTCTTCTTCCGGCACCAGGACGAATTCACGCTGGTCTCCGTTTTCGCGAACGCCGGGCTGGAGGTCCATCCTCCCGCCCCGGTTCAGCAGGCCGGAGAGGTAAAGCTGGGCCACTGCATCCAGGATTCCAGAGCCGCAGATGCCGGTCGGTTCGGCCCCGCCGATGGTCTGGTATTCGACCTTTCCATCCGCCAGGCGGACCCGTTCGATCGCCCCGTTGGCGGCTCGCATGCCGTGCTTGATCTGCGCGCCCTCGAAGGCCGGGCCCGATGCGCAGGATACGGAGCAGAGCGCCCCTTCGCTCACGAGGCACACCTCTGTATTGGTTCCGATATCCAGGGCGAGGGTGACCCGGCTCGCTTCCGAAAGCCCTGTGGCCAGCATCATGGCCACGTGGTCGCTGCCCACGTAGCCGGCAATGTTGGGAAGAAGGTGTACGTAAGCCCCCGGTGCGAGTCGAAGCCCGATGTCGCGTGCCTTTACGTCGTGGGGCACCGAGATGGCGGATACATACGGAGCCATGGCCAGCTGATCCACGGCCAGACGCAGGAGGAGATGGTGCATGGCCGTGTTGCCAACGATTACCGTCTCGACGATCTCCTCCGGGTGGGCCTCCGTCTCTTCGCAAAGCCCGGCGGCCATCCCGTTCAGTCCGTCCACGACAAGCCGTTGGAGTCTGGCCCCCTCCTCGGGGGACTCCATCGCACGGCTGAGACGCGCGATCAGGTCTTCTCCGTAAGCGATCTGAGGGTTCATGGCCCCTCGAGACGCAACGGTCGTACCGTTTCCGAGGTCGACGAGATAGGCTGCCATTTTTGTGGTCCCGAGGTCCACCGCGAGTCCGAGCCGACGGCCCTCCGGAGGGCCGACAGCCACGATTTCGCCGTCCCGTACCGAGGCCATGGCCTTCCACCCCCATGACCGGAGCCCGGGAGAGAGGGCCCGCAGGACTTCGATGTCGATCCTTTGGCAGGATGAATCCTGTTTGTCCCCCAGGGCCTCCAAGAGGCGGTCGGCGTCGGCCCTGAGATCCGACAGGCAGGGAGCGGAAAGCTCTACCGAACAGGCGACAACAACGGGATCCGGCTCAACCTCCACCTCGAGCCCTTCCACCTGGGTGCGCTGCGGGGCTGTGAGCGATTCGGGCGGAACGTGAACCTTGCAGTCGGCCAGAGGGCGTGTCTGGCAAGCGAGGCGCCAGCCTTTGTCCAGGTCGGTCTGCGCAAGATGTTCCAACTCACTGGCTGTTGGATCGGAGACCCTTCCGGTAAGGACCTGTACCTTGCAGCGCCCGCACGTCCCGCCTCCCCCGCAGAGGTTCACCAGGTCCACGCCCAGGCGGCGTGCCGCCTCGAGGATGGACTGCCCGTCGCTTATCTCCCCCCTCCTGCCGATCGGTTCGAAATCAACCACATGGCCCGCCATCGTCTCTCCCTGTGTGTCATGCGTGAAATTTGTCCCCCCAAAGCGGGGAGCAGGAATCCCTGAGTTGCCGAGCTGTCCTGCCGACGGAGGCAGGCATCCCTCCGCACAATGCGCCGACCCGGTCGCGCAAGCCATGGATATTGCGAGGGAGCGAATGCGACCGCGGCCATCCCCCCGCTCCAGGCAGCACTTCCGTTCCACGATGGTTGCGAGGGAACCCACCGACGCATGGGCCAAAAACCGATTCTAGCCCTCTCCTCCATGAAAGGAAAGGCTGCGCGACAGAGGGTGCGGCAGGCTTCCTTACCCTTTTGACCCGTCCAGGTCTTTTGATTAATCTGGCGGCATGGAACAAGCGATCCCTGGCATCATCGAGACCGTGACGCGGGAGGCCCCTTTTGAGCTTCTGCTCGTCTTCGCCTTCATCCTCCTGTTCAGCCTGCTCTTCCGAAGGCTGGGACAGCCCGCAGTGATGGGCTGCTTCGTGGGGGGCTTCGCCCTTCACCTGCTGTCCACCTTCACCGGCATCGACTTTACCGCCCAGCTCAGGCTGGAGCCGCAAACGATCTTCCTGCTCATCGGCATCCTGATCTTCAACGAGGGCCTCGCGGTCGAAATGGATTTCCTTGTGAAGAACCGGGAAGAGATCGCGGGCCTGGCGATCGTCGGGACCTTTGTCGGGGTTGCCGTCTGCGGCGCCCTGCTCAGGGCTGTGTTCGGGATGGAGTGGGTGGTGGCGATCATCGTGGGGGCCATGCTCATCCCGACCGACGCGGGCGCGGTGCTTGCCGTGCTCTCCAAGTTCGGTGTCGGGGAGCGCTGGCGATCCATGATCGCCGGCGAGTCGATCTTCAACGATCCGATCAGCTTGATCATCTTCAGCCTGGCCGTGGGCGTGTGGCAGGGGGAGCCGCCGGACTGGACGGCCGCGATCCTGTCGACCGTGCTCGGCTCCTGCGCGCTCGGCGTTGTGCTGGGATATCTCTTCTATCGCATCTATCGCCTGCTGAATGACCCGGTGAGCGAGCTCATCCTGTCCGGCATGCTCTTCACGGCCGCCTTTTTCGTGGCGGAGCACCTTCACATGTCCGGATTTCTCTCGGTGGCCGTGGCCTCGATCTTTGTGGGCAACAAGAAGGGCCTCTGCATGGACGAGGAGACCGTGGTGACCCTGGATCGCTTCTGGGAGGCCCTGGCCATCGGCATCGAGGGATACCTGTTCCTCATGATCGGGGCCGCCATCCCTCTGGAAAGCCTGGTCCATCACGCGGGCATCGGCCTGGCGGCCATTGCCGTAGTGACGCTCGCCCGTTCGGTCACGGTGCATTCCCTTCTGTGGAGCCTGGACCGCGTGTTCCGGCAGGACATCCCCTGGCGGTGGAGGGTGATCGTGGACCTGGGCGGGCTCCACGTCGGCGTGACCATGGCCATCCTGCTGAACCTGCCCGAGAATCTGCCCGGCCTGGAGCAGATCCGGGTCATGGGCTACTACGTGATTACCTGGTCGGTGCTGGGGATGCCGTTGATCTTCGGGCAGATACTGAAAAGAATTCAGCTTGTTGCGGGAGACGCGGAACTTTCGTAAAACGACGTACCGCCTTCTGGTTTCGCCTGGGTTTCGTTTGGTTTCCTTCTGTCGAGCTTGTCAATTTCTTTCCGCTCATGGCTGCTCCTCCTGCCTGTGAGTTTGCAGGAGCATACAGCAAGGGTTAAAGGAAGTCCGAGACCCCTCGAGCCGGCCGAGGAGGCTCCATTATGGCGATCCTGGAATGGCTCCGTATGGGCGGTCATTAACAACAGTTTGTCCGGACCCTTTGAAGGCGCACATTGTGTCGTCGTTCTCACTTGCTGAAAAGTGCCCGTAATGCACGTAAACCCTCGTGCGCTTTATCTTTGGGGGTGCCCTTTAGTTCCAAAGCAACGACGCCCAGGGCGAGACTTACTGGGATCCGGCAGTTTCTGTAATCAGAGTAGAATTGGTCAAGCGCAGATGCCAGATTGCCCATTGCTGCTCTAATCAGCTGTTGCTCTCCCTTCTCTGGGCAAAACGTAAACACCCCTTGATAGATTCCTGCGAGCATGGTCGACTTAACAAGATTCCTAATGGTTGGGTCGGCCAATTCGGCCGTCTTGTTCCACCAGTAGCCATCGATTCGGGTGGTAAGCTCGATAGCGTGCGCCGATCTGGCAAGCAAGAAAAGAATTGATATTGCACACATAATCATGAATAAAGGATGGATTCGCCTGAGAATCGCTGCACTCATGGTTTCATGCCCTCCTCGTCAATAGCGACGACGTTTTGTTAGTGAAGCATCTTCTTCTTACGCTCTTCTTCCTCTTTACGCTCATCCTCTCGCTCCTGAGCGTCCAAGCATTTGCGTATCTGATCGGCCATCCTGGCAGTGCCCGCAAGAGACCCCTCCAGACCCGGACGTAAAGCAGGATCCCGTCGTTCCGGCCGGAAACCCGGCCACTCTGGACATTCGCGCTCTACTTTTCGCCAAAGCCACTCGAATTCCTTGCGAGGTACACCGAGGATGAGAGACGCTCGGTAAGCGGACAGGCATCTGAAAAGCGGTGGGCTAAGCGGAAAGCCGTCGGGGACCTCATCGGACCACATAAACGCGCCTGCCATCATATCGTACGCACACCGTGCATCTGGGTCATACTTCGTCTTACGTAATTCCGCAATGAGCGCGTTGACGTCTTTTTCTCTGTCGTACATGACGGGCCTCCTTTGGCTGGGAGTGTAATCCTGCGGCGCAGGGAATGACAAGATATTTTTTGCTGCGATGCAGCGAATTGGCTGGTCGCTTAGATGCCTTGGTGATTGTCTGGCGCCACCCCAGGCCACCCCGCCAGACAATCTCCATATTTTGCATGTACCCGCGCCCGATCGGTGAGTGCAGGCGTTGTTCTCTTTGCGGAGCATATAGAGCAGGTTTCCAAACGACAGAATTTTCTTGCAAAGCTATCCGTTTTGCCTTATACAACAAGTTAACGCTGTGTCACATCGCGATCCAGGTTTTCCTTATGAGCCGTTTTGTTAGGATCACGGAGAAAGTAGGGCGCCCGATGAGCCATTCGAGCCTTCCCGTCACCACTGTCTTTCTGTTCATGACCGTAAGCTTCTTGTGCTTTTATGATTATGCCTTGGCATTGCCCATAGTCGAGGAATGGGTCGCAGAATACAATGATTCCAATAACGACGACAGAGCAAATGATATCGCAGTGGGCAAAGATGGCAGTGTCTATGTGACCGGACAGAGCCGAGGGACTAACACGGGCTACGATTATGCGACTGTAAAATACGATGCCGAGGGCAATGAGGTTTGGGTCAAGCGGTATCACGGTCCCGGAAATAGCGACGACTGGGCAAATGCTTTAGAGGTAGATAACTCCGGCAATGTAATCATGCGGGGTATAGCAAGGGAGACGGGACATCCAATGACTACGCAACGATCAAGTATGACTCGGATGGAAATGAATTGTGGGTTGCCCGCTACGACGGCCCGATCAACGCACAGGAAGAAGCTTACGCATTAGCCGTCGACCAACACGGCTATATTTATGTGACGGGAAAGACCAACGGCGTGTATCACAACTATGATTACGCTACCGTCAAATACGATCCAGATGGCAACCAGGTATGGGAGGCACGATATAATTACGGGGACGATCAAGCAGCCTCGATTGCTGTTGACGGCGAAGGAAATGTCTATGTGACTGGCATAAGCAACAACGATTATCTAACAGTGAAGTATGATGCGGATGGCAACGAACTGTGGGCTGAGCGGTATGACGGTGTGGGCAATAGTCATGACGAAGCAGTCGATTTGAAGGTAGACGAATCTGGCAATGTCTACGTGACTGGTCGTAGCCAACGGCAAGGTGGTACAAACGCGGAATATGATTACGCCACAATCAAGTACGATACTGACGGCAATGAATTGTGGGTGTCTAGGTATCAGGGGTCAGCGGAACTTCGGGATGAGGCGAGAGCTCTGGTTGTTGACAAGCTGGGCAACGTCTATGTTACCGGGAACAGCGATGGGATTGGGACGGCAGCAGATTTCACAACGATAAAATATGATGCGGACGGCAACGAAGTTTGGGTTGAGAGATACGATGGTCCAGGCGGCTGGATGGATTTTTCAAATGCGATTGAGCTTGATGATTACTGAAATATTTACGTGACCGGGTACGGTCGGGGATCAGTCGAGACACAGGATGATTACATAACGCTGATGTACGATCCCGACGGTAATCAGATCTGGGTAGGGCTTTATGAAGGACCGGGAACAGAGGTTGCGGACGATGACAGAGCCGTAGCCTTGGCGACAGACAGTTCAGCGAATATTTACGTGACCGGCTATAGCTACGGCGGCAGCCCGTATCCTAATTACGCCACGATCAAGTATGACCATTATGGGATGGCTATCCCCGACGCGCCTACGATCCTTCTGCTCGCCTCTGACTTCCTCTCGCTTGCGGGATTCAGGAGGAGATTCAAGAGATAGATTTCAACGTATGCTACTTTCCGAGTGCCGTTCACGAAATGCGATGTGTGTTCCGCGCGGAGGTTAGCTTACGCCCTGTCCGCGATATCACGTCCAGCCGCCACACGCCGTGCACAGGTGCAATATTGCCCCGCCCCCCCGCAGGGGGATTGGCCCAACAGTCTGTAATTTGAGCCGGACCTGCCTCTACAAGGCCGTACAACCAAAAACAGCGTAAGACATCGAGAGCCGTCCTTTCGCCGGGACACCGCAGGATGAACATGGCTGGCATCAGTAACATTTGACACAAGCTGGGGTCCGGCTGGCTGTTTGGTACGGCTGAATAGTTAGAAAAGAGATATGTGTCCGAAGAAGCCGTTTTCGCATTCTTCGAAAATACTTGAGATACGGAAACCCTGAAAATTCAACCTCTTTAGCAGACATTGATACAGGACGGGATGGACTGGAAGTATGGCAACCTGCATCATAGCCTCAAATCCCTACGAACTGTGTAGGGCTCTTAGAATTTTAACACATATGTTTATCCAAGAGGGCAGGTTCGCATGGTTCGGTAACTACGTGCAATCAACAGTAAAGATCAATGAGCAGACAGGAGGTTCTGTGCCGATACCCCGTTTCCCCCAGACTAGGCCCACGCTCTCTTGATGAAGGTAATTGTTATATAGGCTAGACAAATTATGAAACTCATATTAAAACATTATCATGGATTGCATAAATCACTTGACATCGGAGTTAGAAGGTGAATAAATTGTGAACTTTGATTTCCGAGCTAACCGGTTGTTCCGGTCTGATTATAGAGAAACATTGAGAGACGTCATTCAGGGTCAAGTCCTCTGAATTCCTTTAGAGTGGGAGGGTAAGGATGAGAACGATTTCGTTGCTTGTTGCTGTATCTTTTCTCTTTTCTGGTTGTGCCGCAATGTTCAACGGAACCAAGGAACAGATTCACGTCCAGAGTGAAGTCCCTGATACACATTTCTTTCTTAATGAAAGAGAAATTGGCGAGGGAACATCAGCTGTCGTATCGATCCCCAAAAAGAAGCTTAAAGAAGCCATCTTGCGTGCTGAAAAGCCGGGATGCAGCGAACAATCAACAATGATTGAGACAAGGTTTGATGCGGTCTCCCTTTTAGGAATCCTGATTGACCTTGGTTTAATCTCAATACTTGTCGTTGATTGGGCAGCAACAGGAGCTATTACCAAGGCTGACCGAAGAAATTATGTATTAACTCCGATATGTACTAATCAGACCGCTACGGAAGCTCCATAGGGGTTTTCACATTTAACGGAGCGTATGGCTCAAGCTTGTTGAGGGCTCTCGCAGACCTTAGAATTTCACGACAACTCACTGGTCATGTTCGCAAGCCTGTGATCCTGTACAACATCAATTCTAGAGAATCCCTCGGCAGTGCCAGGGGGGCATTGCTAACCCGAAGGAATAAGCCACTGGCATGCCAGTGGTATGAACAATGGCTATGCCAGTGATTGGTGCCGAGAAAGGAGAAATCTCCTAAACTGAGAGCGCCAACTACTCAGAAAAGGAGATTTCCATGGACCGGTTCCACAGGCAGCACATTCGATCTGGGATTGTAAGTACCACGTTATATGGATACCGAAGTATCGGCGCAGGGAACTGTACGGAGCCAAGAAGCGTGTCGCGGTGAAGACGATCAAGCAGTGGGCGCGAATCAAGGGGATAGAGATCCTAGAAGGGCATGCGATGGCGGATTATATCCGCCTGTGCGTATCGATTCCACCGAAATACTCGGTAGCTCACACCATTGGGCTTCTGAAAGGAAAAAGTGCGTCAGAGATCATGAGCTTTGGGACCAAGAGCAGGCGGATGGTGCGAAGGTCGAACATTCTGGGCACGGGGCTACTGCGTAAGCACAGCTGGGCTGAACGAAGAAGAGGTACGAGAGTACATTAGAAATCAAGAGAAATTGGACAAGCTGCAAGAGGACGATTTGTAGGCATAATCGAGGAAGTAATTGGTCTGAGCCCCCTCTGGGGGGCTTCAGCATACCACCAGTTCACTGGTGGTATTGATAAGACACAGGGACGGGAATTTTAATTGGCTGAAGGGAAAAAATACTTGACGTTGATCAAGGGGCGATCAGAACCCTGATAAAATGCTTGATCTCGTATGTGAGCAGCAGAATTTTGCTTAAACTTTTGGAAATGGTGTCTCAAACCTATTGACAGGTTCCGGATCTCGCCGTAACACCCGCCGGTTGCCTTGTCTTGCGAGAAGGCAAAGACCATGGGAGGGCGATCCTGAATTTCCTTTCGCATTTAACGATTATTCTATCTCTTCGATGGCGAGCGGGTATTTCGACATCAATTCGCATCCTTCGTTCTGAATTACGATGGCGTTTTCGTAGCGGAATCCAATCTCGTCCTCCGGACACACATACTGCATCGCGGCGATCACCATTTCGTTTTCCTGATAGCAATGCGTGGGGTCCGTCCAGTAAGGCAGCGCCTGGTTCGTCTCGGCGCCGACTTTCCACTCGTCTCCCCACAACCCGATGCCGTGTTCCACCGCGGGCAGGACATGGTCCGCGCAGCCTCTCTCTCCGGCAAGGTCCATGACTTCCGCCAACAAACCGGCCGGCGTTTTCCCTGCCCGATAGCTTTTCAGAAGAAGCTCAATCAAGGCCACGAAGTTGTCCGCATGCCATCGCTGGCGCCGTGTGGCGGGAGCGATCAAATAGTTGTGGGCATGGTCTCCCATAGCGAGCATGAACAGGCTGTGCAGATCGAACATACATGGCTCGCCCGCGGCCAGCTTCTTGGTCGTCGGGGGCGTGCATGCGCCCAGACCGGTACGCCAGCCGGTTGCGATCTCGTTGAGGCCTGCGAAGTTCCACTCGGAAACACTGCCCGCCTTCCGCATTGCCAATGCCGCAATACCGCCCACCTCCGTCTCGGTGAGCTTTTGATACCCCCCCTTGCCGACGGCTTCGCGAACCGCTTCGTGCCCCACATCGCAGATGCGGCCGGCTTCCCGGAAGCGGTTGATGGTGCCCTTGTCCTTGATCAGCGAGAGCCTGTCGATGATTCCATGGGCGTCCACGAATTCCGCGTCGGGGAGTTCGCTTGTCAACAGGGCATATTCGTGCCTTGTGAGATATCCTTCAGGGGTGTAGACGGAGATGCCGTCTTCGAATCCGATCCGCCCCCGGCCACCCCCGGTTGTTTCACGAATCAGCCTGGCGATGTTCGGAACGGGCAGGAGACCTTCGCCGCCATAATATCCAATGATATGGTCCTCATCCAGCCATGTCTCGCTGCCGATGCGTGCGCAGTCGAGGAAGAACGCGAAAAGGGTCGGCATCCCCTCTGCAGGAACAACCAGATAACTCCTCCACGGGATAAAGGCATCGGCGATCCAGGTCAGGGTGCGCGGCCGGGATCCCAGGTATACATCGATCCCCTGTTTCTGCATTTCCGCCTGGAGGTCTCTCGTCCTCTGCCGAGAATCGATGAAATAAGGATTCGAAGCGTCTGTGATTGCGAGTCTGCCGGCCATGTCTTTTTTCTCCTTTGATGGGATGTATTGTTTTTAGGGCGTACCGTTTGAGAAAGCCCGTTGCACTACCACGAATACCGTTCCGCTCGCTTCGCTGTTTACCTTTCCGCCAGGCCGTGTTGCTTCAAGCGCCAGAGCAGTAGGTCCAGGCGGTCCTGTCCGAAGAAGGGCTCTCCCTTGAAGACCGCTGTGGGGACGCCTATAGAAAATAACCTTGTTTCGGGAGGATAGAGCGTAGCGGGCGGCCTGATTGTGTGTCAAGCGACTCAGCGCACCCC
>WFRX01000040.1 GCA_015486285.1 bacterium
ATCGCCCGCCCGGCTCGACCGCGTGCCCGCCCCCCGCCTCGACCCGGTAATCGAGCAGTGGCGCCGCTTCCTTCAGGGGCTTGAGACTCGAAAGCCCCGGCTTCGAATGCAGAAACCAGCTTTGAGGGGCGCCGGCCATGCGGGTCCCGGAAATGCCGGCGGCACAGAGGCAGGCGCCAAAGGCCTCGAGATACGGACTCTCGGGCAGGATGATCAACTCCGAGCCTTCGAGAAATTCCCGGAGCTGCTCCACGAAAAGCCCGTTCCGGGAAACGCCTCCGCAAAGAACGATCGATGCGGCAGGCCACTGCGCGAGTTCCACGAGTTCGCCGACCTTCTTTGCCAGATCGTACACAAGAGACTTCGCGATGTCTCCCGGACAGCACTCCCCCTTGTTGAGCTTGTGGGTCGCGTCCGACTTGCAGTGCACGGAACATCTCGTGGCCATCTTCACGAGCCGGCCCGACCGGGCTTCCTCGAGGCCCTTTTCGAGGGACAGGCCCATGCGCAGAAACTGCTGGACGATGAACTCGCCCGTGCCGGCCGCGCACTTGGATGTGGAGATCACGTTCCGGATGGCGCCGTCTTTCATCGGGTAGACGCTGAAGGTCTCCCCGCCGAGGGAGAGAACCATGTCAGGGGCCAACGTGTGAAAGGAGAGGGCCTTTTCGATACATTCCGTTTCGGAGCGGTAGGGAAGGTCCGTAAGCAGCCTGGCGGCCTGGCCGGTAACGACGATTCGGGACCCCTGTCCGATCCCGCGGCGGTCGAGAATCTCCCGGATCCTCTCCTCAGGCCGCCCTTCATGTCGCTCGACCTCCGCGACGGTTTCGCCCTGCGAGGTTCGACGAACCCATTTGACGGAGACCGCACCGATCTCCAGTCCCTCATGGATCATGTTCCACCACGTCCCCGTATGTTACAGCCTGCTCCCGCTCGAGCCCGTACATCTCCGATTGCTGTCGGTCCGGCCGCAATCTCCGAACCAGGGACGAAAGTCTACCCGCAGCAATCGATCCTTTGCAAGCCGCCGCCGGCCCCGATCCTGTCCTACACCAGGAGCAGGAAAGAAAGCATCAGGAAGAAATAAAGGAGCAAGGCCAGGTAGGCCGGGAGCCAGCGACGCTGGGATCGAAACAGCCGATCGCCCTGAAGGACAAACCGCCGTGCATCCCTGCACCGGCGAGAGGGGAGAAGGCGGCTCGCCGCGAAGGCCACGGCAACCGCGGTCAGGCACCCGAAACAGTTCCACCACATCCAGTGGATCCGGGGATAGCGGGCCCAGAGGAGAAGGTTCAGCCCCACGCCGGCCGGGATTCCGCAAAGGATGCCGGTTGCAGTGGTCCGTTTGGACAGGACGCCCACAAGAAAGGCGGCCAGGATCGGGCCGTAAAAGGCGGACCCGATCTTGTTGATCGACTCGATGACCGTTGCGGAAATCCGGCCGACGAGAAAGGCGAAACCGGTGATGAAAATCCCCCAGGCGACCGTGGTGAGCTTGCTCAGGAGCAGAATGCGGCGGCCGTCCCGCATCCGGGGCTGTATGAAGTCGCGGACGGTCGCCGCCGACAGCGAATTCAAGGCGGAATCGAGGCTCGACATGGCAGCCGCAAGGATGGCCGCGAAAAGGATCGCACGGGCCCCCGGGGGAAGATACATCAAGATGAACCGCGGAATCAGGTAGTCCGGCCTGTCGGCGGGAATGCTCGCCTGCAGCTCCGGCGAAAGCAGGTACACCGATCCCACAGCCATGCCCATGGCGACATAAAGAAGGGTCAAGGGGAATCGGGCAAAGCCGTTGAAAAGCAGGGACAGCCTCGTTTCGTCCTCGGATGCCGCCGACAGCTCCCGTTGAACCTGGCTCTGGTCCGTCCCGTAGTAGGAAACATAAAGAAAGAACCCGCCGACCAGGAAGGCCCAGAACGGAACAATACTTCCCCCATCGAGCCCCATGCTCGGATCGATGGCGGGGAGGCGCTCCCGCGGAAACGCATGCAGGACGGCCTCGATCCCGCCCACATCGACCAGGGCATAGGCCAGGCACAGAAGGATGCCGCCGAGCAGGATGATCATCTGGATCACGTCCGAGTACACCACGACTGAAATGCCGCCGATGGTGTCGTAGATGAGGGTGACAACCCCGATGATGAGGATGGTCGACCAGAGCGGAAGCTCGAGACACACGGAAAGCACGATGGCGCTGGCGTATACGGCGACGCCTGTACCCAGCCCCCGGCTCACGAGGAATATGCAGCTCACCAGACAGCGGACCTCTCGACTGAACCGCAATTCCAGATATTCGTATACACTGACGAGCTCGAGCCTTCGGAAAAAGGGGAGCAGACAGGCCATGACCACCATGACGGCCAACGGCACGGCGAGTTCGTACTGCAGCCAGGTCAGGCCGCCTCCCGCTCGCAGCGCGACGAATGCGGGTATGGAAATGAAGCTGATGGCGGATGTCTGGGTGGCCATCGTGGAAAGGCCCACCGCCCACCAAGGCAGCCTCCGCCCGCCGACGAAGTAGTCCTCCTCGTTCGACTGCCCTCTGCCCAGGTATACACTCAGGCCGACCATGCCGAGCAGATAGGCGATGACAATCGACCAGTCGAGCAGGGTCATCGTGCGCTCTCTTCGGGAAAAAACAGGGGGCCAGCGCGCCGAGTGTAACGAAGAGGGGAAATGGGTGTCAATCGGGCCGGACAAGGAAGCGAAAAAATACGGAAATAATTTACAGGGGCCCTAAAGTCACGGATAAAAAGGATCGAAACAAGGAGGTAAAGCACGCTGCGCAAAAACGCGAAAGGCTCACATTCCAGGAGACGACGCGCATTGAGTCCCCCTGCATCCGACAGTGAAACGCCCCCGGGGCCGGATTCCCCCGTCACGGAAGTCGCCCGCAAGGTGCTGCTGACCATGAGTCGTCGGCAAATACCCTTGACACCGGAAAACTACCAGGTCTGGTTTGCATACGTGACCGGCAGCCGTCCGGGCCTGACCAGGGAAATCGACGAACGTGTGGCGGCGGGGACAAGGTTCGACGACAAAACCAATCAAGGCATTTATGAAAGGCACTTCGGAGGCGACCGGGAAAGGAAGTTGATCCAGGAGGTGTCCCAGGCCACCTTCCAGATCCTCAAGGAGGCCCTGGAAGGCGTAATCGCCACCGGCAGCGTCACCCAGGAATACTCCCAGCGTCTGAATGGATTCGCGAGCCGGCTGGAACAAGGCGACCTGGACCCGGACACACTGAAAAAGATGATCGGCGCGGTCATTCTGGACACCCGGAAGGTCGAAGAGTCCAGCACGGAACTCACCCGGCAGCTCGAAAAGGCCCGGCAGGAAGGAAATGAGCTGCGTCGGAAGCTGGAGGAGGCGGAGCGGGAGGCCACCCGGGACGTCCTCACCGGCCTGTACAATCGAAAGTACCTCGACAAGGCGCTCCACGCCCTTTACGACCATTACCGGCAGGAGGGTGCGCCTTTCAGCGTGATCATGATGGACATCGATCACTTCAAGAAAATCAATGATCAGTTCGGCCACAAGGTCGGCGATTCCGTGCTCGAGTATGTCGGGCAGACGATCACCGGGTCGGTAAAAGGACGGGATGTGCCCGCACGGTACGGCGGAGAGGAATTCATGGTCCTCCTGCCCGCCACGAACCTCAAGGATGCGTGCAAGCTGGCCGAGAGCATTCGGCAACAAATATCCAGCAAGGCCCTGAAAATCGCAAAGACCCAGACGACGATCGGAATCGTCGAGGTCAGCAGCGGCGTGTCGGAAGTACGCGAAGACGACACCGTGGACACCGTTGCGGACCGGGCGGACAAGGCCTTGTACCTCGCCAAGCGAAGCGGCCGAAACCGAGTCAAATCGGAGCAGGACCTGTCCGCCGGGGCCGGATCACACAAGGGCACGGCATCCGCGGCCTGAGTTTCCGGGCCGGCGGGTCCGCCACGTTCCGCTGTTCTCCTCTCTTCCACTCACGAGTCGCCGGTTTTCCTTTCCCCTTTCGCACTCTTTTTCTGCAGCCGGGGCGCCTTTCGGTCCAAAGGCGAATAGGCGGCAGGGGGACGGTTTTTTGTTTTTCCTCGTCATTCTATTGACTCTCCGAGAAGGAAAGAAAAATCATAACCCTCTGATATATCGATATTATTCTCGACCATCCCCTTGGGCACGGATGTTGCTCATTGCTGGGGCGGGCAAGGGTGCGCCGTGGGACGCCGACGGTTTGGGCCGTATCCCGCGCATCGTGGAGGTCGAAGGCATCATGGACCGGGCCCTGGAAAGGGACCCTGCGAACGGATCGAACGAGGCCGATGAAAAGACAGGGAACAGTCCGCTTTCTCTTGATCGCACTCTGGGGACTCTCGTGTGTCCTCCATCCTCCCGCCGCGGCCGGCAGGGATGCCCCTGCGCCATCACGAGGATTCCTTGCGATAACGCGGGCGGCCGCCGCGCAGGCCCGGTCCTTCGAGTGGCTCCAGCCCCTGTCTGACGCCTGGCGGGAGG
>WFRX01000041.1 GCA_015486285.1 bacterium
AGTGGCTCTTGGAGGCTGTTCAAAAAGTTCCAGATGCAAGGCAGGCACCATTCCGCAGGACAGCGGAATGGGACGCGTCACCCAGAGGGATGACGCGCCCGCAGGGCGAGGGCCATGGACGGCCCGAGTCAAAATCCCGAGGAATGAAGCGTACTTTCTGTACGTTGAATGACGAGGGATGCAGCCGAACGCCGCAGATGGGATTTTTTGGGCAGCCTCCTAGGAGTCGACCGGGAATCGCGGCCATGGCAGAGCGCGGGGGTATCGGTCGCCTGCAGCATGAGCGGCCTTCTTGCGTGTCGCCTTTATCGGCCGTGGCGTTCGTAGATCTCGCGCCTGACAGGACATCGGCAGATGTAGGATCCGTCGCGGGAGGTTCGGTGATAGCACAGGAAGGCATGGGCCGCGTCTACGAACAGGACCTTGTTCACGAGGCGCGTTACCTCGCACGGCGGCCCATCCGGATTTCCGGAGCAAGCGGAGCATTCCTCGAAGACGGGAAGCTTCTCTGCGGCCTGGCGGTGACTCATTGCGGGTTTTGCCCCGTGGAAGATTTGCTGTCATCGTAGGATCGACAGATTCGAGCCGAAACTTTAACGTGCGAGGTGATCCTCAACCCATTGACCCCATGCCTTGACAGTGATAAATTTGTAGGTTTAAGGAAAAGCCTGCAGGGTATCATTGCATGGACAAACGGTCGAGAAGAAAGATTTGAAAGGTCTGACATGAAAATAGCACTCCTGGGACTTCCCAATTCCGGAAAGACCACAATCTTCAACGCCCTCACCCGGTCCGAAGCCGAGGTTACGAGCTATGCGAATGCCAAGGCCGAGCCGAACCTGGCGGTAGTCGAGGTGGGCGATGAGCGCGTGACGAGGCTTGCGGAGATGTACCGGCCCAAGAAGACGACATACGCCACGATCGACATCATGGACTTTTGCGGTGTTTCCCGGGGGGCGGCCGGCGAAGGATTGTTCCCGCCGGAGCTGATGCAGTGGATCCGCAACGCCCACGCCCTGGCGGTGGTCCTCCGGAATTTCGAAGATGACCTGAACGGTCCTCCGGACCCGGTCCGTGACTTTCAGCAGATCCATGAAGAGCTGCTTCTTTCCGATCTCCTGATCGCCGAGGCCCGCCTCGATCGCATTCGGCATGGATACAAGCGGGGGATCCGCTCGAACGAGCTGGAGGGGGAAGAGAAGGCGCTGGAGAAAATCGTGGGCCGGCTCAACGAAAATGTCCCGGTACGTGGGCTGGAGTTATCCCCACAGGAGGAAAAGACGATCCGGGGATACCGGTTTCTCACGCAGAAGCCCCTGCTGCTGATCCTCAATTCGGACGAGGCCGGGTTCGGGAAGAATGAAGGGGTTATGGAGGAGCTGGAAAAAAGCGGCCGGGCCATCGAGTTCGCCGGGCAGTTCGAAATGGAACTCGCCCGCATGGAAGCAGACGAAGCCGCCCTCTTCATGGAAGACATGGGAATCGGCGAATCGGCCCGTGACCGGCTGACCCGGTTCGCCTACCGGATCCTCGGGTACATCAGCTTCTTCACCGTGGGGCCGGACGAGGTGCGCGCCTGGAACATAACGAAGGGGGACACCGCCGTGGATGCCGCCGGGACCATCCACTCCGATCTCGCGCGCGGTTTCATCCGAGCGGAGTGTTTCAGCTATGAAGACCTCATGGAGTGCCGCTCCGAAAAGGGCGTGAAAGACAAGGGCCGGTTTCGGCTGGAGGGCAAGGGCTACAGCGTCCGGGACGGGGACGTGCTGAACATCCGCTTCAATGTGTAGTTTCGATCAACGGTTCAACAGTACGGGGAAGGGCGAATTCCGGATGACATAGGCGGTTGTCCCCCCCAGGATCCAATCGTGGATCCGGCTGTGACCGAAGGCGCCCATGACGATCAGGTCGATTCCCGCTTTCTCCGCAAAGAGCAGGATCTCCTTGGCCGCCTCCCCCTCGAGACACTCTATTTGCACGTCCATCTGGTAGGCGCTGACAAAGGTCTCGATTTCTTCCGTGAGGGCCTCACACTTTTTTTCGTTGCCGGTAACCACGACGCACTTGAGCATGGTATCGGCGTATGTGAAGAGTTCGCAAGCCGTTTTCAGGGCCTGGTTGGATGCAAAACTGCCGTCGTATGCCACCAGGACGTTCCCCAATTCCCGGAAGGCGGCGGGTGTGACGAGAACGGGGCGGGGAGACCTCCTGACAACGGACTCGGTTGTGGAGCCGAGAAGCCCGCTCGCCCAGCGTTCATGTTCGCCCCGCTGCGCAATGATGACGAGATCGACCTTCTTGGCCTCCTCGGAAATCGCCCCGGGCACGGTCCCGGATACCCGCTTTACCTTCGCCCGAATGGACCGCTCCTCACAAGACCGTCGGAACGCCTCGAGGATGAGATCGCCGCGGTCTTCGAGGATTTTCCGAAATTTGGGAAGATAGTTCTGGTAGGGCGTGAAGCCGAGCGATCCGGCGATATCGGTGAGCAGGGGCCCCTCGAGGTCGCGGTCGTCCACCACATGCAGGCCGGTGATCTTGGCTCCGAACCGCTCCGCCAGGTGAACGCCGTACTCCAGGGCCACATTGCTGTAGGCTGAACCGTCCGTGGGAATCAGCACGCTTTTGATCATCGGTAAAGGCTCCTTCCCTCAGGAGATTTGTCGAAAGTATAGGACCAAAATCCGAAAAGATAAAGCCTTCGGCGAAATAGAAAGCGGCGCAACCCCCAAAGATTGCGCCGCTTTCCTGATTCTGGTGCCGAAGGGGAGATTCGAACTCCCACAGCCTAACGGCCACTGGACCCTGAACCCAGCGTGTCTACCAATTCCACCACTTCGGCATTCGCGCTTTTCCGTCCTGCCGGCCGCCCTGCGGATTCCTTGTCCGGCATCCGCCGGCGGGGTTCAGGCGCCGCCGGCCGACAGGCCGGGCCGGTTTGAATTGACGGAACGATTTCAATATACTTTGTGTCTCCCGTCTTGTCAATTATTCTTGATACTTCAAGTAGATTCTCGGCAAAAGAGAGGCGTTTCCATGCTCCCTGAACGGATGTGGGACGAGTGGCTCCTGGCCTCCCTCCGGGAGGACCTCGGCTCGGGCGACGTGACCAGTGAGATCCTCGTTCCTCCGGGCCTTCGGGGCAGGGCCGCGACAAGGGCCAAGGAGCCCTTCGTGGTGGCGGGCCTGCCTGTGTTCCTCCGGGCCTTTGCCCTGCTGTCCGACGACGTGAAGGCGCTGGCCGCGGTCGAGGACGGACGGCAAGTGGGAGCGGGGACCGTGCTGGTCGAACTCGAGGGCCCCGTCAGGGCCCTGTTGGGGGCGGAAAGGGTGGCCTTGAATATCCTGCAGCACCTCTCCGGGGTGGCTACCCTGACCCGTCGTTTCGTAGACGCCGTGGCCGGAACGGGGACAAAGATCCTCGACACGCGAAAGACCCTCCCCGGAATGAGAGTGCTCGAGAAATACGCGGTTCGGGTCGGGGGGGGCGTCAACCACCGGTCCAGCCTCTCCGAGGGGATCCTGGTGAAGGAGAACCACCTCGCGGCCTGCGGCGGGGTGATCCAGGCGGTCGAGGCGATCCGGAGGGCTGCCCCGCACACCCTGCGGGTGGAGATCGAGGCCTCCACCCTGGAAGAGGTGGACCAGGCCGTGGGGGCGGGGGTGGACACGATCCTCCTGGACAACATGTCGGTGGAGACCATCCGGGAAGCGGTGAAGCGGGTCTCAGGCGCGGCGCGAATCGAGGTCTCCGGCGGCGTGAATCCGGAAAACGTGCGCACGATCGCGGAGGCCGGTGTGGATGCGGTCTCGGTCGGCATGCTGACCCACTCGGCGCCGGCCGTAGACATTTCCATGTTGCTTGAAGATGGCGAAACGACAACCACAGCGTGAGCGCATCCTCGCGCTCCTGCAGGGGGCGGAGGGATTCGTTTCCGGCGAGGCGATCTGCCGGGAACTCCGGATTACGCGGGGGGCCGTCTGGAAACAGATCCGGATCCTTCGCGACCGGGGTTACTCGATCGAGGGGATTCCCTCCCGGGGATACCGGCTTCGCGGGGTGCCGGACGCGCTCCACGTACTGGCGGCGGACCCTGGCATACGGACGGACCGGATCGGCGGGACGATCCTCGTCAAGGACGTGACCGAGTCCACGAACGAGGATCTCTGGGAGCTTGGGCGGCAGGGGGCCGACGAGGGAACCGTGGTCATCGCTGAAAGACAGCTCGCGGGCAAGGGGCGGATGGGAAGGCGCTGGGCGAGTCCGGCGAACCGGAACCTGTACATGTCCGTTCTCCTGCGCCCTCATTTTGCGCCCGCCGAAGCGGCGGTGGTGACCTTGATGGCCGGCGTGGTCCTGTGTGAAACCATGCAGGAGGTCTTTCATCTGCGGCCCCGGATCAAGTGGCCGAACGATGTCCTGCTGGAGGGGATGAAGACGGCCGGCATCCTGGCGGAGATGCAGGCCGAGCAGGAAGACATACACTTTCTCGTACTGGGGATCGGGGTCAATCTCAACATGAGCCGCTCCATGTTCCCAAGGGACCTCAGGTATCCGGCCACGTCGGTCCGGCTCGCGCTCGGCCGGCCGGTGGAGAGGCTGCCCTTTGCCAAGCGGCTCCTCGAGCGCCTGGATCGAGGCTATGAGCGCCTCCTCGAGGACGGAAGCGCGCCGATCCTGGAGGCGTGGGAGCGCTATTGCGCCCACCCCGGGGAATGGCTCGAGGTCAGCACCCCCGGGGGATCCATCCGGGGACGGTTCCGCGGCCTGGATCCGGAGGGCTCCATGATCCTGGAAGAGCCGTCCGGGAGAGAGGAAAGGATTCGCGCGGGGGATGTGGTCCGGGTCTACCGGGAAGAAACGGCTCCTTAGCAACAGCAACGGGTTTGGGAACGGGCTGTCGGAGGTCCTTCGAGAAGCTCCAGGCGCGAGTGAATCCCGAGAAATGGGCGCACTGCCTGTACGCGGAAGAGAGGCGGGTATTCGGGAGGACCATCCATCCATCCGGGGGAACATATGCTGTTCGTGATCGATATAGGCAACACCCAGACGGTCCTGGGCGTGTTCGAAGGAGAGAGGCTACTCCAGGACTGGAGGATCAGTACGGACAAGACCAAGACGGCGGACGAGTACGCGGTCCTGATACGGAATATCTTCGCCGCTTCCGGTTTCGCCTTCGACTCCTTCCGGGCCGTGGTGATCTCGTGCGTCGTGCCGCCCCTGCTCCAGACCTTTGAAGCCTTCTGCCGGAAGGCGCTGCATATCGAGCCGCTCATCGTGGAGCCGGGCATCAAGACCGGTATACCGATCCTGATGGACAACCCCCGGGAGGTGGGCGCCGATCGCATCGTCAACGCAGTCGCGGCCTACCACGAAGTCCGCGGGGCCTGCATCGTTGTGGATTTCGGCACCGCCACAACCTTCGACTGCATCTCGGGGGCGGGGGAATACATCGGAGGGGTCATCGTGCCCGGCATCGGAATCTCCCTGGAGGCGCTCTTTCAGACCGCTTCCAAGCTGCCCCGCGTGGAAATCGCGAGGCCCGCCTCGGTGATCGGAAAGAACACGATTCACTGCATGCAGTCGGGCATCCTCTTCGGGTATGTTTCCATGGTGGACGGCATGGTGGAGCGGATCCGGGCGGAGATGGGGGAGGAGGCGTACGTGATCGCCACCGGCGGCATAGCGGAGCGCCTGACGCCGGAATCGAGAACCATCCAGAAGGTCGATCGATACCTCACCCTGCGGGGCCTCCGGATCCTCCATGAGATGAACCGGAAAGAGGAAGCCTGAATGACGCCTGCGATCTCCGACAGAGCGGCGGCCGGGGTTTCCTCCGGGATCATCCAGCTCTTCAACGTGACAAAGATATACAGGGGCGGCATTGCCGCCTTGCAGGATGTATCCTTCGAGATCGAGAAGGGGGATTTTCTCTTCGTGGCCGGTTCGTCCGGAGCCGGCAAGAGCACCCTGCTCAAGATTATTCTGGGGGCCGAGCGGGTCACGCAGGGACAGCTCGTTGTGAACGGCAGGAACGTCACCCGGATCCCCCCACGGGAACTGACCCGCCTGCGCAAGGAAACAGGGTTCGTGTTTCAGGATTTCAAACTTCTCGAAAACCGAAGCGCCCTCGAGAATGTCGCTTTGGCGCTCCAGATCCACGGCCTGCCGCCCGGCGAGGTGCGGAAACGGGCCTACCATGCGCTCCGGGCCGTGGGCCTGGCGGACAAGCGGGACCAGAGGCCCCTGCGCCTGTCCGGTGGAGAACAGCAGCGCGTGGCGATCGCCCGGGCCCTGGTGAACAATCCGCTCATTCTCCTCGCGGATGAGCCTACCGGAAACCTGGATCCGGCCCTGAGCCGCGAGATCATGGACCAGTTTCTCGAGATTCATCAGCGGGGCACGACACTGCTGGTGGCGACACACGACGAATCGCTGCCGGCCTATTGCGGACGGGATTGCATTGTGCTGGACAAGGGACGGCTCGTCCGGGACGGATAGGCGAGAGATCTATGTGGCCCTACAAACTCTATTACCAGCTCAAGACGACGGCACAGAACATCAGGGAACACAGGGCCACGGTTCTCCTGAGCCTGGCCGCGGTCGGTTTCACCCTCCTTCTTCTGGCCTCCTACCTCCTCTTGTTGAGCAACCTGCAAAGCGTCGGGGAACGGCTGGGCCGGGAACTCCAGATCATGCTGTACCTGGACAAGGGGCTCTCGGGGCAGGCCCGCGCCCGGGTGGAGGAGGCCGTGCGGGCCGGGAAGGAAGTGGAATCGGTGGAATACTGTTCTCCCCGGAAGGCGCTGCGATCCCTGGAAGAGGCGATGGGGGAGGCGGCCCGTGTCCTGAAGGGCCTGCCGGAGAACCCGTTGCCCGGCTCCCTGGAGGTGCGCCTGAAAGGACCGTACCGCAACATGGAGACGATCGAAAAGATCGCCTCCCGCCTCTCCGGGATCGAGGGAGTGGCGGACGTGGAGTACGGCGGCGGGTGGATGAAACGGTTCTTCGCCTTTATCCGCATTCTTCGCTGGCTGGCCCTCTCCCTGGGGCTGCTGCTCCTGTTTGCCTCGGTAATTGTCATCTCGAGCACCCTGACCCTCGGTTTCTACTCCCGGAAGGAGGAAATCGAGATCCTGCGGCTTGTGGGGGCCACGGAATCCTACATCCGGTTTCCCTTCTTTCTGGAGTCCCTGCTCCAGGGGATCGGCGGAGCCGCTCTGGCCCTTGCCCTGCTGTGGGTCCTCTACCAGATCTTCCGGGCCAACATGGGGGCGGCGTGGGGCCTCTTCGCCGGCTGGGGGCAGCTTCATTTTCTCTCCGTGCCGGCGACGATCCTGTTGCTCTCTCTGGGGGCCATGGTCGGCGTGGTCAGCAGCGTCTTAACCTTTTCCCGGTTTTCTGCGAAATGATTCGACCCCGGTTTTGCCGGATCCTTCCTCTCTGCCTGGCCGCCGCCCTGTTCGGGGCGGGCACGCTTGCCGCCGCGGCCCGGGCATCGAGCCCGGACAAGGGCCTCGAGGAAACCCGCGGAAAGATTCGTTCCGAGCAGAAGACGATCCGGAAGCTCGAGATCAAGGGCAGGGATCTTCTCAAGACGGTGGAATCCCTGGACAAGGAGATCGCGGCTGCGGAGAAAAGGAGGCGGGCCTCCGAGGCCCGCATGGCGGAACTCAGAAAAGAGAAGCGGAAGGCGAAGAAGGAACTCGAGGCCCTGGAAGTGAAAATCCGGCGGCGGCGGGCCGACCAGGGCCGGCGCCTGGCGGCCTTCTACAGGCTCGGCAAGACGGGTATCCTGCCGATCATCTTCTCGGATACGCCGCCCCGCGAGACGTTCCGGAACCTCGACTCCCTGAAGAGGATCCTCATCGCCGACTGGGAGAGGCTGGAAGCCTTTCAGGCCCTCCTTGAGGAGCGGGAGCGCATGGAGGCCCGGCTGGAGGACAGGATGAAGGCGGAGGCGGCCCTCCTCGAGACCGTTGCAGAACGCAAGAAGGCCCTGAAGGCGAAGAGGCAGGAAAAGACCACCCTTCTCTTCCGGATCGAACAGGACAAGGATCTGCACGATCGCCTGCTGAAGGAGCTGCGGCAGGCTGAAAAACGGCTGCTGGACCGGATGCGGCGGGAGCCGCCCGGCCCCGCCTTCGTCGCGGAGGGCCCCCTGAGCGGACAGAAGGGGAAGCTCGCCTGGCCCGTGAAGGGAAAGATCCGTCGCAGGTTCGGCATCCGGCGGGCCGTGCGGTCGAAAGGCATCGACATCAAGACGAAGCCGGGCACCCCGGTACGGGCCGTCTGGGGAGGAGGCGTCGAATACGCGGACTGGTTCCGCGGATACGGCAAGCTGCTGATCATCCACCATGGGGCAAAGGACTACACCGTGGTCGCCCATCTCAGCGATCTGACCAAGAGGAAGGGCGAGAGGGTCGAGGCGGGAGAAATCGTGGGCCTCGCCGGGGACACGGGTTCGGTGGACGGGTGCGTGGTTCATTTCGAGATCTGGCACGGCGGCAGGCCGGAGGATCCGCTCAAGTGGCTCCGACCGAGAAACCGGCGGCACTGATCCGGTCCTTCGGCGGCGCGGTTTGAATATGGTCCGTGGTTTGTAATAAACTATCTACAGCTACGAGAAACGAAAAGATATCCTGCGAAGCATCAAGGGAATTGCTGAACGGGACGATTTACAATTACAATGAGGAAAGACGGAAAATCCGCCGGTGGAAGGCGGGGTCCGCATCTTTTGGGGCTGAATGAAGGAGGAAGGTACGTTGAAAAAGGTCTGGTCGAAAACGAATTGGATGGTCCTGTTCCTTGTTTTTTTCCTGATCGGAACGCTTGGGGTGGTGAAGGACAACGTGGAGGTAAAGGCGGTACCGGACCAGAGTTACGAACAACTCCGGATCTTCGCCGATGTGCTCGAGAAGATCCAGCAGAACTATGTCGAAAAAGTGGACATGCAGTCGCTGATCTACGGGGCCATCGACGGGATGCTCAAAACCCTGGATGCCCATTCCAGCTTCCTGCGGCCGGATCTCTACAAGGAGTTGCAAGTGGAGACCAAGGGCAGCTTCGGCGGGCTGGGGATCGAGATCACGATCCGGGACGGAATCCTGACGATCGTCTCGCCCATTGAAGACACGCCCGCCTTTCGGGCGGGGCTGCAGGCGGGGGATCGAATCATCAAGATCGGGGGCGAGCCCACGAAGGGGATGTCCCTTTTCGAGGCCGTCAAGAAGATGCGGGGCAAGAAGGGCACCAAGATCGACCTGACGATTTTCCGCGAGGGCGTCGATGAACCCTTCGACGTCGCGATCGTCCGGGACGTGATCAAGATCAACAGCGTCAAGGCGAAGGTCATCGACGAGGACCTGGGCTACATCCGGATCACGCAGTTCCAGGAAAAGACGGGGAAAGAGCTGAAAAAACAGCTTCACAAGATCGAGTCCGAGAACGAAGGCGGCCTGAAGGGACTCATTCTCGACTTGAGGAACAATCCCGGCGGGTTGCTCGACCAGGCGGTGGAAGTGGCCGATGAGTTCATCGACAGCGGAAAGATCGTTTACACGGACGGCCGGATGAAGTCGCAGAAGATGGAGTTTCGTGCCCATCCGCAGGAAGACAAACACGATTATCCGATGATCTGTCTCGTGAACGGCGGGAGCGCGAGCGCCTCCGAGATCGTAGCAGGCGCGCTGCAGGATCATCGCCGCGCGGTGATTCTGGGCACGCGCACCTTCGGAAAGGGATCTGTGCAGACCATCATCCCCCTGCCGGACGGGTCCGGCCTGAAGCTGACCACGGCGAAGTACTATACCCCCAACGGCCGCATGATCCAGGCGAAGGGGATCGAGCCGGACATCGAGGTTTCCAACCTGGTGCACGAAACGGGCAGGCCGCTTCGATTTCTCAGGGAAAAGGACCTGGAGCGGCACCTGGAGAACCAGGGGGGAGGGCTGGAAGGGGGAAAGGCGCCCCCCGAATCCGAAGAGAATGAGGCTGAATCGAAGGAGGACAAGGACATTCAGCTTACCCGAGCCGTGGATATCCTGAAGAGCTGGAGCATCTTCGAACAGATGCAGCAGAAGTCACGAGCCGTCGCGATGGAAAATGCCTCCCCGGCGCTCTGAGGGTCTCCGGTCCCGGAAGGGATCCAGCCCCATGCTCACGGAACAGGTCTATTCGGTTACGCAGCTCACCCATGCTATCAAGGACTGCTTGGAGGCGGGCTTCGCCGCTCTCTGGGTGGAGGGGGAGATCTCGAATTTCCGTGTCCCCTCCTCCGGGCATTTCTACTTCACGCTGAAAGACGCGAACGCACAGATTCGGGCCGTCATGTTTCGCTCTCGAAACGCGGCGATACCCTTTGTCCCGGAGGACGGGTTGCAGGTGATCTGCAGGGCGAACCTGTCCGTGTACCCTCCGCGCGGGGATGTTCAGCTCATCGTCGAGTCCATGGAGCCGAAGGGGCAGGGCGCTCTACAACTCGCCTTCGAGGGATTGAAGAGGAAGCTGGCAGAAGAGGGCTTGTTCGATACCGCGAGGAAGAGGCCCCTTCCCTTCCTGCCTCGATCGGTCGGGGTGATCACCTCGCCGACCGGCGCCGCCATCCGCGACATCCTGCAGGTGATCCGGCGGCGTTTCCCCAACCTGGAAATCCGCTTCTGCCCGGTACGGGTCCAGGGCGACCAGGCGGGGGGTGAGATCGTCGAGGCGATTCGTACGCTGAATCTCGACGGCCTTTCCGACGTGATCATCCTGGGTCGCGGCGGCGGGTCCCTCGAGGATCTCTGGGCCTTCAACGAAGAAAGGGTGGCCAGGGCGATCTACGATTCGAGGATTCCGATCGTCTCGGCCGTGGGCCATGAGATCGATTTTACCATTGCCGATTTTGTGGCCGATGAACGCGCCCCCACGCCTTCGGCGGCGGCGGAAAGGGTCGTCCCGGAGAAAGAGACGCTGGAGGAAGGGATCGCCGCCCTCGCGGAACGCCTGCGGAGGGCCTCTCTGAGAGATCTGGCCGCGAGGCGGGAGGGCCTTGCGTCTCTTGCCCGGCGGCTCATTGATCCGGGCAGAAGGGTGCAGGACGGCTACCTCCGCCTGGATGAGCTGTCGGAAAGGCTCGGTGCGGCGGCGAGACGCGGGGTGCGGGAGCGGGGCGCCCGTCTGGACGGCGCACGGACGAAACTCTTCTCCGCGGGGCCCGAGGGCCGGATGCAGGCCTGTGCGTTGAGGACCGAGTCCGCGAAGAAGGCCCTCCTGCGGCTGGCCGGGCACGGCCTCGAGATGAAGAGGCAGCGGGCGAGAGAAGCGGCCGGCCGCCTGGGCTCTCTGAGC
>WFRX01000042.1 GCA_015486285.1 bacterium
GAATTCAAGAAGCGGGGGATCAGGGAGATGTTTTCGGGCGCGCCCTGGCCGGAAGGCGTGGGAAGCATCGATGCCTATCTGGGTGCGCGGCCCATTGCGGAGGCGCTCGGGATGGGCGCGGACGTGGTGATCACCGGCCGGGTGGTGGACAGTGCGCTCGTCCTCGGGCCCCTTCTTCATGAATTCGGGTGGGCCGATGAGGACTACGATCTTCTGTCGGCGGGAAGCCTGGCCGGACACATCATTGAATGCGGCGCCCAGGCGACCGGCGGCCTGCACACGGACTGGGAACGGGTTCCGGACTGGGCGCATATCGGATACCCGGTCATCGAGTGTCATGCGGACGGTTCGTTTGTCGTGTCCAAGCCTCCGGACACGGGAGGTCTTGTGACGCCGGCAACGGTGGCGGAGCAATTGCACTATGAACTGGGTGATCCCCAGGCCTATTTTTTGCCGGACGTTACCTGCGACTTCACGGAGGTCGGGATCGAACAAACGGGAGATCATGAGGTCAGGGTCAGCGGCGCCGTCGGCCGCCCGCCGACGGATACCTACAAGGTGTGTGTCGTCTATCACGACGGGTATCGCTCTGTGGGCCTCATGCCCGTGATCGGCATCGACGCTGCGCGGAAGGCGGAGCGACAGGCAAGGGCCGTGCTGGAGAGGACCCGTGAAATCTTTCGGGAAAAGGGCCTGGGGGACTATACGGCCGCCTCGATAGAACCGCTGGGCGCCGAAGCGAGTTACGGCGCGAACAGCCGGGCCCGGCACACGAGGGAAGTGGCCTGTGTGATCGCGGTTTCCCACCCCCAACCGGAGGCCCTGGAGATCTTCGCCCGTGAGCTCTCCCCGCCTGTGATCTCGATGAGCCCGGGCTCCACGGGGTGGATCGGCGGAATGGCGAGGGCTGTGCCCATACTCAAGCTCTTCTCCTTTTTGATCCCCAAGGAGGAGGTGCCGGTTACAGTGACCCTCGGCCCGGAGACACGGCAGGTACACGTTTCCACTGTCGGGGGCTTCGACCCGGCGGCAATTGTGCGTCCGAAGGTGCCTGAGGTCGATGCTGTCAGAGGAGAGACGGTCGCCGTGCCGCTGGTTCGGCTGGCTTGGGGCCGGAGCGGCGACAAGGGCGACAGCTTCAATATCGGCGTTATCGCGCGGAGGCCGGAATATCTCCCGTACATCCGTGCGGCCCTGACAGAGGAGTCGGTGAAGTCCTATTTCGCCCACGTCTTCGAAGGCGCAAGGAATCCAAGGGTGGAGCGTTTTGACTTGCCCGCTCTCCACTCCCTGAATTTTGTTCTTCATGAATCCCTGGGCGGAGGCGGGATGGCATCCCTGCGAACCGATCCGTTGGGCAAGGGCATGGCTCAGCAGCTCCTCGATTTTCCCGTCCCGGTGCCGGCGGCCCTCGCGCAAAAGGAAGGGCTTACGTCCTCCGGTTGAGGAGGCTTCACCAGGAACAGGAAAATCGCGGAGGTCATGATGCTCACCCTTGCCGCCCTGCTTGCCATGGAAAAGTCCGACGAGGCGTGTAAACGTTAACAAGAGAAAGGAGAAGCGCGATGAACGTGGAAGACTTCAAGGACATTCTATACGAAAAGGACGACAAGACCGGCATCGTCATGGTCACCCTGAACCAGGTGAAGAGAAAAAACGCCATGAGCTTCTATACCTTCTGGGAACTCTGGCAGGCGGTGGATGCCATGGAGAAGGACGACAAGGCGATGGCCATGATCATTACAGGCGCCAAGGACCCGGACAACCCGGACCCCGCCAAAGAGGCCTTCAGCAGCGGAGGGTATTTCAACATTGCTGCCATGCAGGATATCGATCCGGAGATCATGAAGGAGATCGAGCTGACCGACATCGCCCAGAAGCGGCTCACCCTCAAGTTCTTCGAGTTCGATAAGCCGGTGATCGCTGCGATCAACGGCCTTGCGATCGGCGCCGGCTTCACCCTGCCCCTTTCCTGCGCCGACCTGATCTATCTCTCGGAACATGCCTGGATCCGGCTTCCCTTTGTAAGGTTGGGGATTGTTCCGGAGTTTGCGTCCACCTACCTGCTTTCGAGGGCGATCGGCTTCCAGAGGGCCAAGGAAATCGCATACTTCGGAGAAAAAATGACCGCCCAAGAGGGATTCAACCTGGGCCTCGTCAACAAGGTTCTTCCTCATGACGAACTGATACCCTATGCAAAGGAAATGGCCCTGAAGCTGATTCCGCCGGGGGGGCCCGGGCTTGCGGTGAGGCTCACGAAGCGCGCTTTCCATCAGCCCTACGTCGAAGCCGTGGCCAAATCCCTCGACATGGAGAATGAGGGCCTGAACAAGGCCGTCATGAGCAAGGATTTCGCCGAGGCAGGGCTGGCGAGAAAAGAGAAGAGGGACCCCGTCTACAGGGGAGAATAACGGAAGTTGTTTCCTTCCGGGAAAGGCGACATTCGTGGCCGTGAAAAGAGTTGACGCGATCGTTATCGGCGCCGGCCCTGCCGGCGCTTCAGCTGCGCGAACGCTGGTCGCGGGCGGCATGGAAACCCTTCTCGTGGAGAAGAAGAAACTACCTCGTCCGAAAATGTGCTCCGGGCTTCTGGGCCACTGGACGACGAATTTTGTGCATCGGAAATTCGGGGTGATCCCGCAGGCTGCTTATGTGCAACCCCCCTTCTTGAAGGGGGTTGCCCTGAACTTTCCGTCCTCGCCGGAGCCCGTGCTTATCCCCGCGAAGTCCCCGATTCCCTACGTGTGGAGAGACCGGTTCGACCATTTTCTGGCAAAGGCGAGCGGTGCAACCATCAAAGATGGGCTCCGGATGGAGGGAATCGAGACGGAAGGGGAGGGCTACCGGGTCCTTTGTACGCGTGCCCGGAAAGACGGCGGCAGCACGAAGGTCGTGTTGCGCTCAAA
>WFRX01000043.1 GCA_015486285.1 bacterium
CGCATGCCGTCTTGTAAGGCGGACTCTGACACGCCCGGGTCCTCCATGATTTTCTTCAGGCTCTTCATGTTTTCGGTCTCCTAGTCTCGTGGCGAAGATGTCTTGCCGGTCTCTTCGGTTACGCAACCGCAAATCTCGGGGATTGCCGCCCACGCGTGGACGGGAATCATGTGTTTCTTGTGTTCCTCCCCCTCCGCTTCTTCCTGTACGGAAGGACCGCTTGTTTCGGTCGCCTGCGTCAGGAGAAAAACCCGCATGCCCTTGTCGGCGGCCGTCTCTGCCAGGCGGCGGTCCCGCGTCGCCAGGCGGGCGGTTACAGAGCGCTCCTGCCAGAGGGCTTCGAGCAGATCGATCCGAGGGGGAGGGGCCTCGGACAGGATGCCCGCCGAAAGGGGGCGGTCCAGAAAATAGACGGGTCCCGATGGAAATCCCTTGTCGAGCAGCCAGGAGCGTATCGCTTGCGACATGGGTCTTGGCTGCAGGGTGAGATAGACCGGCATTTGACAGGCGGCTATCTTGGTCAGGGCGTCAGCCGCGCCGGCCTCTGCTTCCTCCTTTCGCGGATCCCCGGGAAGCCAGGGCGTGGAACGGGGGCTCATGAGTCCTGCTTCGACGGAGACGAAAAACAGAGGCGTTCCCGGCGCCAGGACGAACAGGTTTCCCGTGGCGGGATCGGCTGCGCAGCGCGGATTCTCCGCCAGACGAACGGTGAAGGTATAGCGGCCGGGTGCCCCCGCCTTGTAACGGATCCTTGCCTGCCCGGATGGATCGGTGAGCAGATCGCGCACGGGATTTCCCTGGGGATCGAGGAACTGGAGCAACTCGCCTTGGATGCCTCGCCGCAAGAGGCCCCACAGGCCGCTCTGGTACAGGCTTGCCGTAACGTAGATTTCTTCTCCGGGCAGGCCGAGCCTATCGGGCACCACCAGGACCGGCCGGGAGTCGGCTCGGCTCGAGGGCAAGGCTGCGAACAAGCAGCCGGCTGCGGCGAGCAGGGCCAGAATCGTTCGCATGGGCTTCAGTGCAGCCATCCGGTTTTCGGCCTTTCTACCGGCCTGTCGGGACAGGATTGGTCTGGGATAATTCGGGCCGAAAGGGGCCCGGGGAAACGGACTCTCAGGTCGAAAATTGAAACCGGGAGTGGGAAAATGTAACCTGGAAGCGCTCGATTCCCGCCGGCGAGGGGACGGCGCCTGGTTGCATCCCCTTTCGTCCATCCGTCCGCGAAGAACTCCATGCTTGCACAAAATCGAGCAGAAGGTCAACTTGCACCAAAAGTCGCGTCTCGGCCCGGGGAGAAGACCGGGCCGTACGGGACGCGGGTCGAGAGCCAGGCCCTTGGCATGTACTTTGCTGTATCAAGCGAGGCGACATCCACGACACCTTTGATTGATCCGCCGCCGCTATGGAAAATCTGCAAGAGATACAACTGACGATCCCTGTTCTCCAGATGGTTCTGTTTATCGCCCTGATATCCTTCTGCCTCCTGTTTACAAGGTACAAGCTGGGCCTGTCGATCACCTTTTGTTTCACCTTTTACTGGGGTTTCATCTACAACAAGGATGTCTTTTTCAACAGCTTCGAAGGATCGAGCCCTTTCCTTGCCGTATATTTTTTCAGCGGATTTCTTCTCCTCTTGTTCGCGCTGTTCTCCTTCGTTTCGGAGGACTGAGGGAGGCGGTCTGCTACAGCACCTGGATCGGATCGACATCCACCTCGAGTTGCAGGCGGGAAGAAGGCAGAAATTCTTTGCGCCTCGCCAGAAGTTCGCGCGTGAAGGCCAGAAGGGTCCCGGGGGTCTTTCCCTTCAAGAAACAGTGAAAACGGAATCGATCTCTCAATCGTGCGAGTGGAGCGATGGATGGTCCGAGGATCTCGATTGCCCCGTAGGCCCGTCCGCTCCTGTTTTGTATGGTGCGGGCGATCTGTGCCATTCGGCGGGCCGCCCTCTGGACGGCCTCTTCGTTCCTGCCGGTGATCCGGATGTTCACCATTCTGGAGAAGGGAGGATAGGCCAGCTCTTTTCGGGCGGCGAGTTCCTGCTCGTAGAACCCTTTGAAGTCATGGCGGACCACGGAATCGATACAATAGTGGTCGGGGTGATAGCTCTGGATCAGGACCCGGCCGGGCCATGCGCCCCTCCCCGCTCTTCCCGCTACCTGCATCAGGAGTTGCATCGTCCGCTCGGAGGCTCGAAAATCCGGGAGGTCCAGGGAGACGTCCGCCAGGATGACGCCTACCAGAGTGACCTCCGGGATATCATGCCCTTTGGTGATCATCTGAGTTCCGACCAGAATATCCAGGTCCTCCCCCCTGAATCGGCTGAGGATCTTTTCGTGCGCCCCCTTCGTTCGTGTTGTGTCCCGGTCCATTCGCCCGATGCGGGCCTGAGGGAGAAGCGCCCTGATTTCCTCCTCGATTCTTTCCGTACCCCTCCCCACGGGCACCATATTCCCTCCCCGGCAGGAGGGGCAGTGGGAGGGAGGAACCGTCTGATACTCGCAATAATGACAGCAGAGGCGTCCCTTTGCACGATGAAGCGTAAGACTCACGCTGCAGTGCGGACACCGAACCAGATGTCCGCAATCCCTGCACAACATCGTGTGTGCATAGCCCCGTCGGTTCAGGAAAACGAGACTCTTTCTCCCCTGATCCCAATTCCGGACGAGCGCCTCCTGAAGGGGCGGAGACAGTGCGCCCCTCCCAGTCGAGTGAGACGACGGCTGCCGCATGTCGATGGGGATGACCTCGGGCTGGGGCCTCTTCCGGATTCGTTCGGTCAGTTCGAGCAGTTTGCTCTTCCCCTTCTGTACGTTGTAGTAGGACTCGAGGGAAGGTGTCGCCGAGCCGAGGATGACGATCGCCTTCTCCCTTTGGCCCCTTACAAGCGCCAGGTCTCTCGCATTGTACCGGACCCGTTCCTGCTGTTTGTATGACGGGTCGTGCTCCTCGTCCACGACGATAACGCCGAGGTTCCGGAAAGGAGCAAAAACCGCGGAACGGGCGCCTACCGCGATACGCGCCCGTCCCTTCCGGATTTTCCACCAGAAATCGAGGCGCTCTCTGTCGGTGAGGCCCGAGTGAAGCGCGGCAACCTGGGCGCCGAAGCGGGACGAGAATCGCTGAAGCGTCTGGGGCGTGAGCGCGATCTCCGGAACCAGGACCAGCGCCTCCCGCCCCGACTCGAGGGCCTGTTCGATGACGCGCAGGTAGATTTCGGTTTTTCCGCTGCTCGTGACACCATGGAGGAGGAAGGATTGGAATGCCTTCTGTTTGAGGAGGGGACAGATCGTGCCGACGGCTCTTTCCTGCTCGGCCGTCAGACTCGGAGGAAAGGCCGACGGAGGGGATACGGGGAGGTCTTGCTCCTCCCTGTATTCGACAAATCCCTTTTTCGCCAGATCGTTCAACGCCTTGCCGGATCGGGGAAGCGCCTTCTTCAAGTCCTTTGCGAGACAAGGGCCCTCTTGGGCCAGATGCGCCACGACCCGTGCCTCCGCCTTGGGCAGGAGACGCATCCATTCCTCGAGCAGCCGCGAGGGTTCCGGGACGGAGAGGCAGACGAGGCCTTTATCGCTCGTGCCGCCGGCCTTCCTGCCCTTCACCACCTGACATCTCTCGACGAACCCCTTTTTCTCCAGGCTTTCCAGCCCCTTGTCAACGGGCCGGCCCACTTTTTGCCGCAGGCCCCGCAGTGTCATTCTCCCGCCGGCCCTCAAGTGGGTCAGGAGATCCATCTCCTGCCGTGTGAGGAAAAGGCCCCGCTGCAGGGCGAGCATCCCCTGCGGCAGGATGCGAACCGCCCGGAAGGTTCTCACGTTCATCGAGCCTGGAAGGGCCGTGCGGAGAACCTCGCCTAGAGAGACCAGATAGTACCGGGCGATCCACTGATAGAACTGCAGTTCTCCGGGCCCGAACAGTGGTTCTTCATCCAGAACCGACTGGATTGGTTTGAAGGTGTAACTCTTTCGGGGGGAGGGCGCAGCCTGGGGAGGCGGGTTCGGCCCTGCGCGCACCACATAGCCCGTGACCCGTCTTTTCCCGAGAGGCACAAGGACCCTCAACCCGACCGCGGGGGACAAGGGAATGGACTCGGGCCACAAATAGGTCAACGATTCGGCGATCGGAAGGGGAAGGGCGACCTGAACGTGTGACGGGTCCCCATTCATTTCGGCCTCTCCAGGTCTCCCTCGCCTTTGAGCGTGTCCCGAGGAGCAAGGCTGTCCGATGCGCCCCGGGTCCTCGCTGCCTCGGGAGGCGGCTCGAAGCGGCCTCCATCCTGTTCGTTTCGTACGGAACCGTCGATCAACCCGGCTGCCGGAGAAGCAGCGGATTCAAGGGCGTTCGGCGCGGCAGGATCTTCGATTGTAAGTGGTGGAGATGAGCGGATTCGAACCGCCGACCCCCACGTTGCGAACGTGGTGCTCTCCCAGCTGAGCTACATCCCCACAAGGTTCTCCCTCTTGTATATCGCAGCGCCCCGCAAAAAACAAGGCTCCTGCCGGAGAATTCGCGCCCCTCCCCGTTCCGGGCTCTGTGCTTGACACCTCCGGCGACTTTATACTAAGGAATGACATGCGCAACAGGCCAATCGGCTGAAAAAAGGAGAACCCACATCGTGCTACCGGAAAGGACAAGCGGAGGGGAAAGGGATCCTCGGGCGGAGACCTTGGATTGGATAGAGGAGAACCCCCGGGGGGTCCGGCGGGCGGATATCATTGTCGGGATCCCTTCCTTCAACGAAGCGGACTGCATTCCTTTCGTCGCGGAGCAGGCTTCCATCGGGTTGCGAACCTACTTCAAGGATTACCGCAGTGTGCTGGTGAACTGCGACAATTGCTCGGAGGATGAGACCCGGCAGGCTTTCCTCTCCGTGGACACCGACATCCCCAAGATCTACCTGTCGACACCGGCGGGTGTAAAAGGGAAGGGAAACAACTTCCGCAACCTCTTTCGCAAGGCGGTCGAGCTGGACGCGCAGGCCGTGGTGGTCGTGGATGCGGATCTACGGAGCATCACTCCGCGGTGGATCAAGAATCTGGGAGAGCCGCTTTTTCAGGATTATGGCTATGTGGCCCCCATCTACATTCGCCACAAGTACGACGGAACCATCACGAATCACATTGCCTATCCCCTTTCCCGGGCCCTTTACGGGCGACGGATCCGCCAGCCCATCGGAGGGGATTTCGGCTTTTCCGGGGCGATGGCCCGGCAGTATCTGGAAGGGGAATTGTGGGACGAGTGCGTTGCTCTCTTCGGGATCGACATCTGGATGACCACGCTTGCGATCAACAGCTCGTATCCGGTCGCGCAAGCCTTCCTGGGCGCGCCGAAGATCCACCGGGCGAAGGATCCGGCGGCGAGCCTCGGCCCGATGTTCCGCCATGTGATTTTCACCTTTTTTCGGTTGATGGAATCCTTCGCGGAGACATGGCAGGGGGTCCGGTGGAGTAAGCCGACACCGATCTTCGGGTTCGGCCTGGGGGAGACGGAGATGCCTCCGCCCGTGCAAGTGGACGAAAACAGGCTGTACCGGAGCTTCGTCGATGGCTTCAGGGAAAATGAATCGATTTACGAACAGGCTCTCACCACGGACGTGTACCGAAAAACGCGAGAGATCGCCGGGCTTTCTTTTGAACAGTTCGAGCTTCCGCCGGCGCTCTGGGCGAAGATCGTTTACGATTTTGCCGTCGGATTCCATTCGCGTATCGTCCCGCGCGACGATCTGATCGGGGCCTTCGTCCCTCTCTATTTCGGACGGACGGGATCCTATGTGAGGACGACGCAGGGCATGGAGCTGCGTGTGGTCGAGGATTATATCGAGGAGCAATGTCTCGTCTTTGAAGAGACGAAGCCCTATTTGGTGGAGCGATGGGAGGCGGCGGAAGGGGAAGATTCATGTGTGGACAGGGGGCAGTGATGACGAAGATCTTGATCGTTGATGATGAGGCCAGTATCCGGATGCTGTACCGGGAAGAATTCCAGGACGAAGGATACGAGGTCTTTGAGGCGGAGGACGGCCATAAGCTGATCGAACGGATCGAGGAAGGAAAACCGGATCTGATCGTCCTGGATATCAAGATGGCGGCCTATGACGGACTGGATCTCCTGCAGGAAATCCGGCAGCAGTTCCAGGATCTCCCCGTGATTATTTCCTCCGCGTATGGGGCGTACAAGGGGGATTACAAGACACTCGCAGCCGATTATTACGTGGTCAAATCTTCCGATCTTTCCGAGCTGAAGCAGAAGGTAAGGAAGGCGCTCGAAGGCAGGGTGCCGAGCAAAAAAGGCTCGTAGGTCTCCTAGAGGCCGGCTATCTTCTCTTCTCTTTCCTGCAGCCGCTTACATTCCACACAGAGCGTGGCGACCGGGCGCGCTTTCAACCTGCTTTCGGAGATTTCTTCGCCGCACTGCTGACAGGTCCCGAAGGTGCCCTCGTCGATCCGTTTCAGCGCTTCTTGAATCTTCATGAGGAGTTTTCGTTCGCGGTCGCGGATGCGTAACAGGAAGTTGCGGTCCGACTCCAGCGAAGCCCTGTCTGTCGGGTCCGGGAAAAGGGCCTTTTCGCTGGACATACCGTTCAGGGTCTGTGATGCCTCTTCGATGAGCCGGGTGAGGCTTTCTTCCAGCAGTTTCTTGTATCGTTCTCGTTTGCGCTTGTTCATGTTGTCCTGCCTGAGTCGAATTCGCCCCTGTCATCAAACAAAATATTATACCGGAAGGGGTATATCTTGTAAAGGATGCCCCCCCGGGACAAGGGCCCTTCGCGCCCCTTCTCATTGACAGGGAATTCACCCGCCCGATACACTCGGAAAGGGGGGCACGCACACTTTTCCAGCGGCGCCCGCGTACTTCCCGGGGAGGGTTCGGCTCATGTCGATGAAAGCCATCTCGAGGAGAACATTTCTGAAGGGAGCGCTCGCGTCGTGCCTGCCGCTGCCCTTCCCGTCGGCCCTTTTCGCCCGGCAGCGGACCGAACCGGAGGGAAGGCCCCGCGTGGTAGAGGTCCGGGGACCGATCGAACAATCCCTTGAGATCCTGCTGGAGGAACTGGGGGGGATCGCCGGATTCGTAACCTCCGGCGATACGGTCCTGATCAAGCCGAACATGAGCTTTCCCAACCCTCCGGAGGAGGCCACCACGACGGACCCGCGCCTCGTGCGCGCGATGATCGACCAGTGTCTGCGGGCGGGGGCGAGGCGGGTTCTCGTGGCCGATCATCCCATGCGTGCCGTGGATCTCTGCCTGAAGATGACCGGGATGAAAAAGGCGTGCGGCGATCTGCCCGGCGTTTATCTGATCGGCGCTTCTCAGGAAGGCATGTTTCGCCGGGTCGCCCTCCCCCGGGCGAGGGAACTTCGCAATGTGCAGGTACTGCGAGCCGCGCTGGACGCGGATGTGCAGATCAACCTGCCCCGTATGAAATCACACGGCGCTACAACCGTTTCTCTCGGCATGAAAGGGAATATGGGGCTGATCTGGAACCGGACGGCCTTTCACAGCCCCCTTGACCTCAACGAGGCGATCGGCGATCTGAACACCCTGATCCGGGCGGATTTGACCATCCTCGATGGTTCGCGGGTCCTGACCGCGGGAGGGCCCCTGGGCCCTGGGCCCGTCGAAGAGTTGGGTTGCCTGATCGGCGGCCGGGACCCGGTTGCCGTGGATGCGTTGGGTGTCCGGAAGGTGGACTGGTATGGGAAGCGGGTGGCGCCTGAACAGGTCGCGCATCTTGTGGCGTGCCACAAACGAGGGGTCGGCGAGATCGATCTGGACCGTGTGGATTTCGTGTCTCGGAAGGTGACGGCATTGTGAGGAAGGCCCGTCCTGAAGCGAGGCCGCCGGCCGGCGGCCGGCGGAAGAAGTGGACGATTCAGGCGCTCTGTTTTGCCCTCTTCCTGCTGCTCTTCGGCTCCATGCAATACCCGTGGCGCTCATGGATACCCTATCGCCTCTTCCTGGACCTGGACCCGCTGAATTCTCTTGCCGCACTGTCCGGGGCGGGGCGGTTCACCCTGCTCGTAGTGCTCATGGTTGTCGTGGGACTGGTATGGGGCCGGGTGTTCTGCGCCTATGTCTGTCCCCTCGGATTCTGTATCGACGTGGTGGACGTCCTGCTTGGAAAGCGGGGACGAAGATCGGCGCGGGAGAGATGCGCCCGGGGGGGGGCGGCCGCGGAAGGCGTCCAGCCGGAGGCCCGGCCGGGACGCCGGAACGATCCCCTCGCTTCCGCCGGTCTTCAGTGGGTCCTCCTGGGGCTGGTGCTCGCCGGTCTCGCCCTCAAGAACAGCCTTCCCCTCGCCCTCGATCCAATCGGGTTGTTGACCCGGAGCCTTGCGGTTATCTTCTATCCCCTCGGGATCTGGGTGGTGAACGGGCTGGCCGGATGGTTCCGGCCGGTGGCGGAACGGATGGGCTGGTACGGCCTGGCGTACCATGCGTATCTGCAGCCCGGCTTCCAGGCCGCCGCCGGGAACCTGGTTCTCCTGGCACTGGTTCTCGGGGTCGGCCTGTCTACGCGGAGGTTCTGGTGCAGAGGCCTGTGTCCTCTGGGCGCCCTGTTGGGGCTTCTCGGGCGGCTTGCTCCTTTTCGCAGGCGCGTAACGGGCGCCTGCACGAACTGCGGCCGGTGTCGGGACGCCTGCCCCATGCAGGCGATTGATGACGACCCGTTTCGTACGAGGCTGTCCGCCTGCATTCACTGCAAGTCCTGCGAGGCGGTCTGCCCGGTGGATGCCATTTCGTTCTCCCCGAGGCCCCGGCGGGATGCCCGGTATCGGCCGCTGCCCGAGGGCCTTTCAAGGCGGAACTTTTTTTTCGGCCTGGGACTTGGAAGCATGGCGATCGTCCTTACGAGGCTGGACCCCCGCGCCCGGAAGAAGACGGACCGGATCATCCGCCCGCCGGGGGCCCTGCCGGAAGGGGATTTCCTGGCGACCTGCATCCGGTGCGGCGCATGCCTGCGGATCTGTGTAACCCATACCCTCCAGGCGGCGGGCATGGAAAACGGCCTGATCCGATGGGGAACCCCGGTTCTCAACCTGCGAATCGCCGGCTGTGAGCAGCACTGCAACCTCTGCGGAAGGATATGCCCTTCCGGGGCCATTCGAGATCTGCCCTTGCTGGAACGCCGATACGCCAAAATCGGGACTGCCGTTCTTTTCAGGGAGCGGTGCGAGGCATGGGCGAAGGACCGGCTGTGCCTCCTGTGCGATGAGGCATGCCCCTACAACGCCATAGTCTTTCAGCCGGTTGAGGGCCACAAGCGTCCCTTCGTGGACGAGAGCCGGTGCAACGGATGCGGGATGTGCGAGGCCGTATGTCCGGTGAATGGGGAAGCGGCTATCGTGGTCTATCCCACGGACGAGATCAGGCTGAAGGAAGGATCTTACAGGGAGATCCTGGAGCGGAGGCGTATCTTTCTGAAGCCGAAAAAGGACCGTTTCGAACTCCCGGGCGAGCAGGGTGTGCAGGCGAACCAGAAAGCGGGGCCGCCCTGATGGGGGATTCCCGAAGCACAAAGGAAGGCCCGGCGCCCGGCGAAGGCCTGCGACGGGAAGATGAGACGCTGGAACCCCTGCTCATGGGCGGCGGGGCCATCCTGCAGAAGCGGGGGGGATACCGATTTTCCCTGGACGCGCTTGTCCTGGCTGATTTCGTGGCCCGAAGACAGGCGAAGGCAAAGGATCGCAAGCGCATCCGCTACCTGGACATGGGAACCGGATGCGGGGTCATTCTCATCCTGCTTGCGAGATGGGCGAAAGGTCTTACCGGATACGGGGTGGAGATCCAGCAGGATCTCGCCGACCTGGCCGAAAGGAACCTCCGGCTCCACGGTCTCGAGGACCGGTTTCAGATCCTCTGCACGGATTTGAAGGACCTGCCTTCGCGGTTTCCCCGCGCCTCCTTCGACTGGATCACCTCGAACCCGCCATACAGGCGTCTCGCGACGGGGCGGATCAATCCTGACCCACGGAAGGCCGTGGCCCGGCATGAACTGAGTGCCTCTCTCCAGGATATTTGCCGTGTAATGGCAAGTATTCTCAGGGGAAAGGGCAGAGCCTACCTGATCTATCCGGCGGGTCGCTTTGCGGGGCTGGTCGCCGTTTTGCGGGATTCCGGTCTGGAGCCGAAGACCGTGCGGCCTGTCTACCCGAAGCCGGGGGAGAGGGCGAACTGGATGCTGGTGGAGGCGGTTCGCGACGGGCGGGAGGATCTCCTGATCGAAGAGCCTCTCTTTATCGAGGACGGGAAGGGGGAATACACGGATGAGGTGCGTCGAATCTTCCGCTCTGAACCCTGAGCAATCCCGTCACCCATCCTTCGGCGTCGACGGCGAGCCGAGCCGGAACCGGATCTGGTGGATGATTTCCTCCCCGAGATGTCGATTGAGCCGGGCCCGAAGATCCGATTCCTGCATCTGCAGACGGTGCATCCAGGCGGAGTTCGCCACCTCGACGATCAGGGTGCCGTGTTCGATATAAGCGGCCGTGGCGTGACGTGCGACTGTATCCCCTACAATGGATTCCCAGTCGAGGAGGGCGCGATGCACACGGATCTCCTCCTCCAAGCCCTCTTGTTTGAAGAGGGAGTCGAGCACCGTTGCGATGTGTTCGGGGCCCGTGCCGGCCCCCACCCGCCTTTTCATACGGAATGCCTCCGGTCGTGGATGGAGCGCCGCTGGCGGCTGTTCGCTTCCCTGTCCTGTAGGCAGGGTGCCCCCTGGAGACGCGTCCGTCAACCCGGAGGCGATCCGTCCTGATACGGGCGGGTCAGGGACGGGCCGGGATCACGAGTTTCTGCCCGATCTCGAGGAGGTTCGGGTTCCGCACCTTCTCCCGGTTTGCCTGGTGGATCCTGACCCACTGCCTCGGGTCGCCGTAGAACCTGGCGGCCAGCCAGTGGAGGTTGTCGTCCGGCTGCACCTCGTAGAGAAACGATTCAGGGACGCGATAGGCGTCGTCCGGGAGCCTGAGGATCGTGCCCTGGTCCGACCGCGTGAGGGCCGAGGCCGGGGTCGTGGACGAGAGAAACGCGGCGGCCAGGGCGGTCAGGCAAACCCGGGACAGGAGCATGACAAACCGGGAAGGGTTTTCGTCTCGCATCTCGCAGGCCTCCTTTCTCCCATCGAGGGCGCCACCGGAAGGGCGAAAGATTGACAACCTTCCGGCAATTTCAGTACCGTGGACGGCAAGGACGTTGTCCCGCGCCTCCTGCCGGCCCGTGTGCGGTTTTCATGCTCGTTTCGCGGAAACCGGTTCGGAGCCATCTTGCCGGCAATCCCGACCGGAATGGAAACCGCCCTATGAGCGACGACTGCCAAAGAGTTGTATGCAAACTGCTCGCCATCCTTGTCGTCCTCTGGGTTTCCACGGCCTGTGGAACGGACAAGGGCTCATCCGGGGACATCCCGCCCGAGAACGTCTTCGTGGATGTCGAAGGATGCCTGGCGGACAACCCCGACCCGGGCGAGACGGGAACGATTTTCTACTCCTTCAACGCCCCCTTCGATGATTCGCTGTTGCTCGAGGCGAGGCTGGAGGTACTCCGGGGCGGGATGGATCTTGTTTTGGGCACGGAAAACCCGCCCTCCGATTACTTTGCCTTTGGCAGGGGCGCCGGCGTCCAGAAGATCCTCGTGGGGCCGGACAGCCGGGAGCCCATGCAGGGGCGTCCCTGGTTCGTGCAGCTGGACAGCGTTGCTTACGAGATTCAGCCGCTTGTAACCTCCGCCGAGAAGGAGGAGGGGTGCAGGAACAGCGGTGAACCCGATTGGCGCCTTTCGGTTCGCCGGTCTTCCGGGATTGAAGGCCGGGTGGTCCTCGATCAGGAAGGCGAGGTTCCAGCCTACGGTTCCCACAGTATCCAGATCGAAGTGCCCGAGGATGCCCTTTCCATGGAGATCGTCCTGAAGAGCCTGAAAAGAGAGGAGTTGGAAGAAGAAGGGGATGCGGACCTCCTGGTAGGGCTGGGGGCGGAGACGGAGAGCCTCGTCTCCTTGAACCCGGGGCCCGGATACGATGTGGTGGCCGTCGATCCGGGACGGCTGGTGCCGCTCCGCGGGCAAGCAGTCGGCATCCGCCTGGAAAGCCGGCAGCAACCGACCGCCTACCGCTTGGAGGCGGCCTATATCCCGGGCGAGCCGGAGGAGGAAGCCCCCTGAGCGGCCTGCGCTGCAAGGGGAAGGCCGCACGTCTACCCGTTGCCTCCTTCCGGAACCTCGACTGGGCGGATGCGCCGCTCGTGTAGACCGCATGCAGATCCTCCCGATTACCTTCCACATGCCCCGAGCACCCTGGGGCGTAATCCCGGAAACTCTCTGAACACCTCTTTTCCATGTGCTCGAAGATCTTCCAATCGCGATTCCCCCATGTGCGGCACTCCCCCCCCCCGGCGGAAAGGGTACGAAAAAAAAGCTTGACCCGGAAAAAAGATGTTTTTCATAATAGCAACAGGAGGAAACCCGTATGAAAGGAGGTCCAGATGAGTGTTGCCAACGTCCTGCGAGGCCATGAATTGCTCAAGAACCTTGCTATGGAGGAGATCGACAAGATCAGCAGGTTCTCCGAACGGAAGAAGTACAAGAAAGGCGACACGATATTTCTCCACGGGGAGGCTTCGGCCCACGTATACATCCTGCTCAAGGGTCGGGTACTCCTACGGCTCCCGGCCAAGCCGGAGGAATTCCGGATCGTCATCGCCAGGATCGCGGAAGGCGAGTTGTTCGGTCTCTCTCCCCTGCTGGGATCCGAAAAGTACACGGCGGAAGCCCAGTGTGCGGAAGACAGCGAAGTGCTGGCCATCGATGCCCAACAACTTCGGGCGCTCCTGCAGGAGGATTGCGTGGCCGGTTTCTGCATCATGGGTGAGGTGGCGCATGCCTATTTCACCCGCTATATCAAATTGCTCGGGCGGCTTCAGGGCATCGTCACCCAGATTCCGGTGAGCGCCAGTCTCTGATTCGGGCGGTTGTTGTCGTGGGCCGTTCCGCTC
>WFRX01000044.1 GCA_015486285.1 bacterium
GTCCAGCAGGTGCAGGCAATCAATGATGTCGCCGGTCAGGCAGCCTCGGCGCCTGCCAAGCCGGTTCGGTATTCCCAGCAAGCGGTCAACTGGGATATAGAAGATTTGGACTTTAGACAGCCGTCCACCGTCCCCGCCGCGGACAGGCTCTATCGGCAGGGCAACCCCGCGAAGGCGGCGGAGCTGTACGAGGCCGCGTTCTACGTCTACGACGAACTGGGCATGGCATCAAGTCCGGCGGCAAAGAAAATCGCCAGGCGCTGGCAGGCGGCCAAGGAAATACAGGCTGCTCAGGAGTACTGGGTCGGGATGCAAGCGAACCCCGACGTGAACGTGAATGCCGAAAAACCGATTACCGAAGCCGAACTGACGGCGTACCGGAGGGCTGCCGATTTTGAACTGGTGCCGGTTGGAACCGGAGCTTCGAAACCCTACTTGGTGATGGTGGGTGGCAAGCCTGTCGGAGTATTCAAATTGGCCGGTTCCGGAATGCCGGGTGCCTTGGACGCCGAGGTCGTTGGGCCCCGGTTTGCGAAGGCACTGGACATTCGAGTGCCGGCGGCGGCACGCACCACGATGCCCATCGAATTGGAACTCGAGGGAACGTTCACAATGTACAAGTCCGCCGACGGCATAGCCAGTCCAACCCAGGCGGATTTTAACAGGATCCTTGGCTCCAAGAATCTCAAACTGATCCGGATAGCCGGGGAGGGTCTGGAGTCCTACTGGGTCACGGAAAACGGGAAGCGAGTCGCGCTCTTCATTCCGAGCGAGGTACAGGTTCCGGATCAAGGCGGAGTGGACTCCGTTTTCGCCCGGATCGCCAAGGGTTCCGGCGGGGAGGCATTGCAGACGATGCAAGGAGTGAAGATGAAACTCCCCAAACTGCAGGAAGGCGTCTTCATTCGCTATGTGGAAGGGGTGGACCTCGGGGATGCGAGCATCCCGATGGCCCAGCGAATTTTCTTCCGGAAACAGGTTGCCCGGGACTGGGCGCTCCGGCTCGTGCTGGGCGACTACGATGGGCATGGCCTGAACTTCAAGATTGCACCCAACGGCGAGGTGTTTGCGATCGACCGGAACCTGGCCAACATCCTGGGACTCAACGAGGAGCGGCTCTTAAAAATACTGGACAAGAACACTGTGCTTAGCGTTCTGGGGACGGATACTCTTTCCTCGAACCCGGTTGAGGCGCAGCGGCAGATGATGAAACTCAGGCTAGCCCTGATGATGGGCGCCGAAGGCCATCGGTTCCCGGTCTACACGAGGCTACGGAACGTCCACCAGCATCTCAGCTACGACGATTTTGCCACGACCGTCCAGGCGATGCAGAAGTGGGATCGCGCGTTCATCAGGACTCAACTGGGCGACGTTTTCGGCGACCAGACGGAAGCCGCGGTGGACATGATCCAAGGGCGCATCGGCATCCTCAAGGAAACCCTCGAGGCCAAATTCCCGAAACTGCCCGCTGCCCCTTCGGCATCTTCCGCCCGTATGCACCGGAAACGTTGGCCGACCGACGCGCTGAGGCTCGCGGCCTGACCGGGATATGAAATTTCCGGCCTCGAAGGGGGACATGGCCTTCCGGTAGGGGCGGTCGCTCGTGAGGGAATCGTAGACGTCGGAAACCGCGATGATGCGAGCCTCCAGGGGAATCTCCTCGCCGCTCTTGGCGTGGTAGGCGGAGCCGTCGAACTTGTCGTGATGGGCGCGGCGGTCGTATGGAGTATGGAGGCCGTGTGCGCGTCGAATGCAGCCCCAATCGGTAGCCAATATATGCAAATGCGGATGAAAGCGTTCCGGAAAATCCCCGAAGGATTGTGAGGCCACAACGGCCCCGGGTTCAGGCTCGGCCTCGGCTTTTATCCCGCCCTGCCCCAGGGCGCGGGCCGCGGCGGCGGCGGGGCGGACTCCCCCCATGCCGCATCCGGAGGCCCTTCAGCCGTCGCCGAGGTGCTGGAGGAAGCGCTGGTACTTGGTGGCGGGCTGGGGGGTGAAGCGTACGCCGGACCTCGCGAGCAGGGCCTCCAGCAGGCCGCGGTCCCGTTCCGGGTCGTCGGTCTCCACCTCGACCTCGTAATCTTCCTCCCCGTCCGGGAACCGGCTCGCGTCCACTTCCAGGCGGAGGCCGTCGGGGGTCCTGTAGAGCCTCCTGCGGTTCGTCATCCTGCCGATCCAGACCAGGGGAAAGCGCCTGCCCGCCTTCCGCTCCAGGGCCTCGAGGCCCGCGTGCCCGGCCCCCCAGATCGCGTCGGAGGAAGGGGGGATCTCCTCCAGGGGGCCCCGCCACGGCTCCTCAAATTCCCGGGCGCTCGCCAGGCCGTCCTTCAAGGCCCCGAGCTTCACGGTGAGGACGGCCCGGCCCCTCTCCAGGCGGACCCGGATGACGCCCTCCCGCCCGGGAATCCTGCCGTCCTCCGAGCGGAAGTAGTGGTTGACCTGCTCCCATTCCTCCTCAGGGGCGCCCAGCGCGCGGCACAGCTTGTCGTACTCCGCCCTGCCCTCCAGCCGCAGCTTGATCTCGATTTCCCTCCTGACGGTCATAGAAGTCCCCCCGGGCCCGAACAGCCGGTCTTTCCCCCCTTTCACCTCGCTCGGCCTTCCGAAGCGAAGGCAGGAGGCCCTGACGAAAGACCCTAGGTTCTGATCCGGGGCCCTGTCAAGGGACGCGGAAGACGGGGAGGAAGCGCCGCCACCTTGTCGCCCCCCCTTGCATCCCTTCATGGGGGGTATGGTATCTTGTATGGGGTATCTTGAGATCAGCCTCCTATAGTCGGAGCGCGACAACACTTGCTTGGAAAACGGAGGACGGCCTTCATGGCGGACCAGAAGAAGACGAGAAAGAACAAGGCGACCGGCAAGACCCGGAAGGCAGCCGCCGACAAAGGGACCGTCGAGGCGGTCCACAATCCGTCGGGGATCCCGCTGCAGCCCTTTTACACGGCGCGGGACAGGGGCGCCGAGGAGCCGGCCGACCCGGGCCGTTTCCCCTTCACGAGGGGGCTTTACGAGGCCGGGTACCGGACGCGCCTCTGGACCATGCGGCAGTACGCGGGCTATGCTACCGCGGAGGAGAGCAACAAGCGGTTCCGGTACCTCCTGGAGCAGGGGCAGACCGGCCTGAGCGTGGCCTTCGACCTGCCCACCCAAATGGGATACGACAGCGACCACCCCCTGGCCGAAGGCGAAGCGGGCAAGGTGGGCGTGGCCATCGATTCGCTCGAGGACATGGAGTTCCTCCTGAAGGACATCCCCCTGGACCGGGTCACGACCTCCATGACCATCAACGCGCCCGCCGCGATCCTGCTCGCCATGTACGTGGTGGTCGCCGAGAAGCAGGGCGTGCCGGCCGACAGGCTCAGCGGCACGGTGCAGAACGACATCCTGAAGGAGTACGTGGCCCGGGGAACCTACATCTACCCCCCGCGGCCCTCCGTCCGGCTGGCCGCGGACCTGATGGCCACCTGCGCGAAAGAGATTCCCAGGTGGAACGCGATCAGCGTGAGCGGCTACCACATCCGGGACGCCGGATCCACCGCGGTCCAGGAGATGGCCTTCAGCCTGGCCAACGCGATCGCCTATGTGGACGCCGTCCTGGAGAGGGGGCTCGCCATCGACGACTTCGCCCCCCGGATCTCCTGGATCTTCAACACGCACAACGATTTCTTCCAGGAGGTGGCCAAGTACCGCGCCCTGCGCAAGATCTGGGCGGAGGTGATCCGCGGCCGCTACGGCGCGCAATCCGAGCGCTCCTGCATGCTCCGAACCCACACCCAGACCGGCGGCTCCAGCCTGACCACCCAGCAGCCGGAGAACAACATCGTGCGGGCCGCCTTCCAGGCCCTGGCGGCCGTGCTCGGGGGCGTCCAGTCCCTCGCCCTGTCCTGCTTCGACGAAGGGCACTCCATCCCCACCGAATTCGCGCAGCAGATGGCCCTGCGCACCCAGCAGATCATCGCCCACGAGACCGGGGTGACGAACGTGGCCGACCCCCTGGGCGGCTCCCATTACGTGGAGTGGCTCACCGCGGAGCTCGAGCGCAAGGTCAGGGAGGAGATGGACCGCATCGAGGCGATGGGAGGCGCGGTCGCCGCCGTGGAGAAGGGCTACTACCAGCGGGAGATCCAGGAGGCGGCCTACCGCTTTCAGAAGGCCGTCGACTCGGGAGAGCAGGTGGTGGTCGGCGTGAACCGCTACCGGAAGTCCGTGGCGGGCGGGCTCGGCCGGCAGGCGGGCGAGATCTTCTCGGTGGACCAGAAGGCCGTCCGGGAAGAGCAGACCCGGCGGCTCAAAAGGCTGAAGGAGACCCGCGACCCCAAGGCCGTGGCGTCGAGCCTCTCCGCCCTGCAAAAGGCCGCCGAGGACCCGAAAGAGAACCTGATCCCCCCCATCATCTCGGCCGTGCGCGCCTACGCCACGCTCGGCGAGATGTGCGAGGTTCTGCGCCGGGTCTGGGGCAGGTTCGATGAGTCCATCACGGCCTTCTGAGGGCCATGGCGATGCCCGGTAACAGCTCCCGAGGGAATGACGGCGTGTGAGGGGGCGCGCCGCGATTCCGCGGAATCGTGGAGTTCAAACCGGGGTCAAACCTTGATTATTGATCAACCGGATTGATCAAGATCAATCATCAAGAATGTAGGGTGCCAGGTATCACAATCTCACAATACCCAGCGAAGAAGCCCCTGGCCCCTGCGCTGCAGAGGCCGAAGGTGCTGATCAAAGCTGACATTGGAGGATTGTGAGATTGTGATACCTGGCACTATCCCTGGAACATTGAGCAAGGAAAGGAGGAAAGTAATGGCCAAAGAAGTCTGGATCATCGGTGTTGATCCTCCCTGTCCTCGCTGCGACCTGGCCCGGCAGCGGGTGGAGAGGATCCGCGGGGAAATGGGTGTGCCTTTAACTTTAAATATCAGACACCTGATCTACACTGATTCTGATGCGCGAGTGTTTGCCGACTCAATTGGAAAGGAGACTGGAACGGCAAAACATGTCGCCGCAAAGGCAGAGATTGATATGGACTGGGATCAAATTCGCTCAATTGCAAAAGAGCCGCCAAGTCAACCCGAGGACATAGATCAAATCGAAGGTATCGCCAGACTCTGGTCGCCCGAGCTGGATGATGCGCTTCGTCCATGCCAGGAAAAGGCTGACTCTGTGGACATATTAATGACACCGATTCTGGTTGTGGACGGGAAAGTCAAACACCATGGGGGCGTGCCATCGCTTAAGCAATTGCGACTGTGGTTGGCCTGAAGGGTTCCTCCATATCCGCCTGCCGTCGTTTTTCCATCTGTTCACCCAATAGAGGATTTCGACGATAGCCCAAACCGGCGGTCCGAATACCCCTGGTGGATCTGCTCCTGAGGTCCAGGCGCCTCGAGGCGGGGACGGAGCGGTTGAAAGACATCCGGTGTTCAACCCCAAGTATATTTTCCCTTCAGCGACAATTAGAATTCCCACGCGAAATTCTTCGATCCCATCGAAGAGGCGGGATCACGGCCGTCTGTCCGGCCCCTGACAGGCGTACTTGACGTGTGACCGGGGAGTCGGTACAAGCATCCCATGGGCGAGCAAGAAGACCGGCTTCATTTCCTGGCACAGGAGGCCGTGCACACC
>WFRX01000045.1 GCA_015486285.1 bacterium
ACATTGCGTTTCTGCATTATAACGTTAGACAATGGTGCCTTCAAGTTGAATAATGCGGCCTTGGCACATGCATGAGGACGTCCAACGGAACGTAAGGAATCGATGCGACCCGATATTCTTCCCCGTCTCGTAAACGGCCCGGAAGGGGATCCGGCCGTCTACGCGAACTTCAAATATGCACGAAGGGCGATCCTCTTCGACATGGGCGACCTCCACCTGATGAGCGCCCGGAGCCTGCTCAAGGTTTCCCATGTTTTCGTCTCCCATACCCACGTGGATCATTTCATCGGATTCGACCAGGTTCTCCGGCTGCATCTCGGCAGGGACAAGGCCCTGGCCCTGTACGGGCCGCCCGGATTCACCCGGCGCGTGGGGGCCAAGCTCGACGGCTACAGCTGGAACCTGGTGGAGAACTATCCGTACGATTTCCGGGTCAGCGTGTTCGAGGTCGGGGAGGGCCCTTTGCACGCGGCCTGTTTTCCATGCAGCGAGAGATTCGCCCGGACCGCGCTGGCCCCGCTTCCGCCCCTGAGCGAGGCCCCGGTCATCCTGGAGGAGCCGGGCCTCCGGGTGAGCGCGGCCCTGCTCGAGCACGATATTCCCTGCCTTGCCTATTGCCTGGAGGAGAAGCAGCACATCAACGTGGACAAGGTGCGGCTGGAGGGGTTGGGCCTCCGTGTCGGGCCATGGCTCCGGGCCCTGAAGGAGGCGGTCATGAACGGGGAGCCGGCGGAGACGCGGATCCGTGTCCCGGCTTCCGGGGCAGAGGATGCCGCGCGGGAGATGTCTCTTGGGACGCTTCGTGAAGAGATTCTGCGAATCTCGCGGGGGCAGAAGATCGTTTACGTCACGGATGCGGCCTTTACGGAAGGGAACGTGGAGGGGATCCTCCGGCTCGCCCGGGAGGCGGATCTCTTCTTCTGCGAGGCGGCCTTCTCGGAAGAGGACCGGAGCCGGGCGGGTGAAAGGCGGCATCTGACCGCCCGACAGGCCGGGTGGCTGGCGAGACGGGCGGAGGTGAGGCGCCTCGTTCCTTTTCATTTCTCCCCAAGGTACCATGGACGTCTCGAAGTCCTGTACGATGAGGCGAGCAGGGCCTTCGGGAGGCAGGTCGATGTGTGGCGAGGTTGATGCGGACCCGCGGGGGATCTATAATAACAGGCCTGCGTCGCTGAAGGAGTGAACTGCAAAGGCTGAACGTGTGCGCTGCTCGAGGAGGCGGTAGAATGCGGGTTCTTTCGGGGATACAACCCTCCGGATCGTTTCACATCGGCAATTATTTTGCCATGATGAAAAAGATGATCGAATACCAGGAGAAGCAGGAGCTTTTTGCCTTTATCGCGAACCTTCACGCCATGACATCCCTGCCCAGGGGGGACGTCCTGGCGTCCTACACGCGGGAGGCGGCCGCCGGCTTTCTCTCCCTCGGACTGGATCCGGAACAGTCGGTCTTCTGGGTGCAGTCGGACGTACTCGAGGTGACCGAGCTGACCTGGGTCCTGTCGAATCTGACGCCCATGGGCCTCCTCGAGAGATGCCACTCCTACAAGGACAAGGTCGCCAAGGGGATCGTTGCAAACCACGGGCTTTTTGCTTACCCGGTCCTGATGGCCGCCGACATCCTTCTGTATCAAAGCGACCGCGTACCGGTCGGTAAGGACCAGAAGCAACATCTCGAGGTGGCACGGGACATTGCGATCAAATTCAACAACGATTTTGGGGAAACCTTCGTGGTTCCGGAGCCGGAAATTGATGAGGACGTTGCGATCATTCCCGGAACAGACGGGCAGAAGATGAGCAAATCCTATGGGAACTGCATCGAGATCTTCTGCGATAAGAAGACCCTCAAGAAGCAGGTGATGGGCATTGTGACCGATTCGACCCCTGTGGAGGCGCCCAAGGATCCGGACAAGTGCAACCTGTTCGCCATCGCCTCGCTTTTCCTGTCCCGGGACGAGAAAGAGGATCTGGCGCAGCGCTACCGGGCGGGGGGGCTGAAATACGGTGAAGTGAAGAAGGATCTCGTGGAGAGGATCTGGGAATTTTTCGCGCCTTACCGGGAAAAGAGAGAAGCGCTTCTGGCGGACCAGGATCGGCTCCACGCCATCCTGAAGCAGGGCGCCGGGAAGGCGCGTGACGTGGCCGCCCGCACGATCGGAGAGGTCCGCAAGAGGACCGGGCTGCGGTACTGGGTGTAAAAGGAGTGTCAGTCTATGCCTCTTCATGAATATGCGTGCGAGGATTGCGGCAGGAAGGATACGAGGCTTGTCCTCAAGAGAGAAGATGAGGGGGCCCTGAAGTGCAGACACTGCGGATCGGGCCGGCTCAAGAGGCTCATATCCCGGGTCGCTATCCACCGGACCGAGGCGGATCGGCTGGCCGCTCTGGATACGAGCAGGCAGCCGGACGAGGCCTACTACCGGGACAACCGGAACATCGGCCTGCGTGCGAAGAAGCGGATGCAGGAACTCGGGGTGGACCTTGGCGACGCCTTTGAGGAGAAGCTCGAGAAGGCGCGAACCACCACGAACCTCGAAGACCTGACGAGCGACTGATCTCGATTCGGCAGGGGGCCGCCCCCTCGAGCTTTCCATCCGGAAGCCCCCGGCTTGAACCTCCGGAGCGCACGCGGGCCCATGCCGTAACTTTATAAACAACTTTAATATATCATTGTAACTGTATAATAATACAACATAAAATATATTTTATAGGACGCGATTCTTTGCCGCCTCCCGGAGACCGGAAACGGGCGGTTGAGGCGTAAGGGGCATACCGGAATGCGAGGAAAGTCGCGAAAGATTCCGGCCGAAAATTGCTCGATTCCAGGCCGGGAGTATGCTATAAGGACGCCAAAGGCGACCCGGGCCGGACGCGAGACAGGCCCCAGGCACGGAAACCATTCGGGAGGATCGCATGCACGTTCTGGTGCTTTACTATTCACGCTCGGGGAACACGAAAAAGCTGGCCGAGGCGATTGTCGAGGGTGTCGGAGAGGTCGAGGGGGTAGACTGCCTCCTCCGGTCCACCGCTGAGGTCACCCGGGAGGAATTCGAGGAAAGCTACGGCCTCATCGTGGGCTCTCCCGTTTATTTCGGAGGCATGGCCGCTCCGCTGAAGGATCTCCTGGACCGGTTCGTGGCGAGTCGAAAGAAGATGGAGGGCAAGGTAGGGGCTGCCTTTGCCACCTCCGGGGATGCCACCGGAGGGAAGGAAACCACGATGCTGTCGATTCTCCATGCCCTTTTGATCTACGGCATGATCGTCGTGGGGGATCCTCTCGATGCGACGGGCCATTACGGTACAGCCTGTGTGGGTGCGCCGGACGAGAAGGCGCAGGAGAACGCGAGGAAGCTCGGAAAACGTGTGGCCCGGTTGACAAAGATGCTTACGGCGTAGCGGGCGTCGCGCCTGCCCGCTCTTCCCGGATCAGATGCTTGAGCAGGCGCGTTTCCGTGTCTCTCTCCGCCTGATATCGCAGAAAGGCCTCGTACTGGTCCTCATCCAGGACGGTTTTCATCTTCTCGGCGGTTTCCCTGTTCACGGCGGTTCGCCTGGCAAGGCGTTCCTCGAGACGATCGGCGGGAGAGGGGTTGCTTCCAAGGGCGGGAGAGGAGGAGAGAAGCTCCAACTGTTCCGCTTCTTCATTCAGGGCCTGCCGCACCGGCGCTTCCTGTTCCTCCGTGAGTCCGAGGCGCCACTCGAGTTCGAAGATCTGTCTGTCCAGGCCGGGTGCGCCGGCCAGGGCGCGCTTCTTCCCGGTATATTCCTGGTATCTCTGGTATTGTTCGGGGGTGAGGATCGTCTGAAGATCATCCTCGAGGGTGGTTTCGGGCTCCTGCTCCTCCTCCGGGGCAGGTCCTGACGAGGGGCCGGATCCCCCGACCGACACGGTCGGTTTCCTCTTCCGAAGCGCTTTTTCAACGCTCGCCCGTTGCTCTTCCGTGAGGTCGAGTACGTCTGCCAGCTCCCCCGTCCTCCTTGTGATCTGCGCCTGCATCAGGTCCTGCATGATCGGCTGGCTGAAGATCTTTGCGAACAGGCCCTTCAGAGCCTGGTCCGCGGGTCTCTCCGCCGAGGCCCGGCGGGGAACCGCATTCGCCTCCGGCGGCTGCGGAGTCGGGAGCCGTCGGGCCTCCTTCCACCCCCTTTGCGGTGTGACGGCCTTCGGGACCTTCCTGCTCCGCTGCCGGAGGTCGCGGAGTTCCCGCCTCTCGCGCTCGATCTCCTCGTAGCTGAGCCGGAGGATGTTTCCATCGGGGGCGACCACCTCGAAGATGTCCGTCGATGCCAGCCTTGGAACCGATGCCTTCCGGTCCAAGATGACCAGGCCATAGGCGACAGCCATGCCGAGGAGGAAACTCAGCAACGTCCAGAGAAAGGTTCGTTGTTTCATGTCCGTGTCCTCATGAAGGGAAGGTCGGCCCGCTATGACCGCCGGTTCGAGTGGCGGACCGTGGCCCGGAGCTTTTCCATGGCCTTTCCCTCATCGATGGCCTGCCCGGCAAGGGCGACCCCTTCGGCGATCGTGTCGGCGGCCCCTGCGGCGTACAGGGCCGCACCGGCGTTCAACAGGACGATATCACGCTTTGCTCCCCTCCTGCCCTCGAAGAGATCGAGGAGGATGCGGGCGTTTTCTTCCGCACCGCCTCCCCGAAGCTCTTCGGCCGTGCTTACAGGCATCCCGAAATCCTCCGGATGGACGGTGTACCTCCGGACGTCGCCGTCCGCCCACTCGGCGATTTCGGTCCTGCCTGTCGTGGTGATTTCATCCATTCCGTCTTCCCCGTGCACGACCAGCGCCCTGCGGCACCCGAGCCTGCCCAGGACCTCGGCCATGCGTGCGGGGAGATCCTTTCGGAAGACTCCAACGACCTGTACCTCTGCGCCGGCCGGGTTGGTCAGGGGGCCCAGGATGTTGAAGATGGTGCGGATGCCGATCTCTCCGCGGGGCCCTACGGCGTGCTTCATGGTGCCGTGCAGGGCGGGCGCGAAGAGGAATCCGATACCGTGTTCCTCGATCGAACGGGCGACCTCCTCCGGGGAGAGATCGAGGTTGATGCCGAGGGCCTCGCAGACGTCCGCGCTGCCGCAGGCGCTCGACACGGACCGGTTGCCGTGCTTGGCCACGCGCAAGCCGGCGCCGGCAACGACGAAGGCGGTCGCCGTGGAGATGTTGAAGGTGCCGGTCCGGTCTCCGCCGGTCCCGCATGTGTCGACGAGGACAGGGACGCCCGGGCCCCCGGGGACCCGGATCGGGATCGCTTTGGCACGCATGACGCGCGCCGCGGCGGTGATCTCTTCAACGGTCTCCCCCTTCATGCGGAGGGCGGTGATCAGGGAGGCGATCTGAGCCGGGGTGGCCCGGCCGGAGGTGATCTCCTCCATGGTGAGGGTCATCTCCTCCATGGTGAGATGCCGGCCTTCGACAACGCAGGCGATGGCTTCCCGGATCCTGGATGGCATTTTAGACCGTTGTAGATCTTCTTGAGCGGCGTGTGCCGCCTCAGGAGTTGCTCCCCCGAAGGGGTTTCGATACTATAAGACGATTTTCGTCCCCATGCCCTATCATGGAAGGAAGAGAGGGCAAAAATCAAGGGAGAAGGAAATGAAAAAGGTCAAAGTGGGGATTGCGGGCGCTGCAGGCTATACGGGCTGTGAGCTGATCCGGCTCCTGGCGCTGCATCCTCAGGCTGAAATCATCTGGCTCATGACGGGAAAGACCAACGAGGGGAGACGCCTCCACGAGGTCTTTCCCCATCTGCGGGGGCTCCCGGAACGGGTCTTCCAACCCCTGGACGCGGGCGCCGCGGGGGACGCCGACCTGGCCTTCATGGCAACGCCCCACGGCGTGGCCGTCTCGATCGTCCCGGAATTCCTCGAGGCCGGCTGCCGGGTCATCGACGTGAGCGCCGATTACCGCCTGAAGGACCCGAAGGTTTACGAGGAGTGGTACGAAAAGAGGCACACGGCTCCGGACCTTCTCGAAGAGGCCGTTTACGGCCTGACCGAACTCTACCGCTCCCGCCTGCCCGGCGCCCGGATCGTGGCCAACCCGGGGTGTTACCCCACCGCATCGATCCTCGCCCTGGCCCCCATCCTCCGGGAAGGGGTCGCGCGCCCCGATTCGATCGTGATCGATGCCAAGTCGGGGGTCTCCGGGGCAGGCCGTTCCCTGAACCTGCGCACCCATTTCTCGGAGACGACCGAGGATCTCCAGGCCTACAGCCCTGCCCGGCACCGCCACATCCCGGAGATCGAACAGGAGTTCTCCCTCCTGTCGGGCCGGAAGACCCCGGTCACCTTTGTGCCTCACCTGATTCCCATGATCCGGGGTATGCTCGTCACGGCCTACTGCAAGCCGGTCCGCGAGGTGGACACGAGCGAACTTACCGAACTCTACAGGGGATTCTATGACCAGGAGCCCTTCGTCACCGTGCTCGCCGAAGACGAACTCCCCCGCACCAAGGATGTGTGGGGCACGAACCGGTGCGAGATCGCGGTGCGCTATGACCCCCGGTCCGCGACGATCCTCGTCGTTTCGGTGATCGACAACCTGGTCAAGGGTGCCTCGGGCCAGGCCGTCCAGAACATGAACGTGGTCTTCGAAATGCCGGAGACATCCGGCCTGGAGAGCCTCGCCCTTTATCCCTGAGCCGGATCCTTCTGAAAGAGAGCCCTTCACGAACGAGGCGCTTCGCTCCTCTTGCCGCCGGCCGGCCGGCCCGGACCAGCATCCGGCCGGTGGCCAGCAACATGACGCACAGGAAAAGGAGTTGCAGCAGTTTGACCGTAGCCCCCCCGACATTTCCGTGGGACCATGCAAACAGAGCCTCCCGTACGAGTTCCCCGACGTCAGCGGGAAAGGCCTGTATGCGGGCTGGCAGGATCCGACAAAGGAAAACAAGAACCAGGCCGCCGAAGAGATAGGTGCCGATCGCATAGATTGCGAGTCCGAGCCGCGCCCCCGGACGGATTTTCAGAAGGGGGGCTTCCTCGATGGAGGGCCCTCCCAGCAGACGGCCCCACAGGCGTCTCATCAGGAGCCGGGAGCGCGAGCCGAGATTCGGGACGCCCAGGAGGTCCGAACAGAGCCAGTAGCCGTCGAATCGCAGGAAGGGGTTCAGAGAGAAAAGGATCATCGCATCGAGTTCCAGGAAGAGGAGCCGCCAGAGCGGTCCGCCGGTGGCGTGGAACAGGAAGAACAGGGGGATGGTCAGGAGCATCTGGAAATACATGCCTCCCAGATCCACAACGATCCTCTGCTTCCGGCTCAAGCGCCATGCAGGGGAGACGTTGGCATAGAACACGGGAAACACCAGGTAGAGCCCGAAACGGATTTCTCCGTGGGGGCAGTTGAAGTAGGTACAGGCGGACAGGTGGCCGAACTCATGGAACAGGACGGAAAAAAGGATCAGGAGATACCCGGCCGGTAAACCCGATGCGGGAATCGAGGCCGCGCCCCCGGCGGACGGCCCGGAGAGAAATTCGTAATAGAGGAGGCCGTGGCAGGCCATGGAGGCCCACAGGAGGGGGAGGCAGAACAGAGGGCGGAAGAGAAGGCACAGGCGCCGGCTCAACGGCAGGGCGTGCCTGGCGGGGATCAGCGGGATCCCTTTAGGGGCCTTCGGCTTCAAGGGGGAAGAGGGATCGGATGTGGGCCGGCAGGAAGCGGTTTCGAGAAGATCGTAGGGGGTGAGGTATCGCTCGATCCAGGCTTGAACGTCTGCCGGCCGGACCGGACAATCCCACAATTCCGACAGGCTTCGGGCGATTTCATCGAGAGGATTCGACCCATCCAGATGGGTGATCAGTTCATACAGCCGCCTTGTCGTCTGCAGCGATCGCCCGTCGGAGAGGAGGACAAGGTAGGTCTTCTCGTCGGCACTGGAGAAGAAGGGAACGATGGATATCCCGGGCCGGAGCTTCGGGAAGGCAACAGGCCTATTCATAACAGTATGGATCGCATCCATGGAAGGGCTGGCAGTACATCCCGCAGGCGTCGGGGCAGAGATAGCCCGTGGCAAACTGCCAGCAGAATGCTCCAAAACACGTATCGAACCCGATGCAGGCCTGTTCGAGGCGTTCCTCCAGTTCTTCGATGAGTTTGTCGAGCTCGTCTTTCACGGCAGACTCCCATCCACGAGAAAACAGGCACATGCCCAGACGCACAATTCATCCGAATGAAAATCGCCGATCCACGGAAAAGCCGCCTCCAACCTGAGATCGAGTTCCTCCGAATCACGGGGAAGGCCGAACTCGTCATGGATCGGGGTATGGGAGGCCTCGGTCGGACTTTCCCGCGAAGCGCCTTTTTTGCGGCGACAAGCCATATCATCCTCCGGGGGGGCAGACATCCGTGCAGGCGAACCAGACACAGAGAGAGGCGTCCGCCGGACAGGCGTCGAGGGCCTCCATGTGAAGGCGTTGTTCCATCGCTTCGATGCTGAGGAGTGCATCGTCCACGGATTCCGTCAGCCTCCGGATCTCTTCGTCCATGATTGCCCCCGCGTGGATCAACCGTAATGGACCAGGCAGTGGGCCTCGCAGACCCCGATGCAATCCTGCCCGTCACACTGACACAATGCGCCCAGGCAATCGCAGGGGTCCGGATGAAGCAGATAGAGGCGCGATGCCTCCAGCCGTCGTTCCAGCTCCTCAACAGAGAGACAGGGCTGCTTCAAGGAAACCATCACGGAAGGCGCCGGGGCCTGCTTTTGTCCCTTCGGGGCCGTCACCATCCTCCTCCATCCTGACAGTGATCGAAGCAGTAGTTCGTACAGTCTCCGTGGCAGAAGCAAAGCTCGCCGTCGCAGCCGCAAAACCCGCCGGCACACCATATCCCTTCCGCACAGTCCCCTGTACACACATTCATGCTGCAGTATTCCTCTTCCGTGGCGGGAAGCCGCTGCATTTCGAGCCGGTGTTCCAACTCCTCCAGGGAAATACCCTGCAAGTCGCTACGCCGCAAAGGCTGTATTTTTTCGTAAGCCATCCAGGACCTTCTTAAAGGATGTCCACGAGGCAACTGTCCACCGCGCACAGAGAGCCGCACTCAGCGGCACACATGGTGCCGTCACATCCACAGAGATCCGAGCACCCGGAATAGCCGGACGCACAGTGCGCCATGCAATCACTCGGACAGAAATCCGCGTAGCAGGCCACCGCCGAGTCCACAAAAACGGCCCGCTGCATTTCGAGCCGGTTTTCCAGTTCGTCCAGGGGCACCCCGTGATGGCGCGGATGTACGATGGGAAGCCATTCTGTCTGTTTCTTACGGGCCATCTGCACTTCCTCCCAGGTCCACCACAACGTCGCACTCGCAATAGACCGGACACTTGGTTCCGCTGCAACGAGTGGTGCATAGATAGTAGAGGCAATGGGCGTCATCGAAGGTCATCGGTACTGCGGCCATCTGACTCTCGAGCCGCCTTTCCAGTTCTTCCAGGGAAACCGGCGGGCCTTCCGTCTGCGAGAGGGAAACCATATCTGCGAGTTGCCTTTTTGTTGTTGCCATAAAAGGCGTCCTATGTGACCGAATGCTCGTTGCTGTCGAGGCCGGCTTTCCGGCGGAACATGCGCAGGATGTCGGCTCGGCTGTTCCCAAGGAGGTCGTTGATTCGAAGGCCCTTTCTGCGCCCGTCCGCAGGGCCTGAAAAAAGGCTTTTTCCCAGAAAAAGACAAGCCCCCCGGGGGATGGGGGAACCGGAAGCTGCGGGCGCGTCGGGGAGCAGCCATCGGAAAGGAAGTTGTCCGGGGGCGGGATGAAGGAGAAACCTCCTGAGCTCTTCCCACAGGAACGGTTCATGCTCGCGGCACCAGTCCCAGTCCATTTTTGTCATTCCGAGTCGATCCCAGGGGGGCTGACGGGGCCAGATCTCCGCGCATGCGTGCAACGCCGCGCCGCCGACGTAGGCTCGCTCCAGGCGATCCCTGAGCGCGCCCATTCTGAGGCAGCGGTGGGCCGACATCATGGCCATGGCGATCTCCACGTTCAGGGGCCTTCGGCCCGTCGACAGAGCGGGTTCGGCATGGCGCGGGTCGGTGTTTACGCCGGCGACGATCCCCTGTCCCGTGTGCAACAGGAAATGCGGGGGCATGGCCGGCCAATGGCCGATGTAGAGAGTGTGGGGCCACGGCGGGAGAAGGATCGCGAGGAGTTTGTTCACCATGGACCGGGCCGAGCCGTCGAGCCGCTTTGGGAGGCCTTCATGCAAGACGATCGCCGGACTCGGAGTTTGCCGGTCGGGGGGCCGAGGATCCTTTTCCCCACCGGCGGGGAGACGGGGGCCCAGGTGATAGACAAAGAGGGCGAGCAGGCACCAGGCCGTGGTGAGCGCCCGACTTCCATAAAAGAGCTGCTCCATTTCGTACAGGGGATTTGGAGACCAGGAGCCGTCGGGCTCCTGGGTGCGTCGGAGTTGATCGGCCGCCAGAGACGCTTCAGGTCCCCGGTAGCCCGCTGAGAGAAGGCAGAGGAGACGCAGTACGGTTTCCGTGGGGTTGTTTTCGGCCCCTGCCGTCCGGCACCGTCGAAGCACATATTCGTGGATCGGCATACGAGGCAGGCGAGAGCCCATGGCCCCACAGAACAGGACCAGGGGGACCAGCGGGTGGCATACGCCCCGGGATGGGGGGTGGAGCGAGGATCCACCCGGGCCGCCGTGGGTCCAGGGCCTGTAGTCCGCCTGCCGGATACTGTCTCGGACCCGGGATTCCAGCTTTGGAAGACGAAGTCCTTTCCGGGCGGCGGTGAAAAGCAGATAGGCCCAAAAGAGGCCGTGCGGTGGGAGTGCGCGTGGGTTGTCCGGCTCCTCGTCGAAGATGGCCGGCTCCGGTTCGCCGGTGGCGATGCCGGCAAAGGATTCCTCCAGCGGGGCCGGCAGAGACGTGTCGACAACACTCCTTTGAGCCCGGTTGAGCCACCGCGATGCCTTGCCCAGGAGGGGAGGGAGGCGGGCGTCCATTCCCTGAAGAGGGCCAAGGGCTGCGCACAGGCAGAAAGTGACGAAGCGGGAAGAAGCCAGGGGGCTTGATGGGGTCATGTACGGGTACGATGATCGGGCCAGGGAAAAGCCGCCGCAGGGCCCTGCCGACCGTACGATGAAGTCCAGGGCCCCTGAAAGACACGCCTCGATCCCTTTGGGTGTCCCTTTCCGGGTCGATCTTCTTCGGATCTCCGCCAGGTCTCTACGCAGGGTATGACAGTGGCGAAGGAATTCCCTGATCATGTTCGTCCAATCGGAAACATCGATTTCTCCGACGAGGTCGATGGCGCCCTGAAAATATTCCTCCGCCAGGCCAAGCTGTTCCTCAGCGATGCCCCGGTAATAGAGGACCCGCCCTACGTCTTCTTGCGGAAGCGGGTCGTTTCCTCGAAGGAGATGGGAAAGGTTCCCTTCCGTGAGGGCCCGGGTCAGCAGGAAGGAGAAGTTCCGGTGCCGCAGGTCCTGCTTCCAGTCCCGCAGGTCATCGAAGCATTGGAATCCGGCAAGAAACCGATCCTGGGACTCCAGGATGGCCGTGCGTGTCTCAAGGGGCCCGGGGGCCCCGGACAGGAGGTCCATAGCCAGCACGGTGGTCTTGATGAGGGCGACCTTGCCGGTGGCGATCTCGTAGAATTCGTCCCGAGTGTACCGGCAAAGCCGGTGACGGTGGCGGCTCTGTTCCTTGATGATTGCCCGTGCATGTTGGAGAAACCACTCCTGGGTCTTTTGCCAGAACGCATGATCCAGCGGAAACAGGGGGAGGAGCAACTCCAGGGCCTTGTGGAAGTAGATATCGTGGAGATAGAAGTCCGTGGGAGACCAGGGCTGGTCTTCGTCGATCTTGCGGTCCGCGATCAGGATCGCCTCCAGGAGAATCCGGTTGGCCAGGGCCAGGGTGCGGAAGTCGTCCATCCTGACCGATGGAAAGGCTCCGGCGAAGAGAAAGGGGTAATAGTAGAAGGGGGAAAACCCCGTGTTCGCGGCGCCTCGGGAGGAGCGCCGGGAATGGGCGGAATCTTCCCGCAGAGGAGGGACTCCAAAGGCGCCGCGAAGCCGCTTCAAACACTCGCCGCGCAGAGACGACATGGCCTCGGCCACCCGCCCGGCCTCGAGCTCCAGACGGGCCAGGGATGCCTCCCGTGTCTCCTTCGAAACAGTTCGTCCCATCGGTCTCCAGCTCATGCCTTCCGGCCGTTGCACGGCCCTCGGGCAACCGGTGTTTGAGAGCGGGCCAGCGCCTCGATGCACCAGGCCGTGGTGAGCGCCCTGCTTCCGTAATAGGAACCGGTTCTTTTTCGGTAAACGGCGTTGGGTGCCCAAGAGCCGTCCGGCTCCTGGGCCTCGACCAGTTTGGAGACCGCCGAAAGCAGCTCGGGCCCGTCATAGCCGGTGAGCGTCAGGCAGAGCAGGGTGAGGGCGGTCTGGGTGGTGTCGTTCCAAAGGCCCGTGGCACGGTACGGGGCGAGCAGGTAATCGTGAAAGGCCTTTTGGGGGACATCTGTGCCGAGGGCCTGGGAAAACAGAAGCAGGGGAAGGAGCGGCCTGCAAGCGTATCGCGTCCACGGCGGGGCTACCGGTCCGAAGGCGACACCCTGGCTCCAGGGGGTGTAGTGGCTTCGGAGGAGACAGTCGGCAACAAAGGCGCCGAGCCTGGACGGACGGAAGGAAGCGGTGGAGCAGATGTAGAGCAGGTTCGCCCAGAACAGCCCGTTCGGTATAGGACCGTATGCCGGGGTGAAGGAACGGTCCAGGATGGACAGGCGCCGCCTGTGCGGTGTCATGGGCTCGAAGGGGATTTCCAGTGCAGCGGGCAATTCCGGGTGCCTGTCGGTTCCCCGCATCCAGCGAAGCCGGGCGGATGTCGTCGCCAGAAGCGAGTCGATGGCCGGGTCCTGCGTCTTGAGCGTCTGCAGAGACCTGATGGCGAGCACGGTGACGAATCGGGATGGGGCGATCCGCGTCGAAGGGCACATGTACGCGTGCGGAGAAAGGGAGAGGGGGAAGGCGTCTCCGGCCTCCAGGGAACCGGCGAGGAAGCGTGCCGCGGACCGAAGCTGTCGTGAAACGGTGTCGCTGCAGGGCCCGTTTCGGTCCGCGGTGTGGGCTCGTCCCCGGGAAGCGCGTGTCCGAACGCGCCCTTCCTCGCGGCGGCGAATCTCCGCCAGGTCGTATCGAAGCGCCCGGCAACGGGCCCGGAATCCGTTGTTGAAGGACTTCCAGAGAGGCAGCGGGAGCGCCCCCACGGTCTCGTTCGATTTCTGAAAGAAGATCTCCGCGAGTCGAAGCTGCCTTTCCAGCAGGCCGGTTGTATGGAGGAGCCGACCGAGGCGGTCCTGGGGAACGGAACGGTCCGAACGGACATGTTCCACAAGCCCGCACTTCTGGATGACGCGCGTCAGGAGGTAGGTGAAGTTGCCGTTCTGGAAGTCCTGGCGCCAGTCTTCAAGGTCGTCGATGAGTACCAGGCCGATGTGATGCTGGTCGAGGGACGTGGAGAGTCGATGAAGATCATGCGTCCTGCGGGCGAGGAATGCGAGGGCCGCGGAAAAGGGCCTCAGGAGGGCGCATTTTCCCTTTGCCAGGGAACAGAAACGGGCGATCGGGAAGTCTTCGATTCGACGGAAATGATGGAGTCTTTCTTCCCGGACGCTCTTCCAGGTTTCCAGATAACAGCCGGAGAAATAGTCCCAGAAGGGGTGACCGGCGGGGAACAGGAGATAGAGGGATTTGAGACTTTGCATGTGTTCGAGCTGGGCGAGGAACAGACCGGTTGTGTCCGTGGTCCGCGGTCCGTCCAGCGTGCGATCATAGAAAAGCAGGTGTTCGGCATAGAAGCGGTCGGCGCGGGCGAGTTCCCTGACGGTTTCCCAGGGGACATCCCGGCAGAATGTCCGAAAGAGAAGAGGATAGTATGTGTGCAATGGGGATGTGAGTCTTCTCGAGAGAGGACCGGTCCCCGGGGCGGCCGTGCCGTCCGGTCCATGCAGTTCTTCCGTCATGCGCGCTTTCCACGTCCGGATGTCCCGATAAAGAACGGCGCCCTCGGTGACGACTGTGTGATGCAGGGAGGGTTCCACGCCTTTATCCCCCTCTGTGAGGAGTCGTTTCGAGGCGGCGATCCTTCCACGCCCGGTAGGCGCCGAGGGCGGCTTCCTGAAAATGCCTCTGGAATTCAAAACAGTGGGGCTTATCGAAACGGCCCGTGGCCCTATAGGCAAAGGCCTCGCACCCCCCTCCGCAGAAAAACAGGTAGGGACACGACCTGCAGGCAGGGATCTGCACCACGCTCCGATGGTGCCATCGACGGAGGGCCTCCGGGTCCAAGGTCAAAAGCCCGGGCCCGTACCGGCCGATACGGTGCTCCGGGCGGCCGATGATCTCCCAGCAGGGATAGATATCGCCGAAGGGATCGAAGAGATACATGGCCATATTGCTTCCGCAGAAGGCGGTCCTCCAGAAGGGGAGATCCCCGGTCTGCGAGAGGTGGGCAAGAATCCTCTTTTGCAACGCGGGGGTAAGCCCGTCCGTCTGAAAGGAAGAGGGGCTTTCCTGCCCCTCGTTCTTTCGTTCCTCTCCTTGAATGGCTTCCCGCATTTCTGCGTGCGAGGCAAAACCTCCTTCACCCCGGTTCCCGCAGACGCTTCCGTGGACCGGGGAACAGTAGGCCCGAAACAGGTGTGTCCGGGTCCATCCCTTTTCGAAAAAAAACTGCTTCAGCCACGCTACCCGGCCCGCGTTTGTGCGGTCCACGTTGATTCGTACCGATACCCGAACCCCTCTTTCCATGGCCAGCCCGATATTCCGGACGATCCGATCGAACGTGCCGCCGCCATCCGGCAAGAAGCGCCGGCGATCGTGGACCGAGGGAGGGCCGTCAAGCGTGATCTGCAGAAAGGAAATTTTCCCTTGCGGTCCCAACAGGTCCTCGTAGCTGGCCAGATCGACGGCGTTCGTGATGGCGGAAAAGTGCTCGAAGCCCTTCTCGCGAGCCCTCTTGTGGAGGAGCCGGATGGTTGCCTCATTCGCCTTTTGCAGGGGTTCGCCTCCGTAGAAGGTCAAGGCCTTTCGGCGCTTGGCGGTCCCGGCGAGCCTGTCCATGGCCGCGAAGGCCGCCTCTATCATCTCCGAAGACATGCGCCGTTCCATCCAGTCCTTTCCTTTTTGCCGCAGGCCCTTCTCATAGCAATACGGGCAGCGAAGGTTGCAGGCATACGTCGGAACGACGAGAAAACCGGGCGACGAATGTCTTTGCATGACTTCATGGACGCGCCTGCCGAGTTCGACTACATAGGCCTGCTCGGCCTGAACGGACTTTTCGGTCACGTATCCCCGGGCCGCGAGGTGAGCGAGGGTCTCCGTGGACAACCGGTCCTTCAATCTCCCTTTTGAAGTGCCGGGCCCCGTGAGCAATTCCGCAATGCGGGTGGAAACGAGGTCTACGGCGCCGGAGTATCCGTGAAACAGCAAGGACGATTCCGTTTCGGGCAGCGGAACGCACAGGACGTATGAGCTGGGTCTCATGAGAACTCCCCCGGGATGAAGCGATCGTGGCGGTTCAGCCGGTCCAGCGTGTCGTACAGCATCCGCTTGTCCAGGGGCTTGCAGAAGAGGTTGAAACAGAGGTCGCAACCGCTCTGGTACAGAGACCGGCCCCATCGCCGAAAGGCGGGTTCCCGTTGCGCAAGAAGGGCAAAGAGAACGCCGGGCCCGCGGGTCCGGAGCGTTGTCAGGAGGGGATCCCGGACGCGCCTGGCGAGGAGCGTCCGAAGGGATGTTTTTTCAAGATTCCCCAGGACGAAGGGATAGTCTGTGCTTCGTACGTCCCTTGCGGGCAGGTTGCAGCAGCTCAGGAGATCCCCGCTTGGGAGCAGAATCGGCGGCGCGAGACCCCCTGCTCCCGTGAAGCTCGTGGCCGGCCGCAGCCTCTGTGCGGCCCGGAGGGAGGCGGCCCGGCCCAGGGGCACGATTTCCTGGACGAAAACCCGCGCTGCCTTGCTCCGCAGAGACCGGCAAAGCCCCTCTGCAACGGGATCGTGGGCCAGACGGGAGATCTTGACGCCCCCGTCCAATCCAAGTTCCATGGCCGCTCGCAGGGCTCCTCGAACCCGTTCGAGGGGCACGAAGAGAAGATGGTATCGATCCGTGCTCACGGTCATGGAGCGGAGGCCGATGCTCTGCAGGTGCGCGAGGTATCCCTTCGTCCGAGACCGCGAGGTTGCCCAGGCGGCATTGGTGATCAGGGCGCTCTCGATGCCCACTCCGGAAGCATGCTCGATGAGCGTCCGGAGCGCCCGGGGATGGAGGAAGGGTTCGCCGCCGGTGAACACGATGCGCCGGATGCCGGCCCGTCCGGCCTGATCGATGAAGGCCCTGGCCCGTCCTATGCCCATGGTCCCGCGGACGTCGGGTCCGCAGCGGAAGATGCAATGCCCGCAGGCCAGATTGCAGGAGAAGGAGTATGCAAGGTGCAACGTCGAATGCCTGGTGTTGCCTTGCCGGTTCCGGCTCATGTCTTTGCTCTTCCGCTGGATCACTGGACCGGCCTCTCCACCGGCTCTCCTCGTTCGTTGAAAAGCCTCAGATAGACGCTGCCCCGGAACTCTTCGACCAGGTTCCCGGCCGAGGGCAGGCTCCGGGCCCCTTGGAGCCGCAGGGACAGGGTATCGCCCGGCAGGCCCTCGTGCCGTATACAGAAGGTTTCGTGATCTCCCTGGCGTACCTCTGTCTTCCACACAAGGGACTGCGCCGTGTCGCGCAGCTCCAGGAAGGCGCCGCCCCTGAGGCGTTCACAGGAGACGAAAACCAGTACGAACAGGCGCCCGCTTTCCACGGGGACCTTCCCCTGCCACACGCGATTGCACCCGAAGCAGTGAAACGTGCCGCCGGTCAAGGGGTCTTGCAGGACGAGGGGGGCCAGGGCCTCACAGGTCGGGGGTTCCGCGGGAGGCGGCGACGACTGTGTGGC
>WFRX01000046.1 GCA_015486285.1 bacterium
TATGAGGGACGCGCAGAGCCTGCTCGACCAGATGATTTCCTATTGCGGGAGGTCGGTCCCGGATGAGGCCGTGGCGGAGATCCTCGGTATCGCCGGACGCGAGTATTTCTACAAGGTTTCCGGAGCGATCCTCGGCCAGGATCCGAAGGCGCTGATCGAGGTCATGGACGAGATCTACCGCTCCGGGTGCGACCTCAACCAGTTCTACGTGGATCTGGTCGAACACTTCCGCAACCTCCTGATGGCCCGCCTTCTTCCGGATCCCTCCTCTGTGCTGGAGATGGCCGAGGGGGAGATCCGGGAATTGAAGGATCAGGCGATGCAGGCCGGCCCTGAAGATTTGAGGCGCCTTATTTCGATCCTGCTCAAGGCCGAAGAAGACATCCTCCGGTCGAGTCTGCCGCGTACGGGGCTGGAGATCACCCTGATCAAGATGGCTCAACTCGGTCGGCTGGCGCCCCTGGCAGACATCCTGGAGAAGATCAAGGCCCTCGAGGAGAGCATGGCTTCCCGGCCGGCCGTGGCCGGACCTCGCCCTTCGTCGACCGGTCCGCCGGTGAAGAAGGAGAGGCCGAGGCGGGTGGGGACGGCGCCTGCGGGCGCTCCGTCGTCCCGGATTCCGTGGCACGCTCCGGATGCCTGGCAGCGCTTTGTCCAGGCGGTCCGGAAGGACAGGGCCATGGTGGCGGCGATGCTGGAGGATGTGCAGCGCTGGGAGGTGACGGAGGAGGCTGTGAAGGTGTTTTGTGAGGAGGATTCCTTCCTGTGCAGCCAGTTGGGCAGCCGGGAGACGCGAGAGACACTGTCCGGGCACGCCCGGGAATGCTTCGGGGGGCAGGTCCGGTTCGAGATCTGTGCTGTGAAAGGGCCGAAAGACTCGCGGGCGAAGAACCCCCTCCATGCGGTCCCATCGGCGGCCGCGGAGGAGGAAGCCGACCCGGCGGTGAAGACCGCCATGGAGATCTTCCATGGCACGATCAAGGACGTAAGACTGTTCGAATCCGACAAAGGCAACGAGAAGGAGACAGACTCGTAAGCGAGGCCCGCGACTCTGGGAGACGGCCGGGGGGCCCCACGTCGGGTTGCGTGTCGACAATGCAGGAACAGGGGATCGGTGAGTCGTGCCTGCTACGGGAACATGGTTGACGGACCGGCAGGGAACGGGCGCTATGGGTTTGTGAGCAGCGTTCATCGTGTGCGGTGCCGTCCCGGGTTCCCTCGGAGATTTGCGCGGGGCGACTTCGGGAGAGGGGGAGACGGAGCCCAAGCAAATCGGAGAGGGAACCCGGGACGGCACCGCACGGGCGAGCCTCTCACGGGAACATGGCGATCTTTCAAGCTGCGCCGCCGGCAGCCGGCGACATGGCGTCCCAACAGACTGTATCATTGCGAGAGACGGGGGAAAGTCATGAAGAAGGGTGGATTAGGCCAGATGATGAAACAGGCCCAGAAGATGCAGGCCCAGATTCTCAAGATCCAGGAGGAGATGGGCGAGCGGACCGTAGAGGCATCTTCGGGCGGCGGGATGGTCACCGTTACGGCAAACGGGAAGCAGGAGGTGCTGTCCATCCGGATCGAGCCCGAGGTCGTAGATCCGGAGGATGTGGACATGCTGCAGGATCTCGTGGTAGCCGCGGTGAACGAGGCGCTCAAGAAGGCCCAGGAGATGGTTTCCGAGGAAATGGCGAAGGTCACGGGCGGCATGCAGCTGCCCGGGCTGATGTGAACAGGGGCTGTCCTCCATGGATCCTATTGCGCGTCTTGTGGAAGCCCTTACCAAGCTCCCGGGGATCGGAGAAAAATCGGCCTCGCGCCTGGCCTTCCATATCCTCGGTTCCCCGGAGGAGTATGCCCGGGGGCTTGCCCGGGCGATCCTCGACGTGAAAGAGAAGATCCGGCTCTGCTCGGTCTGCATGAACATCACCGAGGAGGACCCCTGCCGCCTCTGCCGGGACGACAAACGCAGCGACGAGATCATCTGTGTGGTGGAAGAGCCGAACGATCTGTACGCCATCGAGAAGACGGGCTCTTTCCGCGGAAAGTACCATGTCCTTCACGGGGTGATCTCCCCGCTGGACGGCATCGGCCCGGACGAGATCTACGTCAAGGAGCTTCTCGAACGGCTGAAGGCCGGGAAGGTGAAAGAGGTCCTCCTTGCCACGAATCCCGTTGTCGAGGGCGACGCCACGGCCCTCTACCTGAAGGAGAGGATCAAGCCCTTCGGGGTCAAGGTTACCCGGATCGCCCGGGGGATTCCGGTGGGAGGAGACCTCGAATACACGGACGGCGCCACCCTGACGGATGCGATCCGGGGGCGACAGGATTTGTAATTTGTAGAAAGTCCCCCCTCCCCGCGGCCTGCACGCCCCTGATGTCTTGTTTTATCTGGCGAAAGAAAGCCGTTTTCGTTGGGGATCCTTGACAAACAAGAACGGAGGCGTCAGACTCAATCCTCTTATCCCAAGGCCGACGACTTTCCCTCGAACTGGAGTTCTTCAGATGATCGAAACCCGATTCCACGGCAGGGGAGGGCAAGGGGCTGTAACGTCAGCCGAACTCCTCGCCCTGGCCGCCATTCAAGAAGGCAAGTTTGCCCAGGCCTTTCCCAGCTTCGGCCCGGAACGACGAGGCGCGCCGGTCCTGGCCTTCTCCCGGGTCGATGAAGAGCAGATCAGGCTGCGATCGCAGATCTACGATCCGGACGTGATTCTCGTGCTCGACTCTTCCCTGCTGGATATCCTGGACGTGACCGACGGGCTGAAAGAGGGAGGCACTCTCATTGTCAATTCCAACCTTCCGATGAAGGAATTGGCCTCGCGGTTTCATTTCGAGGGGAACCTGTGGGCGGTCGACGCGACCCGCATCGCCCGGGAGTGTCTGGGCAGGCCGATCACGAACACTACGATGCTCGGTGCCTTGCTTCGCGCCACCGGTATCGTGGATATCGAAAGCGTGTCCGAACCGCTGCGCCACCGGTTCGGCCTGATTGCCGCCAAGAACGAAAAGGCCCTGCGGGCGGCGTACGAAAAAGTCGAGAAAGAGGAGATCAGGCCTTGACCAGCAAAGAAAAGACGTGGACATGGAGGGACATCCCCGTCGGAGCGGTGGTGGAGGAGCCGGGCAACGCCTCGGAGTATCTTACCGGGGGGTGGCGGAGCGAGCGGCCGGTCTTTACCCCGGACCACTGCGTTCAGTGCGGTCTATGCTATGTCTATTGCCCGGATGCGGCGATCGTCATGACCCGGGAAGGGTACCCTGACATTCGTCTGGACTATTGCAAGGGATGCGGAATCTGCGCCCGGGAGTGCTTTATGAGCACCTTCGGGCTGAGCTGTTTCGAAATGGTCGATGAAGAGGAGTTTCGCTGATGTCCAAGAGAGTTGGAATGGAGGTCAGTATCGCCGTTTCCGAGGCGGTCAAGCTCGCCGATGTGGATATTGTTGCGGCCTATCCGATCACGCCGCAGACACACATTGTCGAGCACCTGTCGGAGTTGGTGGCTGACGGCGATCTGGACGCCGAGTTTGTCTGCGTGGAGAGCGAACACAGCGCCATGAGTGCCGTTGTGGGCAGTTCGGCGGCCGGGGCCCGCAGTTTTACGGCAACGGCGAGCCAGGGGCTGGCCCTGATGCACGAGATCCTGTTCATCGCTTCCTCGATGCGGCTTCCCATTGTCATGGTTGTGGCCAACCGGGCCCTGTCGAGTCCGCTGAGCATCTGGAACGATCACAGCGATATCATGGCCTCCCGGGACTGCGGCTGGATCCAGTATTTCGTGGAAAACGGCCAGGAGTCCTTTGATCACGTCCTGATCGCCTTCCGCGTGGCGGAGGATCCGGCGGTGAGCCTGCCTGCCATCATCAACCTGGACGGCTTCGTCTTGAGCCATGTGATCGAGCCCCACATCCTGCTCGACGAGGAAGAGGTGGCCCGATATCTCCCGCCCTTCCGGCCGGTGAGTCGCCTGGACCCCGATCATCCGGTCACCATGGGCGATTTTGCGACACCGGAGTTCTATCTCGAGGTCAAGAAGGCGCAGGAGGCCGCGTTGCGGGATTCGCGGGCCGTGATCGACCGGGGTTGGAAGGAGTTCGCCGAGTTGACCGGACGGCAATACCAGGCGGTCGAAACGTACAAGGCCGATGGTGCCGAGGTTTTGCTTCTTGCGATGGGCGCCCTCGGCGAGACCGCCTCTGTGGCGATCGATCGGATGCGGGAGCGAGGCCTGTCCGTGGGACTGGTGAAGCTCAGGCTCTGGAGGCCCTTCCCGGCGGAGGATCTTCGTCAGGCCCTGGGCGATGCGCGGAAGATCGTGGTCCTGGACCGGGCCATATCCTTTGGAGCGGCGACCAACCCGGTGGCCGCCGAGGTGGCCGGTCTGCTCTATGACGCGGAACCGCGGCCTCGTATTTTCAACATGGTGATCGGGCTCGGGGGCCGGGATGTGCGCGTGGAAGACTTCGAGGCGATTTTAGAGAAGGCCCTGGGGGAGGACAGCGCGCCCGGGCCCGTTGGAGAATACGAGCTGATAGGGGTGAGGGAATGATGGAAAATTTCAATGTCTTTGTCCCGAGGCTCCTGGACGCGAGGGAGTACTTTTCGGCGGGCCACCGGGCCTGCCAGGGTTGCGGGGAAACCGTTGCCATTCGGCAGATCCTGAAGGCCGTGGGCCGGAATATGATCCTCGTGAACGCGACGGGCTGCTCGGAGATCTTCTCCTCTCCCTTCCCGCAGACCGCCTGGCACATCCCCTGGATCCATGTGGCCTTCGAGAATTCGGCGGCCGTGGCCTCCGGGGTGGAGGCGGCCCTGAAGACCCTGGAGAGAAAGGGGAGGCTGCCCAAACGGGAGATCTGCGTGATGGCGATCGCGGGAGACGGCGCCACGGCGGACATCGGCTTCCAGGCCCTGTCCGGCGCCATGGAGCGGGGACACAATATGGTCTATGTCTGCCTGGACAACGAGGCGTACATGAATACGGGTATCCAGCGGTCCTCGTCCACGCCCTTCGGCGCCATGACCACCACCTCTCCGCCGGGGCGGCTGAGCAAAGGCCAGAAGACCTGGAAGAAGAACCTCCCGGAGATCATGGCGGCCCACGACATCCCATATGTGGCGACTCTGTCGCCCAGCTATCCCTTTGACCTGGTCCGCAAGGTGAAGCGGGCGGTCGAGGTGGAGGGGCCGGCGTATCTCCACGTGCTGGCCGTGTGCCCCACGGGGTGGCGGTCCCCGACGGCGGAGACGATTCGCCTCGGCCGGCTGGCCGCCGAGTCCGGCGTGTTTCCGCTTTACGAGGTGGATCACGGCAGGTACACGATCAACCTGGACCCGGGGGAACTCAGGCCGCTGAAGGATTATCTGGGGATTCAGGGCCGGTTCCGTCACCTGAAGCCGGAGGACCTGGAGTATATCGAGGAAAGAGTCCAGGCGAACTTCGAAAAGCTCAGGGGCAAGGCGCGTATGACCGCTCGAGAAGACAGGAAAGACCGGAAGAAGACCGGCAGGCCGCGCCCCAGGCAGGTGAAGAAGGCCGCCCGATCGAAGAAATAGGCGGTTTTTTTCGCCCGCGGCTCGACACATCGAGGCTTGACTCGGCCCACAGGGGGAAAAGATAGATGGCGACCCAGACAGTCAACCGGATTCTTAGACGCTACGGGAATGATCCCACCGACATCATTGCCATTCTCCAGGACGTTCAGCAGGCATACCGCTACCTGCCGAGGGACGTGATGGAGACGCTCTCGGCGAGGCTGGATATCCCCCTGAGCCGGATCTACCACCTTGCCACCTTCTTCCGCGCCTTCAGCCTCGAGCCGCGGGGCAAACACGAACTCCAAGTGTGCCTGGGAACGGCCTGCCACGTGCGCGGCGCCCCCCGTATCCTGGAGGCCCTGGAACGGCGCCTGAAGATCAAGGCGGGCCAGACTACATCGGACCTCGAGATTACCCTTGAAACCGTAAACTGCGTCGGGGCGTGCGCGTTGGGGCCGGTAGTCGTGGTCGACGGAAACGCCAGAGGCAAACTCAATCCCCAGAGAGCGGAACGCCTGCTCGAGCCGATCCTGCCGGAGGCTGCCCCGAAGCGGTCGAAAGCGAAGCGCCCGCCGGCCAAGGCGAAGAGGAGCGGGGCTCCCGGGAAAAAGAAGGCCCCTGCACGCAAGGCGAAGAAAAAAAGTACGGTCGGGAAGGCGGCTTCGTCCGCCGCGGCCAGGCCGGCCCGGGCGGGCAAGAAGGTCGTTGCCGGAAAACGGGCCGGGAAGCGGACCGCAAAAAAGGCCAAGAGATAAGGAACCGGAGAGGCAATGGAAAAGATACGCTCTATCGAACAGCTGGACGGCCTTCGAGACCGTTTGGGGCTCAAACAGGGGGCGGTCACCCGAAGCCTTACATTCTGCGCGGGCACGGGTTGCCGGGCTTACGGCTCCATGGATGTGGTGGAGGCCTTCCGGAAAGAACTCAAGAAGAGAGGCCTTTCCAGGAAGGTGGCCGTCAAGACGACCGGATGCCACGGGTTCTGTGAACGGGGGCCCATGGTGTTGATCAGCCCGGAAGGAATCTTCTACGAGCAGGTCGCCGGGAAGGACGTTCCCGAGATCGTGGAGAAGACGATCCTCAACCACGAGGTGATCGACAGGCTCCTGTACAAGGACCCGAAAACGGGCGAACCTGTCCCCAAAGAAGCCGATATCCCCTTCTACCGGCTCCAGAACCGGCTCCTTCTGGGGGAAAACCTTCTCATCGACCCTACTTCGATCGAGGATTACATCGCCCGTGGAGGGTACCGGGCCCTTGCGAAGGCCCTCAAGCAGATGCGCCCGGAACAGATCATCGACGAGGTCGAGCGGTCCGGCCTGCGCGGACGGGGGGGAGGCGGGTTTCCAACGGGCCGCAAGTGGAGAAGCTGCCGGGAGGCCGAGGGCGAGATCAAGTACGTCATCTGCAATGCGGATGAGGGAGATCCCGGCGCTTACATGGATCGTTCCCTCCTTGAGGGGAACCCGCACATGATCCTCGAGGGCATGATCATAGGGGCCTATGCCATCGGGGCACAGCAGGGCTACATCTACGTGCGCAACGAATATCCCCTGGCGGTGGACCACGCTTCGCAGGCACTGAAGGCGGCCCGCAGACACGGATTCCTCGGAGAGGATATTTTGGGAAGCGGCTTTACCTTCGACGTGAAAATCACCCGTGGCGGCGGCGCCTTTGTCTGCGGGGAGTCGACCGCGCTGATGGCCTCCCTGGAGGGCAGGCCGGGGGAGCCGAGGGCAAAGTACGTGCACACCGTGGACCGGGGCCTTTTCGACATGCCCACCAATTTGAACAACGTGGAGTCCTGGGCGAATATCCCCCGGATTGTTCTCGACGGGGCCGATTCGTTCGCCAAGCTGGGAACGAAGGGCAGCAAAGGCACCAAGATCTTTTCTCTCGTGGGCAAGATCAACAACACGGGTCTTGTCGAGGTCCCCATGGGCATGCGCCTGCGGGAGATCATCTTCGACATCGGGGGAGGCATCCCGGACGGGAAGCGATTCAAGGCCGTACAGACAGGCGGCCCTTCCGGTGGCTGTCTGCCCGAGGAGAGGCTCGATCTGCGTGTGGATTTCGATGAACTCGCGGCAGCGGGATCGATGATGGGCTCCGGCGGCATGATCGTGATGGACGAAGACAACTGCATGGTCGATGTGGCCCGCTACTTCGTCACCTTCCTCGAGGAGGAGTCCTGCGGTAAGTGTACGCCTTGCCGGGAAGGGCTCCGTCGCATGAAGGAGATCCTTACCGACATCTGCGAGGGCCGCGGACAAAAGGACGCGGTTGAACAGCTCGAACGGCTCGGTCGTGCCATGAAGGCCGCCAGCCTCTGCGAGCTCGGCCGGACGGCGGCCAACCCGGTACTGACCACGATCCGATATTTCCGGGACGAGTACGAGGCCCATATCACGAAAAAGAAATGCCCGGCCTTTGTCTGTCGCAAGCTGGTACACTACTCGATCAACCCGAAGAAGTGTGTAGGCTGCCAGGCCTGTGCCCGCGCCTGTCCGGCCCACTGTATCTCCGGCGGGAAGAAGAAAGTTCACGTCATCGATCAGGACCGCTGTATCCACTGCGGATCCTGTTTCGACGCCTGCAAGTTCGATGCAGTCAAGAGAAAATAGAGGATTCACTTATGGCCATTACGGTGACGATCGACGGGAGAACCACCTCGGTTGAGGAAGGAACCACGATTCTGCACGCGGCCCGCGACCTGGGAATCGAGATCCCGACGCTATGCCACAATGATGCAGTCGAACCATACGGTGTGTGCCGGGTCTGCATCGTGGAGGCGTCCGACGGAAAGGGCCGGGCCAAGGTCGTGACCTCTTGCAACTACGAGGTTTGGGACGGGTTGCACGTTCAGACCGGATCGGAGCAGATCATGGAGGCTCGGCGCACCATCCTGGACCTTCTCCTGTCCGCTCATCCGAACGCAAAGCCCGTCCAGGACCTTGCCGCGCAATACGGCGTAACCGAACCGAGCTATACCGGCGATCCGGAAGACGACTGTATCCTTTGCGGCCTCTGTGTCAGGGTCTGCGATCAGGTTGTGGGCGTTTCGGCCCTCGGCTTTTCCAACCGCGGACCGGCACGCAAGATGGTTTCCCCTTTTCTCGATCCTTCTCCCACCTGCATCGGGTGCGGTTCCTGCGTCTACGTCTGTCCGACCCGTTGCCTCCACATCGTGGACGAGGGCAACAAGCGGGTTCTGTACAAACAGGACCGGAAGAACGTGTTCAAAGAGTTCGAACTGCTCCCCTGCCTGAGCTGCGGGAGGCCGTTTCTTCCCAGAGAGCAGCTCGAGTACGTCCGGAAGAAATTCAAGCTTCCGCGGAAGCTGGCCCAGACATGTCCCACCTGCGGCGGCCCGGGAGTGTAATCATCCTACACCCCCAAACCCCACCCGCAGCGCTATGTTCCCTTGGCAGCAGGACCGGAGAACCGGGGTCAGGCTTGGCTCGTTGCATTATTCACTGTATTTACTGTGACGGCTTAGCTTGGAAGCTGCAATAATGCAACAAGCCAAGCCTGACCCCGGTTTGTCCCTCGGTTTTACTTTTACATGATTATCAGGCTTGCGCCTTTCTCGTCAGTAGGTCCCTGTAGGCTCTTGTTACGCGGATGAATTGTTCGTGGGTTCCTCCCCGGTCGGGGTGGCATTCGAGGGCCTTCTTTCTGTAATGCTGCGCAAGCTCCTTCAGGCTGAGCCGATCGAAGCGTTCCCGCCGGATGTCGAGCAACCCGCAGGCCTCTTCAAGGGCAAGACGGGGCCGGCGGCGCATGGACGTGCGGTGGCGCCGGTGCCGGTGCATGAAGTCCTGGATGTAGTCCCATTCCGGGTGAATCGCCCGGAACTCATTATCAAAGTACATGATCACATACCGGACGAGGACCGGATTCAGCCCGTTGCCGGGCTCCTCATCCGGGAAGAGGAGGGGGTCTTCCTGAAGGCGGCAGACTTCTTTCAGGAAGACTTCGTCCATCGTGTCCGGATCCATGGCCTCCGGATACCCGGCCGCCAGAGGGCTGGAGAAAAAACGCCCCAGGTTGAAGATGAAATAGACGTACGTTCTTCGCTCCTCGGCGCGCAGGGAGCCCTCCATCTCCTCGAACATCTGCTCGATCTCGTCACGCGCCTTGTGCAACAGCCGGTTGTAGGCGCGCATCGGGCGGGAGGAGACCTGCCTCAGGTCGGATGCCCCGTAACGAAGGAAGTGGAGACGGCTCTTGTCGAAGCGGTGGAGCGCCTTCTGGAGCTCGGCCAGCTCGCTGCGGGGTATCCTCCTCCCGCCTTTCCCGGAGGGCCTGGTCGAGTGACGCCGGATGATCCGTTGCACCGCCGGGTCGAGGAAGGGCCAGAAAACCGCCTCCAGAGCATCCTGGGTCACCTGTACCCCCTTGTCACGAAGGAGATCCTCGATCGCTTCATCGATGTAATAGGCGGTCCGGGCAGGGGTATGGATCCAGCGGCTCGGGTCTGCGCCGAGGGCCACGAGATCTCTGCTCTTCCATTGGGCGCCGTCCAGATAGGATTCCCGGATGAAGTAGAGCTTCTTTCCGTCTTTGATCTGTCTGGCCAAGTACACGCGGTTACGCTCCCCGTGGGAATGTGTTGCGGTTCAACAGCCTCCTCAAGGATGCTTGAGCAGGCGAAAGGTTGCAAGGGTCGGCGTTCGGAGAGGCCATTTTTGAAACGTTAATCATTCAACCCCTCCATGACCTCCTGCCCCATCTTTTTTCGCGCTCCGTTAAACGATTCCGGCAGGCCTTCCGATAAAGATAGGTGAACCAGGGAGATAGAACGGAAAGGAACGGTTCATGAAACACGGAAGACGGATAGCCTTCCCAACCCTGCTGGCCCTCTTCGTCCTCTTCGGAGCCGTGTCCCGGGCAGATGCCCAGGAGGGGATGCACACCAAATGGACGGCGGGGCTCCGCGGAGGACCCTCCTTTCTAACGCAAGACCCTGTCGACAGCCTGAACGTGGAGGGGCAGATCGGCCCGGTTTTCAATGGCTTGGTCCTCTATGACCTGAATCCGTACTGTTCTCTCGGATTCGAAGCGGAGTGGGAGCAACACAAGACCGATCAGGCCGCCGTTACTCTGGGCGATGCTTCCACTGCTTCCTTGCTGCTCCGTGTCGAGGGCCATCTGGAAAGGCCCCAGACCTTTTCTCCCTATATCCTGTTCGCGTGCGGTTATAACCTGAATTTCTTCGACGAAGAGGATGCCTACCAGGAGTCCTGCGGAGAGGATTGCCGCATCGACATCGACAATTCCTTCGCCATCAAGGCGGGATTCGGTGTGGACATGCTCGTGCTCTTCGAGAATGCCGCCATCAACATCGAGGTGGCGTGGAAGTACAACAAGGCGGACATGGATTTCGAATCGGGCGGAAACGTTACAGACAGCGGCGATTACGACGGAAGCGCCCTGAACCTTCTGTTCGGGTTCCGGTATTTCTTTCCAACCTCGTCCTTCTAGCGCGATGCCCGTATCGCGACGGGATGCGCTTGTGCCCTCTCCCGCTGCCGGTCCGCCCGCATCTAGGCGCCCCTTTTCCCCTCTGCCTCGCGACGTTTCTTGTACAGGACGAAGCGGGGCCGGAAGGTGTAGATGAGACAGGGCAGCAGGCTGAGCGTGGCGAGCGAGGCGGTGAGCATGGTCAGGGCAATGAAGGCGCCGAATTCAATGCCCCCGATGAACGAGGAAAAGACCATGACCAGAAAGCCCAGCCCCACGGCCGCCGCGTTGAAGACGATGGCCCTTCCGGCCGTCCCGCCCGCAGCCTCCAGGGCCCGTTCCAGGTCCGGCTCCTCCCGGGCCTGGAGCCTCGACATATTCAAGAAATGGATCGCGTAATCGATCCCGATCCCGAGGGCCATGCTGGCGATAATCGCGGTGCCGGTCTGCAGGGGGATGCCGGCCCATCCGAGGATCCCGAAGTTGATCAGGATGCAGAGGGCGAGCGGCAGGATTGCAAACAGCCCGCCGACGAAGGAGCGGAGGACCAGGGCCACCAGGCCGAACACGACGATGGAGGAGGTGATGATGCTCTCGATCTGGCCTCGAATCGTGAGGTCGTCGACCACCTTGCCGATCACCATGGACGCGGTCATCTGGATTGGCAGGTGGGTGTGCTGCTCGTTATAGGCCTTGATCTTCCGAATCATCTCGCCCGCGTACCGGGTGCTTCCGGACTTCACGGATACGGCAATGCATCCCATGCTGTAATCGTCGTTCACCGCTTCCTCCAGGTCGGACTCGTCTCCGCTCATGGAGTACAGGAGAAGGTATTGGGCGATGAGATCCCTCGTGTCCGGCACCCGGTAGAAGCGCGGGTCATCCGCATGCAGCGCCTGGTTCATTCGCTTGAGATAGTCGGCGAGGCTGATCGACCCCCCCACATGGGGAAGGGTCTCCACGAAACGCTGCAATGACTCGATTCTCTTCAGCACTCCGGGGTCCTTCAGCGCATCCGCCTCCCCGCCTTCGACGATGATGTCCAGCACGGAGGAACCGTTGAAATAGCGGTTGATCATCCGGTCGGACTGCCAGATGTAGGAGGATTTCTTGAACTGGGTGATGTAATCGCTTTCCGCATATATCCGCATTGACCCCGCAACGAAGACAATCGCCAGCAGGAGGCAGACAGCGTAGGCCGCCCGGCGGTGGCGGATCATGCTCCGAACATAGCCGCGCAGGAATCGTTCGAGCGGGCCCGTCCGCCCGCCCTGCCCGGTATTTGCCGCCGGAATGCGAATCCGGTCGATGGCGAGCGCCAGGATGGCCGGTATCAGCGTGACGCTCGCAAGCAAGGCGACCGCGGTTCCGAAGGCGGCGAAGAGGCCAAGCTGCCGAATCGGCATGACATCGGTAACCCCCAGCGAGGCGAATCCGCCCACCGTGGTCAGTCCGGACATGACGACCGCGGAGCCGACCCGGGATACGGCCTGGACCAGGGCCTCTCTTCGGTCCGTCATGATGGAGGCCCGGTGCAGGAAGAAGAAGAGGATGTGGATCGTATAGGCCGTTCCGACGGCCGTCAGGAGTACGGGCAGGCTGCTCGTAAGGGTGTTCATCGGCACCTTTACGAGAGCCATGAACCCCATGGCCCACAAGGTCGCCACGGTCGTCGTCAACAGGGGGAGCAGCACGCCCAGGGGCCTTCGGAAGGAGAGCCAGAGACAGAAGAAGACCACAAAATAGACCACGGGAACGAGCCGCTTCAAGTCCTGGCTGATCGAGTCGGAAATACAGACCTCGATGGCCGTCATGCCGGCCACGAAAATCTTCTGGCGTCCGTTCTCGATGCCCTGGATTCTTTGCCGGATGCGGTGGTAGATGTTCCGGCGCTCATCCGAGGTGCTGTCCCGGTCGTACCGGACGAGGATCGCCGTGGCCTTTCCGTCCCGGGAGACGAGGCTGCCTTCGAGCAGGGGCCATCCCCGGACCTTGGCCTCCAGGCGGCTCAGCCACGCCCGGTCGCTGGAAACCTCTTCGTAGAGAGGGGTTACGGTCATCCCTTCTTCATCGCCCTCGATGTATGGAAACTCGTAGAGACTCACGACCTTGGTCACGTTCGGCAGGGCCTCGAAGGACTCGCTGAGATCCTTGATGAGCTGCAGCGTGTCGGGCTGAAAGACGCCGTTGTCCCCCTCGTTTACAACGCCGACGATGAAGAAATTGAACAGTCCGAAGACCTCCCTCATCTGCTTGAAAAAGATGACCTCAGGTTGATCCTCCGGAATGAAGACATCCACCGAAGGATTGATCGTCAGGTCCTTGATCTGTAAAGAGAACCAGGCGGTGACAATGACGAAGGCGGCGATAATCTTTTTCGGATGCCGAAGCATCGACCGGGTCATGGCGGTTATCAATGGCAGCCCCTCCCTGGCGGGAGCAACGGTGTGTGGTGACCTCAATGGGGAGCCCCCGAGTATAGAAGCCAACCGAGAGGAGTGTCAATTTGGCAAACTCCCGGCACATTGACTCTCCGGTGCGAGGCAGACCATAATGGCACTGCCACCGGGTCCCGGAGGAGTACGATGCCCGACTATTCACAGAAGCACCCGAAGATTACCACCCTGCCCCTGCTGACCGAGCAATCGGAGCTGCTGGACGCGCTGGTCCGTGCCTCGCGCTGGAAGAGGCCCATGCTTGTCGTTCCTTCCCTGGCCTCGGAATACAACCGCGCTGAAACGCGCCCGATCTTCGAGAATATCGTGCGGGAGTTGAGGGGAGCATCGTATCTTCAGCGGATTGTCATCGGTCTGGACCAGGCGACCGAGGCCGATGTGGCCCTCGCCAGGGAAATTTTGCTCGAGAACGGTGTCACGAACTATTTCCTGCAATGGAACGACGGGCCAGCCTTCGGGGGCCTCTACGACCTGCTCCAGCGGAACGGCTTCGACCTGAGCACGCGGGGCAAAGGCCGGAACGTCTTCATGAGCTTCGGCGTCGCCCTTGCCCTGGAGGCCACGGCCGTGGGGCTGCTGGACGCGGATATCCGGAACTTTCAAAGGCATCAACTGGACCGGATCTTCTTTCCCGTTCAGGTTCTCAACTACCAGTTTTCAAAGGCTTTTTATGCCCGCTGGACCTCGGGCGGCATGTTCGGCCGGGTCAAACGGCTGCTTGTGGACCCTTTGCTGCTCGCCTTGAAGCGGCGATTCACGGATTCGAACGAAGAGAAGATGCTCCGGTTGATCGATTTTCTCTCCCTCTTCAACTACCAGCTTTCCGGGGAGATCGTCATCAGCACAGAGCTGATGCAAAGAATGCGGGTCGCCCTGAACTGGGGCATCGAGATCTTCACGCTCATCGAGGTCTATCGGAAGGCGAACCAGAACCAGGTGGCCCAGGTCGATTTCAGCCATACCGCCTTCGAACACAAACACCAGAAGGTCTCCGGCAAGTCGACGGGCGGCCTGCAGAAGATGTCGATGGACATCATCTACACCCTGCTGAACGCCCTGATCATCGAAGAAGGCCTGGCCGTGTCCGAACACTTCTTCCGGGATCTGGCCATTACGTACGAGAGTATTGCCAAGGATCTGATCAAAAAATATTCCGACACGGCGCGGTTCAACAATATTCCCTACGATCGGGATTCGGAGGAAAAGATGGTCACAGGGCCGCTCAAGGAGGGGATCGTCAACTCCGCGGAATACTTTCTGGAGCCCCGCAACATGGCGGAGAAATTCCTGCGGTTTACCGCATCCCACCCGGAATTCAAGCCGTTCAACGATCAGGGCCTTCCGCAGGCGATCCTGAAGGTTGCCGAGCGGATCCGCAAGCTGCCGAATGTGCACGCCGAGACGCCCTCGTGGGAGCGCGTGCAGGAGAAGTGCCCGGACATCATCCTTCGCATGATCGACGTAATCGAGGCGGAGAAACGGAGATGGGGGCCTCAAGATGGTTCCGGCTGAGGGCGGCGCGGGAAGAAAGCGGCACAGACCCCGGAAGCGCAACATGCAGATTCTCTCCCAGACGGAAGGGGGGATCCGCATTGTGCTGTACCTTACGCTCGCCGGGCATGCCCGGCGAGCGTAAGGTACAGCAC
>WFRX01000047.1 GCA_015486285.1 bacterium
CACTCACACAGGCGCTCTTCGAGCTGTTTCCGCGGGAGGAGAAGGGTGATTTCTATCATGCCTACCTGTATTTGAAGCATTTGGAGCATTTCATGTACCACGCGCTCCGAGCGCAGGGCGTCGAGGCGAAGAGGCCGGACAGTGTTGTGAGCGAGGATGTCGATGAAATGCTCGAGGCCGCCATCCAGAATGTTGCTGAGACGGCCGGCAGCAGGGAGACGAGTACGTATCACGGGAAGGTTGTGCAGTTGAAAGACGCCCTGCAACTGGTGACGCAGAAGGGGAATATTTCCCTGGAAGCGCCTGAAAAGGTGATCCCCTACAAACAGGCCCGAAAGATCATCCTGCAGAACCCGGACTCGATTGCCGTGGGGGATTGCGCGTGCAGGGCGCTTGCGGAAAACCCTTGCCTTCCGCCGGATGAGCTGGACGTCTGCCTCTTTGTGGGCGACCCGCAAGCCTCCTTTATCGACGCCTTCAACCCGAAGTTTCGAAAGATTTCCCAGGAAGAAGCCGTTGAGGTAATCCGCAGATGTCATGAAAAGGGCTTTGTTCATTGTGCTTACTTCAAGAAGGACCTCGGCAGGCGGTTTGTGGCGATCTGTAACTGCTGCAGTTGCTGTTGCCAGGGGATGAAGGCGTGGAACATGTTCGGCGGGGCGATCCCGGTGCTGGCTCCGTCCGGGTATGTAGCCCGGGTTCAGGAGGGCTGTGACCGTTGCGGCGCGTGTGTGGATGCGTGTCATTTCCACGCGATCCGGTTGGACGAGGTGAGCGCGAAGGCTGTGGTGGATGCGGGTCAGTGTATGGGCTGCGGGGTATGCGCCGATGTCTGCCCTTCGGGATGGATTACCCTGGAGAGGAGCCCGTCGAAGGGGGAGCCCCTTGATCTCGAAGACCTCTTGAGGCCGTGAGGTGCTCAGATTGCGCGGTCCCTGCCCGCCCAGTACGGATCACGGAGCTTGCGCTTGATCAGCTTTCCGTTCGCCTCGCGCGGAAGCTTGTCGGTGAAATCGATGGTTCTCGGCATCTTGTACTTTGCGATGCGGTCGGCGCAGAACCGCCTGATGTCCTCGACGAGTTCCTCGGTGGGCGTTTCGCCGGGAAGCAATTCGACAACCGCCTTCACCTCTTCCCCCCAGTCGTCGTGGGGAATGCCGAATACCGCCACGTCCGCGATCTTGGGGTGAAGAATCATCTCGCATTCGACTTCCGCGGGATAGATGTTCACACCGCCTGAGATGATCATGTCCGACTTGCGGTCGCAAAGAAAGAGAAAACCGTCTTCATCCAGATAGCCGGCATCGCCCACGGTGAAGAAGTCGCCGTGCCAGGCCTTGTCCGTCTTCGCCTTGTCTCCCCGGTATTCGAATTTGATGCCCATCATGCTCATGTAGACCGTCCCGATTTCCCGCAGCGGAAGATCGTTGCCGTCGTCGTCGAGGATCTTGACCTCCGAGATGGGCCAGGGCCTTCCGACGGTGCCCGGTTTTTTCAACCAGTCCTGGGGCGTCGCAAGGGTCCCTCCTCCCTCGGTGGCGGCGTAATATTCATAGATGACCGGGCCCCACCAGTCCATCATCTGCTGCTTGATGGGGACCGGGCAGGGGGCGGCGCTGTGAATCACGTAACGCAGGGAGGATACGTCATAGGCTTTACGTTGTTCTTCAGGAATTCGGAGCATCCGGTTGAACATGGTGGGAACCATGTGGGACTGGGTGATCTTGTATCTTTCGATTCTCTCCAGGCATCCCTCCGGGGTCCATTTGTCCATGAGGACGACACGGTGGCCGAAATGGAGGGAAAAGAGGCAAAAGCGCATGACAGCCGTGTGATAGAGCGGCGCGGCTACGAGATGGACGTTATTGTCCTCCGGCTGCATGTCGAAGAGCATGAGAAACATTCCTTGCTGGGCGCCGCTTTCGTCAGGGTCCAGCCCGGTGAGCGTGCGTTTCACGCCTTTCGGTTTGCCCGTTGTGCCGGCGGTATAGGTCATGACCTCTCCGGCTTCTCGATTCGCGGGAGGGGTCAGGGGTTGACCCGCTACAAGTTCCCGGAAAGGGCGGAAGCCGGAAACGCTCTCGAAGCCGAAACGTGCATTCGGGGGAAAGTGGATCTGCTCCGCGGCGGCCAGTGCGGTCTCGGCAAAGCGGGAAGAGGCGAAAAAGGCCTTGGCCTCGCAGTCGTCCACGATGTAAGCGATTTCATGAGCCGTGAGATGCCAGTTGACGGGCGTCACATACATGCCGGCCTGGGTTGCCGCGAGGGTCGTCGCGAGCATGGGAATGCAGTTGTGGGATAAAATCGCAATCGTGTCGCCGCGTTGCAGACCGAGGCCGCGAAGCCCGTGGACGATCTGGTGGGTAAGCGCGGCAAGCTCCTGGAAGGTAATGGATTTGTGATCCGCATCCGCGATGGCGATTTGACCGGGATTTTTTTCCGCCATGTTCCAAAAACCGAGTTTGCCCATTTGCGATCTCCTGCATGTGTGGATTGCATCATTGCTGCTGGTGTTTGGTGTCATGTTTTTTATCACAAAGAATCCAGTAGAGGCAACGGAAATCTTGATTTTACAACCTTTTTACAATCATGATGCATATTAGTAGAAATAGTGCTTGTGTTTTGGGAGGGAGTTCGATATATCGACGTTAAGGGGCCGGGTGTACAGAGCGAGGGGCAAGGGGACGTATTCTGTATGAGACGTGAGTGGAGAAGTGCACCATGGTTTTTGGGAGGAGCTATGACGAAAAAGATCTCTCTGTTGATAGCGGCCCTCTTGCTTTCCAGTGTTAGTGGATGGGCTCAAGAGGCCATGCCCAAGGCGAATGCGGATGGCGCGGTTCGGGATATTGATTCTTTGTACAAGAGGGCGGCTGCGGAGAATTACAGGGAGTCGGGATTGGTCCTCATGAAGGAGGCAGTGGAATTTTGCCTCCAATGCATGGAAGAAAGGCCTGCTGATTACGAAATCCTGTGGCGGTGTGCCCGGGCCGCTCACCAGTATGCGGAGACCGCCAGGAACCTGATGGTGAAGAATTGGGAGGCAATCTGCGAGGAGTGGGGCCGGAAGGGTATGGAGATCGCCGAGAAGGCACAGGGTATCGATCCGAACCGGGTGGAGGCGTATTTCTGGGAAACGGCATGCATCGGGGACTATTCGGATGGCTCCGGGTTGATGACGGCGATCAAGGAGGGATTTTATAAGAAGTCGAAGAGGTCCGTTGCGAAGGCCTACGAGATCGACAAGAGCTACAACGACTATGACCCGGTGTTTGCGAGTGCCATGTTCTGGGTTACGCTGCCCTTTCCGCTGCGGAGCAAGAAGAAGGCGCTCCGATTCTACCGGGAGTTTGAGGAGGAGACGCAGTGGAGAATCAGGCCCTATGTAAGACGGGTATACGGGGCGAACCTGCTCATGGAGATAAAGCCGAAAGGCTACAAAGAGGAGGCGAAGGCATTGCTCGATTATGCTGTTACGGCGCCTCATCTCCAGAAGTACTACCTCGAATGGATCCGGCGACTCCGGGCGAAACTTGAATAGCACTACTCATTGGACGGATCTTGAAAAGGAGGGATGATGCCATGAAGGCGGCATTGCTGTATGAGCCGAACACGCCTCTGAGGGTGGAGGAAATCAGCTATGACGACCCGCAGGAGAACGAGATCCTCGTGAAGATCATGGCCACAGGGCTGTGTCACACCGACTTGCATTTCATGAAGGGGGAGATGCCGGTCCCTGTGCCCGTGGTCATGGGTCACGAGGGGGCCGGTGTTGTGGAAAAGGTGGGACCCGGGGTGACTTCCGTCGCGCCGGGGGACCATGTGGTTATGATGGTTTCCTTCTCCTGCGGGAAATGCCGCTACTGCTACGAAGGGCGACTGACCATGTGTGTTGAAAACCTGCCGATCCAGATGATGGCTACGCTGCCGGGCGGGGGACAGCGTCTTCGAAAAGGGGATCAGTTGCTGCACCAGCTCTTCGGGCTCGCGTGCTTCGCCGAATATGCGGTGGTGCACGAACGGGCCGCGGTGAAGATCCGGGAGGATGCGCCGTTGGACGTGGCGTGCCTTCTCGGGTGCGGAACGACCACGGGTCTCGGGGCGGCGGTGAATACGGCGGGGGTCAGGCCGGGCGACAGCATTGTCATTTTTGGTTGTGGCGGGGTGGGCCTGAGCGCGTTGATGGGAGCGAAGCTCGCCGGCGCCGGCAGGATCATTGCTGTGGATCTTTCGGACGGGAAGCTGGAAAAGGCGGAGGAACTGGGCGCGGATCATGTGATCAACGCCTCCAAGGAGGATCCGCAGGCGAAAGTGATGGAGTTGACCGGGGGTGGGGCGGACGCGGCGATCGAATGCATCGGAAATACGGACGTAATCATGCAGGCCTTCGGTTCGATTCACAACGGCGGGAAATGTGTCGTGGCGGGTATGGCCCCTCTTGGCGCCGTGCTGAACATCGCCCCTTACGAGTTTCTCCTCGGGAAAACGATCACTGGAAGCGTTCAGGGGGAGATCAGGCCTTTCATCGATGTGCCGAAATTCATGGACATGTACATGGAAGGCAAGCTGCCTGTCGACAAACTGATTACCAAGTCCTACAGCCTGGACGAGATCAATGAGGGTTTCGAGGCGATGGAGAGGGGGGAGACGATACGCAGCGTAATTCGCTTCTAGCGTGTGATTTCCTGTCACGTTTCGCCTTGTTTGGGTTTCGGTTGCTCCCTCTCGCTGGTTCGAAGCGTCCGCTGTGGGGATGTGCTCTTAGAGGTCGGATTTTGTCGGGATCCTTCGGGCGCACGGGACGCTTGTCTGGCACATGCCGCAACCGCCGACAAATATGTTGAACCCGGGCCCGTGTTCGGGAACGACCTTGTTGAGGAGGAAGTCCAGGCATTTCATGTGGTCCTTTTTTTCCGGGGTGATCGCCCCGGCGGGACACCGCTGCATGCAGAGACCGCACGTTCCCTTTTCGTCGTAGAGGCAGTTACCCCGGAGGCCTAGGGTTCGGGGTGTAGGCTCGATTTCCACATCGGTGACAACGGTACCGTAGCGTCCGGCGCAGCCTTTCTCGGTGATGAGCGCGTAGGAAAGGCAAAAGG
>WFRX01000048.1 GCA_015486285.1 bacterium
CGGAGATGTGTATAAGAGACAGCCCCCAGCCCCTTCGAGCCCCGCGGCGGCGGCCATCACCTTGAGCCCCTCGCGGCCTGCACCACCGACGATGTCCGCCGCCCAGGGCTCGAGGTCTTCCCCCACGTACAGGAAAAGGTCGGCCCTGGATATGGCCACGAGGTCGCTCGCCCTCGGCTCCCAGGCATGCGGTTCGACACCCGGAGGCAGCAGAAGGCTCACCTCCACCCGGTCCCCCCCGACGGCTCGAGCGAATTCGTAGAGAGGAAAGAGGCTGCAGACGATTCGGGGCTTCCCGGTCTCCACCGGGCTCCGGCAGCCCGCGACCAGGAATATGAAAAGCCATCCCGCGGTCCGGCATGCCAATGTCCGGAGGCTCTGTTGCCGGCCATGCATCCAGCGGCCCTCCTGGTGGAAGAGTATAGGGCCCGCCCGTCCCGAGTGCAACGCCGCCGCAAGCCGGAGAACGCACCCGGCCCCCTCGCGGCGGACCGCTCCGGACCCGTCCGTCGGTCCACCGGCCCGTCTTGCGGTTCAGCCACGATCTTCCTATAGTGGGAATGAGAAAGGCCTTTCCGGGCGCAGGCCATATACTTCCGGGGGGGGATCCGCCCCACCGGGCGCCCGCGGGAGACGGAGGCGGCCCGATGAAGGAGCACAGCACGACCATCGAACGCATCCTGGAGACGATCAGGACGAAGGAGCGGTTCGTGCTGACCACCCACGTCAACCCGGACGGCGACGCAGTCGGGTCCGAGCTGGCGCTCTATTATCGCCTGAAGGATCTCGGAAAGGAGGCCTGCATCCTCAACGCGACTCCCCTTCCGGACCTGTACCGGTTCCTGGACCCGGAAGGGACGCGGGTCAAGGAATATGGGGAGCAGGATGTGCGGACGCTGGAGGAAGCGGACGCGCTGTTCCTGCTCGATCTGTCGCACACGGACCGGCTGGGCGCCCTCGGCCGGGCCCTTCCGGAGAAGGGCCCCGTGCGCATCTGTATCGACCATCATCCCGCTCGAGCCTTGTCGTGCGACATCGCCTGGGTCGACGACCGGGCCGCCGCCACAGGGGAACTCCTCTTCGATCTCTTCGAGCGGGACGGGCGCCGCCTCTCTGTCGCCATCGCCGAGGCCCTCTACGTTGCCATTATGACGGACACGGGCTGCTTCCGGTACGCCAACGTAACGGCCCGAACCCATCGTATCGCGGCCGAGCTGATCGATGCGGGTATCGATCCTCATGGGATCTACCGGCGGGTCTACGAAAGCAACAGTTGGAACCAGTCTCTGCTCTTCGCCAGGGCGATCGGGGAGTTGCAGCGGGCCTGCAACGACCGGGTGGCCTGGATGCGGGTCACCCGGGAGATGTTCGAGGAAACCGGGGCGGGCGAGAAAGACACGGAAGGCCTCGCGGAGTTCCCCAGGAGCATCGGGGAGGTACAAATCGCGATTCTGTTCATCGAACAGGCGCCGGATCGCATACGCGTGAGATTCCGGTCGAGAAACGACACGGCTGTCGACGGCCTGGCCCGCGAACTGGGCGGGGGAGGCCACAGGAACGCGTCCGCCGCGCTTCTCGAAGGAATCCCCCTGGACGAGGCCGTCCGGAGGGTCCTTGCCCTGGCCCGGAAATACGTACATTAGGAGGCCGCCGAAAGGCCCCATCCGCGGCGTTCGGCTTCATCCCTCGTCATTCAACGTAAAGGAAACGGAAATCATGTCTTCTGAAAAGAATTCTCTCGAGGAGGGGACCGAACTTTCCCTCGATTTTCACAAGCTGGGCAAGGTCGCTGCCTGCGGGGAGGCCGTCCTCCCTGTAGCCGTGCAGGACGCAGACACCAAAGAACTCCTCATCGTTGCCTATGCGAACCGACAGGCCCTGGAATACACGGTCGAGAATCGTGTGGCGGCGTTCTGGAGCACCTCGAGGAACGAGCTCTGGGTCAAAGGGGCCACCTCAGGAGATGTGCTCGACCTGGTGGAGATCCGTGTCAATTGCGAGCAGAACTCGCTGCTCTACCTGGTGCGGCCCCGGGGTAAAGGGGCCTGCCACACCCGGGATGAGGCCGGCATGCCCCGCCGCACCTGCTACTACCGCAGGCTGGCAAACGGGAAGCTCGAGCATGTTTGATCCGGCATCGATCCGGTGCCCCGGGCTGGCCGTCGAGGCGGAAGCGCTGGGCCGGATCACCGATGAGGTCGCCAAGCGCTGGGCCGTTCTGCAGTATGAAGCGCCGCGCCCGTGCATCTGGGTCGTCTTCATCGGGGGGACGGGGACCGGGAAGTCGACGATCTTCAACACGCTCTGCGGCCGCGTCCTGAGCCGGACCGGAATCGAAAGGCCCAAGACCCGGGGCCCGATCGCATACGCGTACCAGGGGGTGTCCCTGGAGAGGGATTTTCCGATTCCGGGCGTGCAGGTGAAGAAGGCCGCTCCGGACTCCTCCGAAGGGCAGAGGTTCACGGGCCGGGCCGGAGAACTCCTGGTCGTGGAGCACGACCGGAAGGAGATATCCCACTGGATCCTCGTGGATACGCCCGACCTGGACAGCCTGGAACCCGACCATCGCCGGATGGCGGACGACCTCTACCTGATGTCGGACGTGGTGGTCTTCGTGACGAGCCAGGAGAAATACGCGGACGGGGTCCCGTACGAATTCCTCCGGACCATCCAGAAAGACCGCAAGCCCTGTTTCTTCATCCTGAACAAGGCCGGGGTGGAGATGAACCCGGAGGATATCGCATCCGCGTTCAAGGAACACGGCATCCGGATGCCGGAAGACCGCTCCTGGCTCTTCTCCTACCTGTCGAGCGCGCCCCCGGAGATCCTCCCGGAGGGAGGGGATTTCCATGATTTCCAGGCGGCCTTCTCCCGCACCCTCTCCCCGGAGGCGATGCCCGGGGTTCTCAGGGAGGAGAGGGCGCGAAAGGCCCAGGTGCTCGGCGAGCGGCTGGACGAACTCCTGGAAGACCTGAAAAAAGAGCAAAAGGCCGCGGACGCGTGGATGACGGGGCTGGAAAAGATCTATCGGGATTCCTGCAAGGCCTTCCTGGCCGGCAGGCAGGAGACATTTGCCGGCGAGAGCCGCGCCTATCTCCAGACCGAGATCCGCAACCTGTTCGCAAAATACGATGTCCTGGCCCGGCCCCGCAGGATGGCGACCCGGATCCTCTCCGCTCCCCTTCGGCTGTTCGGGGCGGGCAGGGACAGGGACCCGAAAAGGATCCGGGAAAGGGCCCTCGAAAAATTCCGGGCGAACATGGACCTCTCCCCGGTCCACCGGATGCTCAACCGGTTCAACCGCGGCGTTCTGGAACAGCTCTCCCCTCCGGACCCGGAATCCCCCTTTTACCGGGAACTCCGCAGGCCGGAGATCCTCATTACCGAGGAGGAGGTCCAAGAGCGTGTCTGGGCGGAGCAGGAACGGCTCCTCGCCTGGCTTCAGGAAACCATGGACGGTCTTTCCAAGGGCATTCCGAAACACAAGGAGTGGGGAATCTACTCCACTTCCGTGCTCTGGGGGATCTTTATCCTCTCCCTGGAGGCGGCGATCGGCGGGGGCCTCGGGTTCGTGGATGCGGCGGTGGACACCCTGCTGGCGCCCTTTGTCACGAGAGGCGCGGTGGAGTTGTTCGCATACGGTGAGCTTCAAAAGGTCGCGCGCGAACTGGCCGAGCGTTATCAGGACGGCCTCCTCGCCGTGATCCGGGAGCAGCGGGACCGGTACGGCCGAAGCCTGGAGGCCCTCAGAACGCCTCCGGAAACGATCCAGGGCCTGGAGGCCCTCCGGAAAAAGGTTGCAAGACTGGAAAGTTGATCATGGAATCACTGACCCGACGGCTGCGGAAAGAAATCCTGGGGATACGGGAATTTCTCACCCGGGGCCCGTTCTTTGCCTTCACCCCGGAAGAAAGAGAGGCCCTGCTCGCCTCGTTGCAGCAGTCCCTGGCCCGCCTGGATGCCCTCTCGGACCAGGTGCTGGTCGCGGGCCTTCTCGGGGGGACCGGTGTCGGGAAATCCACGGTCATGAATGCCCTGGCGGGCACGGAAATCGCTACCACCAGCCACCGGCGCCCGAACACGGAGAGCGCCCTCCTGTACCGGCACGAGGGGGTGGAACTGCCCCGGGCCCTGACGCAAACATCGGTCCCGTGGCAGGAGGTGATCCACCAGGCGGACGGGGTGCGGCAAATCGTACTCTGCGACCTCCCGGATTTCGACAGCCTCGTGGGGGAACACCTGGACCGGGTCCTCGGATTTCTGGAACACCTGGACGTACTCGTCTTTGTCACCTCGCCGGAAAAGTACGCGGACCATTCCCTGTACGCATTCCTGGAAGGCGTCCCCAAGGCCCGGACCAACTTCACCTTCCTGCTGAACAAGGCGGATCTCCTGTTCCAGGGGGAAGGGCTGGAGTCCGGCTATCGACAGGTGGAAGGCCTCTCCCGCCAGTTTCGGGAGTATCTGGAAAAGGCGGACATTCGGGATCCCCTGGTTTTCGCCGTATCGGCGGAAGAGGCCTTCCGGGCCGCGGCCGTCAGCCCATGGAACCAGTTTCCCGCATTCCGCCGGGAGATCTTCCGCGACCGGGAGGCCAAGGAGGTCATGGCCATCAAGTCGGCCAACCTCGACCGGGAGGTCCAGGAGATCCTCTCCCGCCTCCAAGCCGAGGCCGCGCATCTCGATACCCTCGGGCGGATCCTGGAAGAGTTCGGGAAGCGGTTCGAGGGCGAGCGGGCCGAGTGGGAACAGCAGGGTCATCGGATCCTGGATGCCTGGGTGGACACCCTGATCAAGGACTTTGTCCTGCATCGCCTCGAGACCCTTGCCCCCCTGATCGGCCCGGGCTACGGGGTGGCGCGGGTTGTTCACGAATGGAGGCGTTGGAAGGGGGACAGGGGAAGGGAGGCGGACGCCCCGTCCTGCGACGAGATCCCCGAACCGCCGCCGACATTACGGGAACACCTGGAAAGGGTGGAGAACCGGATCCTGCACAAGTCCCTGCAGCTCAGCGTGCCCGCTTCCTACCGGCAGCGGCTCCGGGCGGCCCTGGACACCGAGGGGGCCTGGGAGGCCTTTTCGACCCGATGGAAACGGGAGATCGAGCTGCGGCTTCTGTCCCAGCGGGCCCCTCTGTTTCTGGGATTCCGGGCGGTTCAGTACGCGGCGCACCTGGCGCTTTTTCTGGGGCTCCTCATGGCCCTTGCGGATGAAGAGGCGGGGAGGTGGTTCCTGACAGACCCGGGCTGGGCGTCGGCCTTCCAGGTCTTGTTCAGCATGGTGAAGTCCCTGTTCAGCATGACCGGCCTCGGGGCCGTTCTCACCTTCGTGCTGATCCAGGTCTTCCTCGGGGCCTGTTTCTACAGGCGCTACAGGGCCCGCCTGGAGAAACGCGTGCGAAAGACCCTTCAATCCCTCAAGAGCGGGCTCGGCCGGATCTGGACGGGGGAGATGGACCGGATCGAAGGGGCCCTGGAGGGCTGCCTGCGCGAACTGGCCGCCCAGCGCAACGCACTCACAAAGCGCCTCGACCGCGAATAACCGCAACAAGATCTTTGGTCACTGCGCAGGGCCGATCGATCGCCGGCGGGACAACAGGGAGGTCTCCGTCTGGTTTCCGATCGGCAATCGAATGGTTCGGTGCTGTCCGGGGTTCCCTCGGAGATTTGCGCCGGGCGACTTCGGGGAGGGCGAGACGGAGCCCAAGCAAATCGGAGAGGGGACCCCGGACAGCACCGAAGGGCAGGTCGCACCTGAAACAGAGCGGACCTTCCCGGAAGGTCTTTACCTGGCGATCATCGCCCGCATCATATCGCCTGCATTCTCCGCACGGTTGCTGATCTCCCCGATGTATTCGATCAGCCGGATGAGATGGAAGGTCGTGGCGGGGTCGTTCTGTGTGAGCGTAAAAACATCGCTCTTCAGCTTCCTCTCGATCTGATCGCTCTCGAACTCCTTCTGCCTCAGGTTGTGAATGACCGTCTTGACCTGGAGCCTCTCCTTCTTGGAAAAGCTCCGGAAGTACTGAAGCGCCCCCGAGACCATGAGCGGAATCTGATCGATGATCTCGACCGCCTTGTCCACCATCAGTTGGAGGTCGTCGACCAGCGGGGCCGGCACGGTAGTCTTCCGGTACGACAGCCAGTGGAGGGCGTCCTGCATCGCGTCGATCACCTTGTCCGCTTCCCGCAGGTACCACAGAAACTGGAACTTCTCCACGGGCAGCAGCACCCCCTTGGGGAGATGGGCACGGAGGTTCTGCTTGATCTTGTCCGCTTCGCTCTCCAGGACAGTCACCTTGAGATGAAGGTCCTCGAACTCGGCACAATCCGAATCCAGATAGCATTGGATCGCCGTTCGAAAGAGCTGCCCCCCCGCACGGACCTTTTCCGCGTGTTGCTGAAGCCTTACAAAGGGCGATTCTCGAAACAGACTGAGTAAAGCGGAACGCATACTCTTCTCCTTCCTGGATCAGGCAAAGATCGCCTCGAGGACTTTATAGATTATCATACAGGTTAGTCCTGCTATGGGCAAAGTGATGATCCAGTACAGACAGATTTTCCATACGACGCGAAAATCCACGGCATCCATCCCCCGGGCAAGGCCGACGCCGACCACCGCTCCCACCGCGGCATGGGTGGTGGACACGGGCATCCCGAGCTTGCTGGCGAGCAGCACGCAGGTGGCGGTGCCGAAATCGACGGAAAATCCGCGGGAGTTGGTCAGGGTGGTGATCTTGGTCCCGAGGGTCTCGATGACTCGGTACCCCCAAGTCACCACACCCAGGGCGATTCCGAAGCCCCCCAGGACGAGGAGAAAGAACGGCACCGGAACGTCGGGGCTCACGCCGTGGGTCATATAGATGATGTAGATTCCCGCGAGGGGGCCCATGGCATTGGCCACATCGTTGGCTCCGTGGGCCAGGGCCACGTAGCTGGCGGTCAGAACCTGGAGCCTGCGGAAGATCTCTTCCACGCCCGCTTCCCCCCGCTGCAGGATCGTTCTTTGAAGCATCTTCTTCCCGAGCATGCCCAGCGCCAGGGAAAGACCGAAGGCGATCAGGGCCCCGCTTTCCGGACGGATGCCCAGTTTCGCACCGAGCGGGGTCTTGAGCAGAAAAGAGAGGATGATGATGAAAAAGGTGATCCCCGCGAAAAAGGGGCTCCATCGCAAGGCCTTCAAGAACATGTCCGGCTTGGAAAGGATGCGGTTTCGTATGAACCGAAACATCAGGTAGGCGAGCAGGCTCGCGAAGAAGGGGGAGATGATCCAGGACAGGACGATCAAAAGGACCTTGCCCCACCGGATGACGGACATCCCGCCCGTGATCAACCCGAACCCGATCATGGCCCCCACGACGGAATGGGTGGTGGAGACGGGCAACTGGCGCCAGGTGGCGAAAAAGACCCAGAAGCTCGCGGACAGGAGGGCCGCCAGGAGACCGAGGGCCACGGTGTGCGGGTCGCTCAGTACGGACGGGTCGACGATGTTCTTCCGGATGGCGGATGTAACATGAGACCCGATGAAGGCGGCGCCTACGAAATCCAGGATGCCGGCGATGAACACCGCCTGCCGCAGGGTGATGGCCTTGGCGCCGACCGGGGCGGCCATCCCGTTGGCCACATCGTTGGCCCCGATGTTCCAGGCCATATACAGTCCGGCGACGAGCCCCAGAGCAAGGATTGAAACGGTCATTCAGTGAATCCCGCATGGTCGAGAGAAAGGAGATGTCCGGAATACATACACGGATTCTCCGCTACAATCAAGATGTCTGCAGGGGGAAGGGAGCGGGGAGCAGCGCGGGGGCCGCGCACCCGCCGCCCCGGGTGCGCATGGGACGGAACAGCCATGGTCTTTCGCCTCTTCTCGTTCGCCTTGCGGCGCAAACCGCATCAGGGTACGTAGCGAAGGTGGGCCAGAACATGGAACCCGAAAAAGCAGAGCCCCCCGGTCAGGGGCGTGACGAACCAGGCCAGGAGGATGGAGACGAGGGTCTTCTTCCGGATGGTCTGCGTCCCCTTCAGAACGCCGATACCGAGGACCGCGCCGACCACGGCCTGGGACGAGGAGACCGGCACACCGATCCATGTGTACACGTGTACGGTCAGGGCGCCGGCCAGAATGACGATCAGGGCGCAGTAAGGGTCCAGGGCCACCAGGCCCCTGCCCACGGTTTCCATGACGCCCCGGCTGAAGGTAAGGATCCCGAGAGCGATACTGAGCCCACCGATCAGGGTGGCCGAAAAAACGTCCAGGCGCCCGGCACCCACGAAAACGGCGGTGACATTGGCCACATTGTTCGACCCGAGGGCAAAGGCCGAGTAGCATCCGGCGATCACCAGGCCGATCCTCAAGACCTGATCCATCTGGAACAGGTTGTAAGACGCGCGATTGTAGGCCCGGCCCAGTAGCGGATAGAGGATCACCGAAAAGAGGACGCCGGCCAGGGGCGTGCCGACCCAGCAGACAACAACCTTGACGAGGCCCTGCAGGTAAAGCTGACCTTGCAGGAGCCCCGCACCCGCGATAGCGCCCACCACTGCCTGGGAGGTGGACACGGGGAGCCGGAGCAGGGTCATGCAGGTTACCGTAACGGCTGCGGCCACCGAGGTGAGGACCGCCAGCTCGAGATCCAGGGGGGAGAGGCCTTGCAGGGTTTCGATGCCGCGGCTCCCCTGCAAAACCGCCCCCAAGATCACGAACAGGGAGGCCAGGAGGGCCGCCTTCCAGAAGCGGATCATGTGTGAGGAGACGGCGGTGCCGAACAGATTCGCCGCATCGTTGGCTCCCAACGACCAGCCCAGGAAGATTCCGCCGAGTAGATAGGTCATTTACACCCGTCGCTTGGTCACAATCAGGTTGACCTGGCGGCACGCCTGGACCGCCGAGTCCGCAATATCCCCCATCCGCTGGGTGAGATCCCGGAGCAGGATCTTCTGCAGGGGGTCCCAGTCCGACTCGAAGATGCGGATGATGATTCTCTTTTCGACGGCATCCCCCTGGCTCTCCAGCTGATCGGTCTTGGACAGGAGCCGGGCGGCCCGATCCCCTCGATCGAGTGTGGACCGTACACTTTCCGTGGTGAACGAACAGGCCTCCATGGACAGGCGCAGAAGCTCCCTGTAATCCGGCTCCAGGGACTTGGGCAGCACGATCTTCTGGTTGCTGATACCGGCAAGGATCCGGTCGAACTGGTCCGGGATTTCATCGGTGGTCTCCAGCAGATTGAGAAGGTCCCCCCGCAGATCCGGGACGAGTGCCTTCTCGAACAGGAGGTTTACGATTTTCTCCTGGATGTCGTCGCTTCTCGATTCCGCCTTGTGGGTCTCGGCCGCCAGGACCTCGAAGGTAGGGCTGCAGCGTCCGGTCTTGAGATAGTCTTCCATGGACTGGAGAAACATCTCCTGGGCGGTTTCCAGGGAGCAAACGTATTCCTCGATGAGCTTCTCAACCCGCTTCTGCTTCTTGAAAAGGAAATGCAACATACGCTCCGCCCTTTTCACAGGCCTTTCGGTTCAGGGAGCATGCCGTATTCGAGTCGACCGGACTCGGCATTATAATACATAATACCTGAATTTTGAATGAAACCGTTGAAAATCCGTAGCGGCCCGTTCCCGCCCGCTGGCGTGGGCATCTGTACCCGACGTACCGGTGGGGGGAAGTGGCCGCCTGAGGACAGCGGACGACGGCCTTGACGCTTACCCCTCGTTTAGTCATACTTATTGAAAGTTCTTACTTCATTGGAGGCAAATCGAATGGCTATGGTAAAACTTTCCTCGAAGGGACAAGTCGTCATCCCGAAAGCAATCCGAGAAAAACTGGGGTTGGCGCCGAGAAAACCCTTGATACTCGAACTCGTAGGGGACCACGCGGAAATCAGACCTGCTCCTGATGTGAAGAAGGAGCTGAAAGGCTCCTTAAAGGGTAAGCCCTCGATGACCAAGGCTCTGGTCCGGGAACATTCCCGAGAGGTGAAGGGTGATGAAACCATACGTTCTTGATGCCTTTCCGGTTCTCTGCTGGCTCCAGGAAGAACCAGGCCACCGGATCTTGGAGAATCTGTTGAGCGAGGCAGAAGAGGGAAAATGCACCCTATGGATGAACATCGTAAACCTGGGGGAGGTGTTCTACCGCATATGCAAGGTGGCCAGCCTCAGGAAGGCAGAGCAGACCGTCGCAAGCATCCGCATCCTGCCGATTTCCATTGTCTCTGCATCGGATGAAATGGTGATGGAGGCCGCGAGGATCAAGGGGAAACACCCGATTTCCTACGCAGATGCCTTTGCGGTAGCCACGGCCCTGGGGGTTGGTGCACCTGTCGTTACCGGGGATCCCGAATACAGATCGGTGGAAAAGGTGGTGAAGATTCTCTGGATCAGATGAGTCCGGCCGGAGGACGTGCGATCCGGCTCAGGGGCAAGTAGACCACCAACCACGAACTCTCCCTCATTGCCTGCCCGCGAGGAGGAGGACTTCTCTCAAATCCTCCCTGCCCCATGGGAATGCTGAGGCAGCGCTCTGTCTTTCCTTTCCTTTTTTGGGGCCCTCGCCTGCAGCCCGGCACGCACCGGCCGCCATCAAGAGCGACAAGGGGAGGGGTTGATATACGGCTTTGCAATACACATTTAGTTACTATACTATGTGTATCATTGAAGACAGGAGGCAAGCGAAATGGGAAGGACGAATGTAGTGCTGGATGAAAAGCTGGTCGAAAAATGCCAGAAGGCCACAGGGATCAAGACACGTCGTGCCCTGATTGACTATGCGCTCCATGAACTCCTGCGTCGTGAGCACCAGAAGAAGATCCTGGAACTGAAAGGTACTGTCCAATGGGAAGGAGATCTGAAGGCGTGGCGTAGAGGCCGCCCCCGATGATCCTGGTCGATACGACCGTCTGGATCGATTTTTTCATCGGCAGAACTCGCCCGCATGTAGCCACCCTGGAGGAGTTGCTTCGGACCGGAGAGGATATCTGTATTTGCGGGATCGTTCTTGCCGAAGTACTCCAGGGAATCCGATCCGACTCAGAATACACCAAAACCAAAGATTACTTCGAGGTTCTTGTCTTTCTGGCTATGACTCACGCCACATTCCTGCGTTCTTCGCAAATGTATCGAACCCTGCGAAAGAAAGGAATAACCATCCGCACACCCCTGGATTGTATGATCGCATCGGTCGCCATTGAGCATAGAGTTCCTTTGCTCCACAATGATCGGGACTTCGACAAGATCGCCCATCACACAGATCTCGAGGTCGTAAAGCCTGCCGAGGCACGCAGCATGCGTCCCAGGAGCCGTCGTTGATACCTATTGGGTCGTCCGCGAACGACTTCTCTTACCACAAGCAGTCGACCAGGCTCAGGGTACGGTCGCTTTGGGCAAGAAGACGCCGGCCGGGCGCCTTCGACCGGTGCTCAACCCCTTGGGCACGCTGTGGGGAGAAGGGCCGGAGGCCGGCGTGTACGTGATGAGGGGGATCCCCTTCATGGCAAACTGCCTGTCGCCTCCCCCAACGCGCCTTCCGCCTTCTTCCCGGCGGCTTCCTGGGCGCCCTGCGCTGCGCCTGTCGCGTCAGCGGCCGCATTCCCGACAGCCGCTTGCGCGCTCTCCACGGCCTTCTTCACCTGATCGTTGGCAGGGTGCTTCTTGAGAGCGTCGAGGCAGACCGGAAGCGCCTCGCTGAATTTGGCTTCACTCACGAGCTGCAGACAATTCTTCACCACCGGATCCTCTTCTCCGGTCTGCGCGACCGCCGCGGAAGGCGCCTCGCTCGTCGCTTCAACCGCCTTCTTCGCCGTCCCGGACTTCTGCGCCTCGGGCGGTGTGTTCTGATCCCCCCCGCGGTTGCACCCTGCAAACATCAGCCCGAACGCCAGCAGCACAACGATCCATTTCTTCATGCGTTTTTCTCCCTTTTCAAAAGATTTCCGGTAAATAAGGACTCCAGTCGTTCCGACAGACCCCTGCAAGATGTCGTGCAGGGACAAGTTCCTTCCTACTATTCCTTTCTCTGGACGTCAAGAACAATCCGTACACGGGCGGGAAAATATATTCGCGAGCTGCCGCAAAATGTCCAGGGGTCAGCGGGGGAAAGGGGAAAAGGGGAAAAGCTCCCACTTCCGTCCCCTTGCCCCCGGCGGGGCGTGTGTGGAATCTGCCGCGATTGCCCTGTCACGAACGAGATTTACGCAGGGCGACTTTGTAGGGAGAGGGGGAGACGGAGCCCAAAGGTTGATACAGCAAGGCCTTCGCATGTTTGCATCTCACATCCCTTGTCACCGGAACAATTTTGGGGTGATCCGCGGCGCCTGCTCAACCCAAAATACATTCGCGAGCTGCCGCAAAATGTCCAGGTGCAAGGCGCACGCAATCCTGAGGAATGAGGCAGGACTGTAGTCCGCCGCAGTGACGAAGGATGCGTGCAACGCCGCAGATGGACGTTTTGCGGCAGCTCGCTTAGAATTTGATCTGGAGTACGGTCTGCACCCG
>WFRX01000049.1 GCA_015486285.1 bacterium
CGGCGATCGTGCGCGGACCACGCCTCCAGGATTTTCCGCCTGGGGACCTGGTATTCATGACGGAGGATTTTTTCGATGCCCACGCCCCGATAGGCGGCCCCGGTTGCCGCCGCCTCAAGTTGCTCCCTGGTCAGCAGGCCCTCATCTATCAGGGAAGAGAGCCTCTGCATGTCTTCTGCTATTCCTGGATCATGGTTCATCATGACTGAAGACAACCTTGTTCCATGACTGTGTCGGAATCGAGTAATCAGGGATGAGGATTTCCATGTCCGCGGTGCAATAGGGGAATTCCCGCCGTGTCCGTTCTGCGGGGAGATGCCAGGAAAATCCATCAACGACCAGCAAAAGGCCGAGGAGCATGAGCGCCAGATCCCCGATCGTCCAGGCGGCGTTGCCCGCCCCGAAATAGGCCAAGAGCCCGAAACCCACGATAAATATCTTCGCGCCGGTTCGAATCATCGCCATGCCGGTCCTGGATCGGGCCATAATGGTTCTCAGCCTGGCCTTTACATTGCGCCTTTCCGCGATCAGGGTCCGTTCCAGCGCCAGTCCCGTGGTGCCCCAGATGCCGGGCAAATGGGATTCCCCGATGACGAGCGTCGTCGGGAGTTCACCGGCATCGAGCTCCTCGCGAAACAGCTTGTACATGAAATGCCAGATAGAGATCTCTTGCTGCTTGCTCTCGATGATCTCCAGCCCCTTCTTCCCCGACTCGCGGCTGCGAACATACCACAGAAATCCTTCGAAGCTCATCAAGGTGCCCACCAGGATCAGTCCGGAATAAAAGGCAATCCAGGCCGTACCGCTGAGAGGAAACTGTCTCCAGAGGCCTATGCCTAACCCGATAAAGGAGATCCCGGTGCGCGCGAAGGCGAGGCCGGTTCTCCCTTGGGCCATGAAAGAGCGGTGGGATGCAAGGGCGGTGCGTTCCTCCGCCAGATCCGTTCTGTCGATGGCAAGGAATCGACGCTTCATGACCGGGCTCAGTCTGTTCCAGGCCATTCGCAGGGCGTCGGCGCCCTTTACGGATTCACAGCGGTGGATCGCGATCCGCTCCCCCTCCTTGAGCATTTCAAGGATGCTGCTCCCGAAGGTCGAATCGGTGATGGAATAGGAAGGTCTTGTTTTCGCAAGGCTACGGACCGGCAGATACCAAAGAAGTCCTTGAATGAACAGAGCGAGACCGAGCGGGATGCCGATCAGTGCGGGTATCAGAAAATAGGAAATGCCCAGAATCTTGATCATGGCCAGGATCACCGCCTTAAAGGCAAGGCCGGTACGCATCATGGCGAGGCCTGTTCGTCCCTTGGCCATGGATGTACGATGTCCGGCCATCAAGGTTCGAATATCCGCGAGGCGAGTCCTGAGTTCGGCCTGAATGGTCCTGTGGGCCGAAGGGGGGAATCCTGGATTCACATCCTGGTTGTGTTCGATGATCCGAACAATGTCCGTTGGAAGGGCAACCGTCTTTTTCAGCCTTTCGACGGCCAACCGGCCCTTGATTGTTTCATCCAGCCGGTCGTTTTGAGGATCCGAGACGAGGACCATCGCCTCCCCGCGGTTAACGGACAGCGGCACCCAGAGTTCCCCCTTGAGCGCCTGCAGGTCCAATCGTGAAGCAATGGCCTCGGGGATCAGAAGCCCCTCATGGAATTCCTGGAAGGGAAGCTTGTAATATTCAGAGATGCAGCGCAGCAACTCGTGCTTTGGAATACCCTTTTCACGCAGCAGCGTCTCTGGATATGCATTCGTCGAAGAGGCTTCCTCCAGGATTTCGCACAGAGCCTCTTCAGAGACCACTCCTCGATCAACCAGACCGCTGTAGATCGTTCGGGCCAGGGACATGGAAGCTTCCGGGGTCCGACCCCGGCATGCGTGCAACGAAACAAAGTCTTTTGTCATGCCCGGCCTACCACGGATCGCGTTCTGGAGCCACTGCAAAGGTCGTCTCGGTGACGGATGGTACGGCCCCTTCTCGCTCCTCTATAACGCATAAAAGGATTGGTTTCAAGAAATTGGGCAGGCTCCGATCTTCGATCCCCTTTAAGGGATACCTGTGCGGTTTCCCGTGTTGAACCCCTCTCCAGGCGGGCAAGAGGGACCTCGGGAAGGATGGAGGGGTTATTTCTTCTGGGCCTTTGACAGGAAGTGCCGAGTCAGCTTTTCAACCGACCAGGAGTCGGGCACCTGGCTCGGCGGGTAGTCCTTGAAGGTCTGGAGAAAACGGGCCGTCGTGGCCAGCCCCAGATAGATGTAAGGGGCCTTGTCGATCATCCAGTCCCAGTACGTGTTGGAATTGTGATCCGCCCGTTCATAGGGGTCCCGCCGGAGGTTGAAGATCTTGGGAAGGCGGAGGACGACAAAAGGCTCGGCCCACAGAGCCAGGGTTTGGGCGCGGTTTTCCGCATACACGAGTTTCCAGTCGCCCACCCGTACGCCAACCGGCATGCCTTCGTCGTTGAGATAGTGGAAGACCTTCCGCGGTCCGTGCTTCGTCTTCCCGGTCAGGTAGGGCAGGAAGTTGTACCCGTCGAGATGGAGCTTTACCTGCTTGGAGCCGACCCTGTATCCCTTTTTCAGCTCCGCGACAATGTCCGGATCCCCTGCGGCCGCCATGAAGGTGGGCACCCAGTCCAAGTGCGCCATGACCTCGTTGGACACGACCCCGGCGGGGATCCTGCCCGGCCAGCGAACCATGGCAGGCACCCGATAGGCCCCTTCCCAGTTGCTGTTCTTCTCGCTGCGGAAGGGAGTGATGCCGGCATCCGGCCAGGTGTTGAAATGAACGCCGTTGTCGGTGGAGTAGAAGACGATGGTGTCCTTTGCGATGCCGAGTTCGTCGAGTTGGTCCAGCATCTGGCCGACGCGGTCGTCGTGGTCCATCATGCTGTCGTTGTAGAAGTCCTGGCCCGAGCGCCCCAGGGAAGAAGGCTTGGTGTGGGTGCGAAAATGCATACCCGTCGTGTTGAGCCAGACGAAAAAGGGTTTGCCGGCCTTGTGGGCCCGTTCGATGAAGTCCTTTGCCGCCGCGACGAATTCATCATCCGCGGTTTCCATGCGCTTGCGGGTCAAAGGGCCCGTGTCCTGGATCCTGCCGTCCGCATACGAGTGGATGACGCCGCGGGGTCCGAACCTCTTTTTGAAGGCCGGATCCTTCGGGTAATCCGGATCTTCCGGCTCCTCCTCGGCGTTGAGGTGATAGAGGTTTCCAAAAAATTCGTCGAATCCGTGGTTGGTGGGCAGGTACTCATCCCTGTCACCCAGATGGTTCTTGCCGAACTGGCCCGTCCTGTAGCCCCGGTCCTTGAGCAGCTCCGCCAGGGTTACGTCCCGATCCTGGAGGCCTATTGTCGCCCCCGGCAGGCCTACCTTCGTCAGCCCGGTCCGTAATCCTGACTGGCCGGTGATGAACGTGGACCTCCCCGCGGTACAGCTCTGGTCTCCGTAATAATCGGTAAAGCGCATGCCTTCGCGGGCGATACGGTCGATGTTGGGTGTGCGGTATCCCATGATGCCGTCGCTGTATGCACTGATGTTGGTGATCCCGATGTCATCGCCCCAGATCACGAGGATGTTCGGCTTGTCCGGGGCTGCGGCACTGCTCACAACCCAGCAAAATAGGGCCAGTAAGGTGAAGGCGATCCGCTTCATCATCCCTGTCTCCTCTCTTTTCAGGGTTGGACATTCCTACAGGTTGCTGACGGTCTGGTCCGCGCCCCCGTGCGCCCCTTGGGCCGACGGCCTATGTGAAGCCTCGACAGGATATGTGCCGACCGAAGCGCGTGTCAAGGAAAAGGGCGTGTTGACAGGGGCTTGCGGCGCAGGTAAGGTTTAGAACCAACCGGTCGGCACTATCCGGGGCCCCTGGCCCGTGCCGCCAGGATGTGAGAGGAGAGTATGAGCAGCCGGCAGAAGATACTCGACACGGCGGCGGCCCTGATCCACACGAGGGGGTTCTACCACACGAGCATCCGGGACATCCTCCAGGCCGCCTCGGTGACCAAGAGCAATTTCTATTACCACTTCGAGAGCAAGGAGCAGCTCGCCTTCGTGGTACTCGGCGAGAGGATGCGGCAGTTCTACGCGATCGCCATCGGCCCCTCCATCGACAACCATGAATTGGGCCCCCTGGAGCGTTTCGAGGCCTTCTTCGACAGGATCCTGGCCATCGGCCGTTCCGAAGCGGGAGAACTCGGGTGCCCCTTCGGGAACCTGGCGCAGGAGATCAGCGCCGTACATGAACCTCTGCGCCGGGTCCTGAGCACGTTTTTCGAAGCGTGCACGGAAGCGATGGAGCGATGTTTCGAGGAAGGCATGGGGACGGGGGTCTTCCCCCCCGAATTGCCGGCGAAGCAACTGGCCGGATTCATTTTCGCCCAGATCCAGGGAGCCTTCCTGCTGCGCAAGACCTACAAGGATCCCGAGGTCCTGGAATCCAACATCGGGATGCTGAGGGGGCTGATCCGGGACTGGTCCGGCCGGCCTCGGTCACCGACGATGCCGTCTCCGTGAACCGATCCCGAACGCCCATAGACAAGACAGGGAAGAGAAACGCATGAGGAACCATGTGCAAGCCGTGTTTTTCGACCTCGGCTGGACCCTGAGCTATCCGGAAAGGTCCCTGTGGGACATCTTCGCCGAGGTGATACGCGAGCGCGGCAGGGAGACGATGGCCGGGGAGGTGGAGGAAGCCGTCCATTCCGCCATCGCCGCTCGTCGGGAGTACTCGATCGGCGAGTTCCTGGCCGGGGCCGAATACCCCGATTCGGACGAACAGTTCGAAGCGCTTTTCCTCGCCATGGGACGCATCATGTTCAGCACAGCGGGCCTGGATGGGGACCACGATGCCCTGACCAGGGAGGTGCTGGCACGGTTCTGGGAGTTGGAGAACTGGGCGATCTACCCGGATGTCATCGATGCGCTCGAGCGCCTCCGCTCGCGCAAGATCCGGATCGGGATCCTGTCGAACGCCACCTCCGACCTGGTCGGCTTCCTGGAAGAGATCGGGCTCCTGCCCTATTTCGACTTCACCGTCATATCCGCCATCGTTGGGATCAAAAAGCCGGATCGTCGCATCTTCGAGCATGCCCTCGGAGAGGCCGGTGTGGAAGCGGCCGACGCCGCCCATGTGGGCGACATGTACCTGGAAGACATTCTCGGCGCCCGCAACGTCGGGGTGCGGCCCTTCCTGATCGACCGGGGAAGGCGTTCCCTGTTTCCCAACCATCCCGAGGCCGAAGACCACTCCCCGGAAGAGGTGGAGATCGTCCGGGGCCTCGACCCGATGCTCCAGGCGATCGGTGTGGAATGACGTCCGGAGGTCCCCTGCGAATGCGGATAGACCCTTCGGGTCAGCCGCAGAGCCAGACATCGTACGGCAAGTCCACCCCGATCCGCTCCAGGCCCTTGTCCGTGACCAGCCAGATGTCCTCGGGCATGTTTCCGTAGTAGACGAGTTCCGTATCGTAGCAACCGACTTCTACACAGAGGGTCATCCCGGGCTGGAGTTCGGTCAGATCGTTGTCGGCCAGCCAGGGCGGCTCGTGGTTCAAGGTTCCGATCCCGTGTCCCACGAACTCGATCGGCACGGCCTGGTTCCAGTCCTGCCGATAGGTCTCTTTCTCCGCCAGCTTGAACACATCACAGCCCCGCATGCCGGGAAAGATGTTGTTTACCGTATTCAGGTAGGCATCGCGTCCCCACCTTGACAGGTCCGCCAGCTTGGGGGGCAGCTTGTCCCCGACGTAGAAACAGCGCTGGAGGTCTGTCCAGTATCCCTTGTACGACGGCCCGCAGTCTGAAAAGCCTTGATCGCCCTCCCTGATCACGCGATCGTAGAAGGGCGTGGTCACGATGCGCCACTTCCCGGGTCCGTCGGAGCCGCACAGGAAGAGGACCGGGTTCGACATGCACGGGGTCTCGAACATGTCTTCTTTGACCCACTCTTCCCAGATAACGCGGTGGACATCGCGCTCCGTCACGCCCGGCCGAATGGCCCCCCAACCCTTTTCCAGGACCCGCTTCGCCTTGTCGCACATCTCTCGCATCAGAGAGATCTCCCAGTCCGTCTTGATCATCTTCTGTTCCCAGAGGAGCTTCTCGGCGGAGACGAATTTCGCATTCGGAAGGGCGGCTTCCAGTTGCCGAACCTCGTCGATCCCCACCTGCAGGATATGGTGCGCGCCGTACTCCATTCCGATGATCTTGTTGTCCAGTCCGAGGGAGGTCATGGTGTCGACGAAGAGATCGATGAACCGGATCGGAAGGCGCCACTGCTTGATCGCGCACCAGTACCGGCAGTCCGTCACCCAGGTGGTCTTTCGCACATTGCTGTCGAGCACCGATTCGCCCACGAACACGGGATCGTGTTCCTGCGAGACGATGAAACAGTGCCTCCATCGATCCGTGAACATGAGCGCCGCGTCCCGGTAGCCGCCGTAGTAGTACTTGTTCTCTTCGGCAAACAGGAGCATGGCGTCGATCCCGTGTTTTGCCAGGAGCTGTTTCGCCTTTCGAATTCTCAGGTCGAATTCCTCCTTGGGGATATGCGGGGAGAAGTCGTCGCTTGCATCCGACTGCTCCCAGTTGATCCCTTCCTGCTCCAGCCAGTGATCCTTGGACAGGTGTTTTTTCTGTTTCTTCTTGGCCATCCCGGTCTCCTCTTGCTCGTGTGGGGTTCATGTTTCGTCGAACTTGGCTCCTTTGAGGTGCGTGCCGCTCAAGTCCGCCCCGGAGAGATTCGCCCCCCGCATATCGGCATCTTCCAAGTCGGCCTCCGCAAGGTAGGCGCCCTCCAGGTCCGCTCCCTTCAAGTCGGCCCTCCGCAGGTCCATGTCGGAGAGGTCCAGGCCCCGGAGGTCGAGGCGTCCTCTCGGACAGGACCTGAGGGCCGTGACCAGCGACGGCCAATCGGCAATGTCCCGAAGGTCCAGATCGAGGACCTCCGCCAGCTCGGCCAGCTTCTGTCGGTCGAACGGAGCGCCGCGCAGCTTCTCGAAGAACCGTCCGAAATAGAGGCGGGTCCGAAAATGTGTCTTGAAGTTCCTGAGGTAATACCTGCATCGGTCCCTGTGGCTCGTGGTTGGATAGGAGGCCTCGATTCCGCGGAGGATGGATTCCTCCTCCTCGGCGACCCACCGGGCATATCGAGTGAGCGTCTCGAGCAGGAACACGTGATTCTCCCGGATGGAATCCTCGGCGATGCCGAGCTCCATCGTGTAGAAGGGGGGAAAATAGTGGTTCGAAAAGGCCATGCCGAAGTCGTACGAGATCGAGGCCCCCTCTTCCAGGTTCCGCCGGTTGAGTGCTGTCTGATGATCGAAATCCTCGGTCAGGCAGTCATGCACCCAGAGTGCGATCCTGGACAGGTCCTCCTCGGGCTGTGGCAGTTCCTCCGGTTCATAACTCCCGCAGTACCTGGAATAGAGGCGGCCGAACAGCTCTTTCACCTCGGCAAGATTGCAAAGTTCCCTTCCGAGGAAATAGCTCACGAGCTGCCGGCATGGACGCTCCCGTATCAGGAAGTAGGGAATGATTGTCCTTCTCGATCCGTCCTCTTCCCCGCGTATCCGGAAGAGTCGGGGGCATCGTTTGTCCCGGGGATCGAGAAAGACCCAGCTCTCCCGATCGGTCATCCTGGTCTCGCCGGCTTCGCAGGAGCAGAACGATAGTTCCGCCCTTTGCCTGCAATACGCTTGCGCCAATCGGCGAAGTTCTTCATCGGTTGCGACTGGACCTGTCATATTCCGCTCTTCAGTTGCCGGTCTCGAGGCGTTGGGCAAGGGCTTCCGGAAGCCCTGCCCTCCGGATCTTGCCTGCCGCCCTTTCCACGTCATAGGCCACCCGAAGCAGGGTGTAGCCTCCGGCTTCCGGTTCGAAGATCGCGTAAGCGGCCCTCGGGTCTCCGTCTCGCGGCTGCCCGACGCTTCCCACATTCAAGAGGTACCGGTATCGAGGGTCGAGTCGGAGGAAGGCCGGGTCCGCAGCCTCGATCCGCCTCATCACACCCGTGAAGAGCCGCTTGCGCTCCACTTCCACATACGCGGCCGGGACGTGCGAATGGCCCACAAAGATCACCCTGCTCTCGGATGCGCCGAACCCACGCTCCGCATCCTTTGCCGACAAGACATATTCCCATCGGTCGGGCCTGCAGGGGGAACCGTGTACGAGATGCACCCCTTCCCCCCTCCATTCCATGGGCAGTTGGCGTAGCCTCTCTTTTGCCTTCGAGGTCAAGGCATCGCGGGTCCATCGGATGGAGGCCGCGGCGTCTTCGTGAAACCTTCCGAGGGCTTGACGGTCGGCGGCGGCAGCCAGATCGTGGTTGCCCGCCACAGACCTGAAGGCCGACCGCGCCAGCGTTTCGATGCACGACTCCGGGTCGGCTCCATACCCGACGGCATCCCCGAGGAAGCAGATGCGATCCACAGACCGGCCTTCCAGGTCCTCGAGCACGGCCGTCAGGGCTTCGAGGTTTCCATGTACGTCCGAGAGGATGGCGATCTTCATGGTCCCGGGCCGATTCCCTTCTCAAGGATGCGGAACTGTACGGCCAGCATCTCTTCGAGAGAGACTCCCGCAGGCTGGAGATAGCCGCGCTTGTGGATATACAGCGCGCCCTCGATGATTCCCCACAGGGCGAGGGTGAGGGCCCAGCCGTCGAAGGAAGCGGGGATTTCCTCCGCCTCCTTCGCGTCGTCAATAAGGGCCTTTACAAAGGAAAGGGCGCGCTGCGAGAGTTCCTCGAGCAGGCATTGCAGATCCTCCGGAAGTCCGACCTTCTTGAATCCCATGTCCTTGAAGGAGAGGATGTCGAAGTAATCAGGGTACTCGCGGTAGAATTCGATGTAGGCCCATGCCAGGGCGTTGAGTCGTTCCCGGAAGGAACCCTTTGTCGCCGAGGCCTTCGCGAGGAGATCGACCGCAATGTGGAACGCCTCCTCACAGATTTTTCCGTAGATCTCGTCCTTGCCGGCGAAGTAGAAATAGATAAGCCCCGGAGACAGCTCAGCCTCCAGGGCGATAGCGCGTATGGAAGTCCCCAGGTAGCCCCTTTCCAGGAAGACCCTCCTGCCCGCGTCGAGGATTCTCGTCCTTCGTTCCCGGCGGTCCGCCTCCTGCCTTCTTGCCAGGGCCTCCTTGAGCTCATTTCCCACCGGGGATCCTCCCAGGGTTTCGATACGGCCTCTCCGTCCCGCCATGCGTTCTGAACGCATCAATAATATTGAACGACGTTTAACGCGTCAAGGGATTACATCTGCTGAAGGCCGGAAATTGTTGCCCGAGTGCCGTCCCTCGTCACCCATGGATTTCCCCCTCCCCTACCCATGGATAACTCATTGATATGGTTAAAGAAAAAATGAATTTTCGGTCGGCGCAAATGGCCTGTTTTTTGCATGAACCCAAGCGTAAAATGACCACTTTCCCCGGGTGACCCTGTTTCCATGCAACCCTGATCCATCCACATCGAGAGAATGTGCAGGATGCACAGAAAGGAGGAACCGTTTGATCCGCCAACCCTGATCGGTACGTCTGCTGACCCGGGCCGCTCAAGGGGCCCAGAAAGGGATCCATGTACCGGCAAGCAGAGGAGAACAAAAATGGGAAAAAGGCTTCTTGGAACCGGCATCATTGTTTTGTGTCTCCTGATTGCATCCGCCTCCGCCGCTGAAGAGCTGATTCAGAACGGAGGGTTTGAAACGGGTGTCCTGTCGCCGTGGGAGGAGACCGGCGGGCACGAGGCTTGGAGCGTTACCGACTCGCAAGCCTTCGAAGGCGCATACAGTGCTCTTGTTCGCGGCGACTACCAACTCGTGCAGTCCTTCGATCCAAGACCCGGGTCGAGCATCCAGGCATTCACGATCGCGGTCATGACCGCCGTGCCCGCCTGGATCACGGTCGAGGTGGATTACAACGATGAGAGGGGCCCCACGCTGGCGAAAGTTTTCGTCCCGGCGGCGTTTCAGTGGCAGGCCCTGGACCTCCTCGAGTACATCGACCCGGATCGGGA
>WFRX01000050.1 GCA_015486285.1 bacterium
TGTCGTCGGCAAGCAGGTAGTTCCGCACATAATCGGTCCAGAAATCCCAGTGTCGGCCCGAATCATTGCTGATGAGGTTCCGGATCGTCACGTCCTCGCTGTCCGTCCCCACCCACTCGGGGATATACTCCGATGCCTTGTCGCTGATGGCCAGCTCGCCGCGGTCCTGCGCGATTCCCACGAGGGCGCTGGTGAAGGACTTGGTCACCGAGTATACGTTTCCCTCGTCCTTCTCGTCCCAGCCGTTCCAGTACCACTCCCCGACAATCGCACCGTCCCTCGTAATCACGAGGCAGTCGGAATCGTGCTCATCGGCAAAATCAGCCGCTTCCTGGAGAAGAAACGAATCAAGGTCGTGGGCCTCGGGCGATTCGACCCGCCATTCCGGATCCGGATAGACGATCTCCTCCGGCTCCGTTTCTGCGCTTCCGCCGTCCCCGTCGTCTCCGCATGCCGGCACAACAAGCATACCCGCCAGGACCACCCATGCAGCCGGCCGCAACAAGGCCTCTCGTCTCATGGTCTCCCTCCTCAGCCACGGGTGCATAGCAGGGAATCGTAACATGGAGAATACGAAACGTTGTTAATCCAGCTTCTCCGCTTCATCGATCAACATGACCGGGATGTCGTCCTTGATCGGGTACTTCAGCTTGCATGCGTCACAGATCAGCCCGTCTTCCTCCTCGGTCAGGCGGATTTCTCCCTTGCACTTCGGGCATGCCAGAATCTCCAGAAGCTCGGCGTCGATCGACATTTCTCTCCCTTCCTCCTGTTTTGTTCGCTCCCTTTCTCCAGGAGCCGCTTTCCCAACGGGCTCCTAGCCGCCGGTCTTCCCGGACCCGTCGGCCAGCGCCTGAACCATTTCCGTTACGACCTTCCACACCGGCTCTACCGAAATCGCATCCATGCACCATGCCCCGGCGCAGGTTCTTCTGTAACAGGGGCCGCAGGATGCCGCTGCGTACACGACCCGGTCTGCGTCCCGAAACGGGCCGTTTCGGACCGGGTCGGAAGGCCCGTACAGCCCCAGAACCGGCACCCCCAGGGCGGAGGCCATGTGGAGGGGGCCGCTGTCTCCACCGATGAACAGGTCGCATCCCCGCAAGAAGGCCGCCAGCGCAGAAATCCCCATCTCGGGGGCCAGCCGCCCCGGACGCTGCATGCGGGCCAGCACCTGCTCCGCAAGGCCTCTCTCCCCGGGGCCCCACAAAACATAGACGGTGGCGTCCCATTCCGCGGAAATCCGGTCCGCAAGCTCCGCGAACCGATGGGGGCTCCACTGTTTCGTGACCCACCCGGCGGCCGGGTTCACAACGATACGAAGCGAGTCCCCTCCCCCCTGCCGGCCGGCCGGATGTTGCCCCATCCCCTCTTCGGTCGCGGAGGGCTCCCAGAGAGGAAAGCGCGCATGTCCCGTGTCGATCCCTAAAGGATGGAGAAGCGCCAGGTTTCTGTCAATCACGTGACCGCGGGAGGGGATGCGTCGCGGCCGGAGATTCATAAACATTCCGTTCAGGGCCTCTCGAACGAATTCCCTCGGAAAGCCGATTCGAATCGGTGCCCCGCTCAGGTAGGTGATCAGCCCGCTTCGTGCCAGTCCCTGGAGATCGATCGCCACGTCGAACCGCAGCCTTCCGAGCATTCGAGCAACGCCCCTCCAGTTTTTTCGCGCCCCCTTCCGCAGAACGGCCCGCGCCCCTTCTTTCAGCTGAATCAAGAGGATCCGGTCCACCCACGGGCTGCCGGCCAGCAGCTCCCGGTATCTTTCGTCAACGACCCAGGTAATCCGGCACCGCGGAAAGTGTTCCTTCAAGGCCGCTGCCACCGGCATCCCGTGAAGGATGTCGCCGAGAGCACTGGTACGCACAATCAGGAACTCTTCCATACCCGGCCCCTGATCCGCTCGACAAGATCCGTCGTTGCCCATTCCTTGCGGGGACCGACGATGCGCACCCGGCCGCCATAGCGTATGACGGTCTCCCTTTCGGGCACGGTCTCCTCTGCGTAGTCTGTCCCCTTCGCATGGAAGTCCGGGCGTAGCCGCTCGAGCAGGCGGTCCACCCTCCTCTCCCGGAAGACCACGCAGTAATCCACGCATGCCAGGGCGCTTACGATCTCGATCCTCTCTTCCACAGGGAGGAGAGGCCTCCCCGGCCCCTTCAGGTCCCGTACGGACGGGTCATCGTTCAAGGCGACCACCAGAACATCTCCAAGATCCCGGGCGGCCTGCAGGTAGCCTACATGGCCGGCGTGCAGCAGATCGAAGACCCCATTGGCAAACACGATGGTCTCCCTTCGCCGGCGGTGCAGAGCAAGGCATTGCTCAAGAAACGCCGCTGAAACCCACTTCGAACTCCACCGGCAGGCCGTTCGCTCTCTTCTTCCCCCACCCGTCTCCGGCGACGCGAGATCCCGCTCGACCCAGAGGAGAAAGTCGACCGCCTCGCTCAGGTCGGCGGCCACCCTGTCGGGCTCTGCCGGCGCGGGTCCCCGGAGACACGCCTTCCACTCGCTCTCCCCGTACCCGGTCTTCACAAGGATTCCGGTAAGCCCCTCCCGGCCGGCCGCCTCCATGTCGGTAAGCTTGTCCCCGATCATGTACGACCCCGCAAGTTCGATGCCCAGCTCTTCGGAGGCCCGCAGCAGCATGCCGCTCTCCGGCTTCCTGCACGAACAGGCCTGCCGGTACGCCTCGATCTCCCCGTCCACATAGTGCGGACAGTAGTACACCCCATCCAGCCGGGCATGCCCATCGGCAAGAAGAGCGGCGATCCTCCGGTGAACCGCTTCCACATCCTCTTCCGTATAGTATCCCCTGGCCACGCCGGACTGGTTCGTGACGAGGACCACGGCGAAACCGCACCGGTTCAGCCGGTTCACCGCTTCCGCCGCGCCTTCCTCGAGGACGACCCGGGCCGGATCTTTCAGATAGCCCCTCTCCCGGATGAGAGTGCCGTCCCGGTCCAGGAATACCGCTTTTCGCGCCTTTTTCGTGGCGGTCACTTTTTTCTCTTCTCATAAGAGACGGTGGGCGATTTCTTCCATCTCCGATGCATCCAGAACCACTGTTCCGGGTCCCGCCGAATGATCTCCTCCAGGGCCTTCTGGAACCTCTGCGTGTTCTCCAGGATATCCTGCTTTTTACGCCCCGTCCGTACGACAGGAATCGCGGGCCCGATGTGTACCGTGTGGCCGGGTCCCGAGGCGTCCCGAAGGATGTACACGGGGTGTACCGGAACATCGAATCGGCCGGCAAGAAAGGCAAGGGCCACCGACGATCCTGCGAGGTGGCCGAAGAAATCGACGAACACCCCGTCGCGCCCTGTCGTCCCCTGGTCCATCAGCAACCCGACGAAATGGCCTTCACGGAGCGCCTGCCTGATCCCCCGCAAGGCGCCCTTCTTCGTGATCATCCGGTTCCCGCTGCGGGTTCGAAGCCGGCTCAACCAGCGGTCAAAGTAAGGGTTGTCCAGGGGCCTGGCAACAAAGGAAAGATCCGCCTCCTCCTCCCAGCCGAACACGAGGGCCATCAGCTCCCAGTTGCCGATGTGGCCCGTCAGGAGCAGCGCGCCCCCTTGCCGGCGCGCCCGTATCCACTCTTCGCGCGAGGGACCGGCATACCGGACACGGCCCTGTATCTTTTCGCGTCCCTGTCTTGCAAGACCGGGTATCTCCATGAGGGTCTTTCCCAGGTTCTCGAAGGCCTTCATGGCAAGGGACCATCGCTGCGAGGCGGGAAGATCGGGAAAGGCGGCGCGGAGGTTGGTAAGGCTGATGCGCCGGTGTCTTGCGTCGACAACGAAGGCGAGCCTTCCCAGCCACTTACCGATGCGCACCGCCCATTGCGGGGAGAGAAAGGAAAACAGAAAAATGAGCGGATAGGCGAACAGGAACAGGAGGCGGTCCGCGAAGTCTTTCATGCGTCCTTTTCTCACGGGGAGGGCTCCTTTCCGGGAAGCACGCCCTTCCTTTCCAGCCTTTCCCAGAAGGCGGGTTCATCCTCCAGCTCCATGCCGATGCGTACAAACAGGACCTTTCCTTCAGGCCATTCATACCGGCGGATCTTCACGGCATCCTTCTCCGTCGTCACCAGCCAGTCCACGCCCGAGAGAAGACGCAGCAACTCCTCGTGGTCCTTCTCTGAATAGGGATGATGGTCCGGGAAATCCCTTCGATCGCCGACCTTCAGGCCCATCCCCTCGAGCGTCTCCCGGAAAGCGGACGGACGGGCGATTCCACAGAATGCGCCGACCCTGGCGTTCGCAATCTTCCGCGGATCCACCTCTCCCTCGTCTTCCAGCCGATGGAGGCCCCGGACTGCAACCCGGGCCGCGTGGACCGGCACATCCGCTCCGAGTATCCGCCGCCAGGGGTCGCCCGGAATCCCGCGGCCGGGGCTCTGCCCTCCCCCCCAGGAAACGCACACCACCACGTCGGCCTCCCTGAGGCTCGAAAGGGGCTCCCGCAAAGGGCCCCTCGGCAGGCACGCGGTCTCGGGCACACCCCCGCCCCAGGGAACCAGCACGATATCGAAATCACGGGCCAGCCGCAGGTGCTGGAATCCGTCATCCATGAGGAAGAGATCCGGGGAGAGCCGTTCCTTTGCGAGATTCGCGGCCCTGCGGCGATCGCCGTCCACCGCGACGGGTACGTCCTCGAGGCTCCGGGCGAGAAGGACCGGTTCATCCCCGCACTCCAACGGGTCCTGCCGATCCACGTTTTCACGGGTCAGCACAATCGTCCCCTTCTTCTTCCGCCGTCCGTACCCGCGGGTCAGCAGGACAACCCGATGCCCGCGATCCGCGAGCCTTCGGGCCATCCACAAGGCAAAGGGGGTCTTTCCGCTTCCCCCTACCCTGATCCCGCCGATGCTGATGACCGGCAAGCCGGTCCGTTCCGCGGCGAGAATCCCTCTCCGGTAGAGGGCCCTTCTCAGCCGAACCACCTCCCCGTAGAGACACGAAAGAGGACGCAGCAGCATGGACAGAAGCAGCCCCTTCGCGCCCCGAGGGGACGAACCCGCCCAGAAATCCTGCAGGACGGTACGCACCCTTACCCGAAACGAGAAAACCCCTTCTCCGGGCCGCGCCGCCTTGACCTCCTCCTCCATGCGATCCGTAACCCGTCCAAGCCTTTCGACCAGCCGGGCGCGAACCCGCTCGAAGGCCTCCGCACTTCGGTTGTCGGGCACGTAGAAGGGCTCGTCAAAAATCACGGATACCCGCGCAAAGGGCATGGGAACCTGAAAACGGTCCCAACTCGTGGCAACCCACCGGGGACGGGCCGCCCAGGTGAGGGGTACAATCGGGGTCCCGCTCGCCTGGGCGATTTTCACCACCCCCGGCTGAACGGTATATCGGGGCCCCTTGGGCCCGTCAGGGGTGATCCCGATCGTGTGGCCCCGACAGGCCTTTTCGATCAAGATCTCAAGGGCCTCGCGCCCGCCCCGCGTCGAGGAGCCCCGCGCCGCGAAGATCCGGAAAGGCCTTACCGTCCGCGCAATCAGTTCGCCGTCCCAGTGGCGGCTGACCATGATCCAGGCATCCTTGCCTTCCCTGCCGCACACCTTGCGGTACACCGGGGGCATGATGATCATCCGCCCGTGCCAGAAGGCGAAGATGACCGGCTTTCCCGCCCGAAAGATCTTCCGCGTTTCTTCCGCCACGTGGATTCGATAACGAAGGGTGAGGGAGAGCAGGCGAATCAACAGGGTGGCCACCGGGGGCAACAACCCGGCCAGCCAGCGACGCCTCCGCTCTTTCCACCGCCTGCGTTCCATCGTGTCCTTTACCCGCGCCTATTCCTTCCCGGTCTGCCTGCGCTCCGCCTCCCCCGCCCCCGTGCCGTCCAGAACCTCAAGGACCGCTTGCGCCGCCCGGGCGGTGGCGCCGGGCTCGCCGATCAAGCCCCTTACACCGGCGAGTCCCCTTTTCACTTGCCCATAGTAATTCGAATAGAGGAAAAAGGGCAGGCAGGTTTCGTAAAGATTCTCCGCCGTCAATTCCCCCTGGATCAGCTCCGGCACAACCCCCTTCTGAGATACGAGGTTTACCATGCCGATCATGGGCACCCGCACGAGAAGACGTCCCAGCCAGAAGGTAATCCGTGACACGCGGTATACAACGACCATCGGCACCCCGAACAGGGCCAATTCCAGGGTTGCCGTACCGGAAGCGACAACGGCCAGATCGCAGATCCCCGTACCCGGCCCGATCCCCTCTCGCGTGCAGACGAGCGGTATGGGCGCCTTTTCGAGAAACTCCTGATAAACATCGTCGCCCAGTCCCGGCCCCTTCCCGAGCAAAAACTGCATTCGTGGAAAGCGCCGCCGAAGCATCTCGGCGCCGCGAAGCAGAACCGGCAGGAGAGCGCGCACCTCCCCCGGCCGGCTTCCGGGAAACAGCCCCAGGACCGGATAGAGGGGGGACAGGCCGTAGCGCGCGTAAGACCCGGCGGGATTCTCCTCAGCCGTCCCGGGGGCAATACGGTCCGTCAACGGATGCCCCACGTAGGTAACCGGCACGCCGTGCTCACGGTACAGGGCCTCCTCGAAGGGAAAAATCACGATCATGCGGGCCACGTGCGTAGCGATCTCTCGAACCCGCCGGCGACGCCAGGCCCAGATCTGCGGGCTGATGTAGTAGACCACCGGTATGCCCCGTCTCGCCGCATGGCGGGCCACACGCAGGTTGAAATCGGGAAAATCGATCAACACCACGAGATCAGGACGCTCTTCCCCCAGGCTCGCCTTGATCGACCGGAAGGCCCTGACAATCATCCGCAACCTTCCGATGACCTCCACAAGCCCGACAACGGAAAGCTCGGATGCATGAAACAAAAGTCGAACACCCGCCCGCTCCATCTCGTCGCCCCCGATCCCGTATACGGAAAGGCCGGGACGAGCTTTGAGGAGGTGCTCAACGAGACGGGCCCCGTGGAGGTCCCCGGAGGTCTCTCCCGCAATGATCAGGATTTTCTTCTTTGCCATCTAATCGTCCGAGGGGAATCGCCTTCCCAAAGGGGACAAAGGGAAGAGGCGTCTTCGATGGGATCCGGCTCAGGCCGTCCGCATGTTCCGCAGAATCCGTAAAGCGACCCGAAGGGCCTCCTTGCCTTCGGCGCCCCCCACTTCGGGAGGCCTTCTCGTCCGCACGCTTTCTATGAAGGATTCGAGCTCCGTACGCAAGGCGTCGCTCCGGCCTACCTCCCGCTCCTCTCCGACGATCTCGGAGGCGCTCCCGTCCGGCCCGGGAATCCTTCGAAAAACCTGTGCCTTTCCGGCGTCGTAGTCCACGGACACGTAGGCATCCTGCTGGAAGAACCTGATTTTTCGGGTTTTCTTCACGCTTACGCGGCTGGCCGTCAAGTTCGCCACGGCGCCGTCCTGAAAGTGAATCCGGACGTTTGCGATATCGACATTCGAAGAGAGAACCGGTACGCCCACGGCATCGATTCGCTGCACCGAAGAGGGAACATATTTCAAGACGATGTCGATGTCGTGAATCATCAAGTCGAGAATGACGTCCACATCGGTTCCACGGGACTGAAAGGGCCCGATCCGATGGGCCTCGATAAACCTCGGCCGGCCGATTTCCGAACCAACCGCCTTCCACACCTCATTGAAGCGCTCCAGATGACCTACCTGCAGAATACAGCCCCTCCGCCCGGCCAATCGAATCAGCTCGGAGGCCTGGGGAAGGGTCGTGGTGATCGGCTTCTCGATCATCACATCCACGCCCCGCCGGATAAACCCCCCGGCGACCGCGTGATGTTGCGAGGTAGGCACAACGATGCTTACCGCATCCACCAGAGAGTGGATTTCCTCCGGCCTCGCATACGCCCCGGCCCCGAAACGGTTCGCCACGGTGCGGGCGTGCCGGTCGTCGATATCGACGATCGCCACCAGGTCCACTCCATCCATGGCGGCATACTTCTCGGCGTGAAAGCTTCCCAGATACCCTGCTCCCACAACCCCTACGCGGAGCCGATCCGTCTTTTCCCGCATCACCCAGGACTTCCGGTTACGCTGCCTGTCCGTTGCCCGCACAACGCCGTCTACCGGCAGAAACCTCTCTCGCTCTTCTCCAGGAATGCCACGAGGCGCATCACGTTCGAGTCCTCGCTCAACTCCGCCCTGACCATCGCCACCGCGTCCTCCAACAGCTCGCCGGACTGGAACAAGATCCGGTAAGCCTTTCGCAAACGGCCGATCTCCTCGGACGAGAAGCCGGCACGCTCCAGCCCGATGATGTTCAGACCATAAAGCTTCGCAGGGTTGTCAGAGGCCCTCACAAAAGGAGGTATGTCGAGCCGCACGCCGGACATGCCCCCCACCATCGCATTCCGCCCGACCCGGACAAACTGGTGCACCCCCGTCAACCCCCCGAGAATGGCATGGTTTTCCACGTAGACATGCCCTCCCAGGGTGGCGGCGTTCGCCATAATCACGTCGTCCTCGAGGGTACAGTCGTGCGCCACATGCGCGTAGGCCATCAAAAGATTCCGGTCCCCGATGATCGTAATCCCCCGATCTTCCACCGTGCCCAGATGGACCGTGACAAATTCACGCAGGATGTTGTCCGATCCGATCACCAGCCTCGTAGGCTCCCCCCGGTACTTCGCATGCTGGGGAACGGCGCCGATGGAGGCGTGATGAAAGATCCGGTTGTTCTCCCCGATCTCCGTCCTTCCGTCCAGAACCGCATGAGGACCCACCCGGGTGCCGGCGCCGATCTTCACATGAGGACCCACGATGCAATAGGGTCCGATCTCCACACTCTCGTGAATCCGGGCTCCCTCATCGACAATGGCCGTAGGATGTATCATGGCTCCTCCTTTGCAGAGGGGGGAAGCAGAACAGCCAACAAAACGGCCTCCATGACGATTTTTCCATCCACCCTTGCAACGCCTTTGACCTTCCAGAGATCCTTCTTCCGCCGCAGCAGCTCCACGTGGTGGATCACCTGATCTCCCGGCAGGACCGGACTTCGGAACCGCACTTGATCCAGGCCGACCAGATAAGGAACCCTGCCTCTCACGGAAGGCACCGACCGTGCAACAAAGAGCGCGCCCACCTGGGCCATGGATTCGATCAGCACCGTACCCGGAACGATGGGATTCCCCGGAAAGTGTCCCGGAACGTACGGTTCATTCACCGTAAAGTTCTTCAGAGCGACGATTCCCTTCCCCTCTTCGATCTCCAGCACGCGGTCCACGAGAAGAACCGGATGCCGGTGCACCAGCAGCTCCTGTATCTCTCTGTATTCCATGACACCACTCATTTTCCCCATCCTCCCTGGCAATCGGGGCATCCAAGAGCCACTTTTTCAACGGGCTCCTACGCGTCGGGTTCTTCTCCGCTTCCCTCCGCCCCTCCTTTCGAAGGACCGGCGCAGCAGCCCGCCTCCGTCAGTACCTGCATCTGTTTTTCCAGCCTTCGAAGTTTCTCCCGCATCTTGGGCAGGTATTTCAGCGTTGCCATGACCTTCAGGAAATTCTCATAAGGAAGGGGGGGAATACCGGCGACAACCCTGCCGTCCAGGATCGAGGAATGTACGCCCGACTTCGCCCCGATCCGCACGTCCTTGCCGATCCGGATGTGTCCGACCACACCCACCTGTCCCGCGAGGACGGCCCTGTCGTCCACAGACGTAGACCCGGATATGCCCACCTGGGAAACCAGAATGACGTCCTCACCGATCCGCACGTTGTGAGCCACCTGCACGAGATTGTCGATCTTGGTCCCTCTCCCGATGCGGGTCTCTCCCAGGGTCGCACGATCGATACAGGTGTTCGCCCCGATTTCCACATCATCTTCGATTCGAACGATTCCGACCTGCGGAATCTTATGATGCCGCCCGCCTTCCTGCGCATAACCGAACCCGTCCTCTCCAACCCGAACCCCGCTCTGCAGGATCACCCGGGCACCCAGCTCGCATCCATCCCGCACGCTCGCGTGGGGATGGATGCAACAGTCCTCTCCCAGACGGACCCGGTTCCCGATATACGAAAAGGGATGCAAGATGCTGCGAGCGCCGATCTCCGCTTCCCTGCCGATGTAGGCAAACGGAAGGACGGTCACGTCCTCGCCCAGCCTGGCGGAGGGATCCACCCACGCGTCAGGGGAAATCCCGCTCTCGGGCCGTTCAGGGGGATGAAAAATCTCGAGGGCCTTTGTAAAGACCACGTACGGCTCCGGCGTCACCAGCAGGGCGATGGGGGCCTCCTCGACATCGGGCGACACAATGGCCGCCGACGCACCCGTGGTGAGAAGCTTGCCCCGGTAACGCGGGTTTGCCACAAAGGTGATCTCGCCTTCCCGGGCTTCTTCGATCCCGGCTACGCCGGTTATGATTCGATCTCCGTCGCCGACAAGCTTCACACCGAGGCGCCGCGCCAGATCTTCCAGCCTCATCTCGACCAATATCCCGCCTCCGGCGCACACCTGCCCGCAGGGAAACGCCTGTTCAGGCCTTCTCTCCAGGCGGGAGGGCGCATTCCTCGAATGGTTCCGTCTTGCTGCTTACTTGCCCTTTTTGGATTCATCGTACAGGAGGATGATCTTGCTCGTGATGTCGAGATCCATGTTCCTGTGGAGAAGCCCGCTTTGCGTCTTTTCCAGGATCAGGTCGTAATGCTCCTTCTCGCCGTAATCATCGATCACGACCTGGAGCTCCTTTAGGATCTTCTCGCTCAGCTTCGCGTCCTCCCGTCTCAGCTCTTCCTGGGCGTCTTCGTACCTCCGCTTGAAGTCTTTCAGACCGACCTGGTAGCTGCTCTGCTTCTCCATGCGCGCCTCATCACTCAACAGGCTGCTTTGTCTGTCGAGTTCGTCTTTGAGGAGGGCGAGTTCATCCTGCTTGGCCTTCAGGTCCTTCTGCACGCGATCCACCTTCTTTTGAAAGACGGCCTTCGCCTTCTGGCCGGCTTCCGAGAGGGCCATCGCCTTCTGGAGGTCCACCACGCCGACCTTCAGCCCTTCCGCCGCCGCCCCCGATGCGGCCAGCCCCACCACCATGAAAACAACGAGCAACAAAGCCATCTGTCTTCGAATCATCCCTACCCTCCTGTGTGTGTCTGGACGTTTCTATCCCTTTTCTATCCCTGTATCTCAATAGGGTGCACCCACCGAA
>WFRX01000051.1 GCA_015486285.1 bacterium
CCACCTCTACCCGATCCGGGCCCTTGTCCGAAAGGTCCTGTGCCGTCTCCTCTGGGCATGGCTGTCTCCTTCCTGTTCGTGGTTCTCCTTGGGAATCGTCCCTGCACGCTCTGAACAGCAAAGCATGTGCCAGCCGGGAGCCGGGGCCCCACAGCCCGGCATGCCCCCGGGAATTCAGGACAATCAGACGACCGGGGCCGGCTGCACGGACACGCGAGGTGCAGAAGGCATTGCAAACTGCAATGCATCCCGCTACTACCCAATTCATTATGCAATTTCCGGCTCCTCCCTGACAGGCGAGTCCCGCTTCCCTTGCCATCGGAACGCGGCCCTTGACGGCCTCGCCGGGCCCGCCCCGGGGCCCCTTGGTCCGCTCCCCCCGGTTGTGATAGGGTACATAGGATACCCGTCGACCATGGAACAATCCACAACAGAAAGAGGAGAAAGGGCCGGCATGGACTTTGACATTCCCGAAGAGTACAGAATCCTGCGAGACAGTATCCGGCGCTTTACCGACCGCGAGCTCATCCCGATCAACGAAGAGGTGGAGCAGACGAAAAAGATCCCGGACGGAATCATCGACCAGATGAAGGAGATGGGCCTGTTCGGTATCCTGACGCCCGAGGAGTACGGCGGGATGGGCATGACCGTCGTGGCCTCCTGCATGATCCAAGAGGAGCTGTCCCGGGCCAATATCTGCTACCCCATGTTCATCAGCGGCAACATCGGGATCGGCACCATGGGAATCGTGCATTTCGGTAATGACGAACAGAAGAAGAAGTACCTGCCCGCCATGGCGTCCGGAGAGATATACAGCTGCTTCGCCCTCACCGAGCCCAACGCGGGCTCGGATGCCGCGGCCATCGAGACCCGGGCGGAACGAAAAGGCGACACCTATGTCATCAACGGCCTCAAGCATTACATCACCCGGGGCAACATCTCGGATGTCTTTACGGTTGTCGCCGTCACGGACAAGGCCAAAAGGCACAAGGGCATGAGCGCATTCATCGTGGAAAAGGGCACGCCGGGCTTTTCCATCGCCAAGATCCAGCATTCCATGGGAACAGACATCTGCCAGCAGTGCGAGCTGGTGTTCGAGGACTGCGCGATCCCGGCGGAGAACCTCCTCGGAGAAGAAGGCCAGGGGTTTGCGATCGCCATGGGTGTCCTGGAAGAAGGCCGGCTGAGCCTGGGCGCACGCGCGATCGGGATCGCGCGCCGCCTGATCGAACTTTCCCGTGAACACGCACAGCTCCGAGTGCAGTTCGGCAAGACCATTGCCGAGTTCCAGGCCGTGCAGTGGATGCTCGCGGATATGGCCACCGAGTTGTATGCCATGAAGACCATGCTCTACGACGCCGCCTGGCGCCTGGACCAGGGGAACCGCAACCGGGCGAGGGCCGGCATGGTGAAGCTCTTCTGCACCGAGGCGATCGGCAGGATCGCGGATCGGGCCGTGCAGATCCACGGCGGCATGGGGTACATGGAGGAGGCGCCCATCGAGTCCGTTTACCGAGAGGTCCGCGGAATGCGCATCTATGAGGGGACCAGCGAGATACAGCGTCTCATCATCTCGAGGGACGTGCTGAAAAACGGCCTGAAGAGCCTGGATTACGATTAACCGATCCCAAGATGGGTGGACTCTTTTTGGAAAAACTCGAGGCCGCCTGCCTCATCCTGGCCGGGGGAGCGGGGAGGAGGCTCACACCGGACAAGCCCCTGCTCGAGATCAACGGACGGCCGATCATCGAACGAGCGGCCCGGGTGGTCTCTTCGATCTTCGAGGAAGTCCTCCTCGTCACCAACAGCCCGGAGAAGTACCGATTCCTCGACCTGCCCTGCGTGCCTGATGAGCGCCCGGGCTGCGGGCCCCTGATGGGGATCTACAGCGGCCTGGGACGGATCGAGCACGAGGCGGCCTTTGTGTGCGCGGCGGATATGCCCTTTCTGAACGCGGAGATCATCCGGTCCGAATTCATCGAGATGGAATCCTTCGACATCGTCGTTCCTTATCCAAAGGGGATGCCGGAGTTCCTGCACGCCTTCTACGCGAAACGCTGTCGGCCGGTCATCCGTCGGAATCTGGACGCCGGCCGCTTCAAGATCGAAATGCTGGCAGACCGCTGCAGGACACGCCGTCTGGACAGGGACTGGTTCGCACGGAAGGGGTGGCTGCAGGAGATCGACCGGGCCTTTACGAACATCAACACGATCCAGGACTACCGGCGCTGGAAGGAGCAAGAAGAAGGCCGGCGGACCCCGACGGGGCATCGGGCCTCGGACCGGGGCGACCCAGGGGCGGCCAGGGCCCGGCTCGGCCTCCTCGACCCCGAGGTCTTGCGGAAGGTCCGCCAGACACTGATCGCGCAGGAGACGGCCTACCAGGAAAAATCCGCCGGGGAAGCCTTCGCCAGCCTCTGGGCGCACAGTTCGAGGGTCGGTCGAATTGCGTACCATATTGCGGAAGCCGAGGGGATGGATCCGGAGCCGGCCCTCCTCGCAGGCCTGCTGCACGACATCGGAAAGTTCGCCCACGGCTCCTACCACGAAGACGAAGTCGCCGAAGAGGAAAGGGCGGTCCGCTTTACGGAAAGGTTCCTGGCCGATACGGCTTACGCGAAATGGATCCCGAACATCAACGAAGCCATCCTCTCCCTCTACCGCGAGGAGGAAACGGCCGGTGAGATCGGCCGCGTAGTCTACGATGCGGATCGTCTCGACAAGCTGGGATACATGGGGGTAGCCCAGTTCTTTGCCAAGAATGCGCTCCGCCGGCACTTCCTGGACAATGACATGATGATCCGGGCCGGCATCGAGCTGACCTATGCGCATCACGCGCCGCATACGCTGAAGACCGGAACCGGCAGGGCTCTCGCCAGGGAACGGAGCAAGAAGACACGGGAATTCTACAGGGGGCTTCTGGAGGAATGGACGCATCTCGGCCTGGGAGAATTCAATATCCGCGAGGAGGACATAGAAGGCATCGCCTGTGTACTCGTCGTCCCCCGCGTGTGTGGGTGCGGCGGCCGGATGGAGATCGAATCCGATATCCGGGAGTCCGTAAAGTGCAGATCCGCGGTGGTTCGATATTGCTGCCGCACGTGCGGGGTCGAAAGCGAATTCTCCTTCTGCCTCCCGAATGTGAAGGGGTTTCCACGGAGGCGGGAAAGCGAATAGCCTCCTGATCCGCCGATAGAAGGGACTCATGCCGAAATCGAACACAAATGCCTGCAGGACCGGCACGATGGTCACCCTGGTGGGAATCGTCGTCAACGTACTGCTGACCGCCCTCAAGCTGGCCGGCGGCATCTACGGGCACAGCCAGGCCCTTATCGCGGACGCGGCCCATTCCGTCTCAGACCTGTTTACCGATGCCGTGGTCCTTGTGGGGCTCAAGGCGGGCCGCAAGGCCCCTGACCAGGATCATCCCTTCGGGCACGCCCGGATGGAGACGTTGAGTTCCGCCGTGGTCGGGCTTTTCCTGATCGGCGCCGCCCTGTACATCGGCTTCGATGCCGCCTCCCGCGTCTACCGCCATACCGGCTGCCATCCCACCTGGCCCGCCCTCGCCATAGCCGGCCTGTCCATCGTAGCAAAAGAGGCCCTCTATCAATACACGGCCCGCATAGGGCGGCGCATCAAGAGCCCTGTCATCCTGGCGAACGCATGGCATCACCGCTCGGACGCCCTGTCCTCCGTGGCCGTTTTCCTGGGTGTCGGCGCGGCGACGATTCATCCGGCCTGGCACGTGCTGGACGCATATGCGGCCCTCATCGTCTCTTTGCTCATCCTCAAGGTGGGCGTCGACATCCTTCGGCGTTCGATGCGGGAGTTGACCGACGCGGCCCCCCGGCCGGAGATCCTGGCGGAGATCCGCACCTGCATCTCCAGTATCGATGGAGTCCTCGGCCATCATGATCTCCGGGTTCGCAGCTCCGGCGGCCTCTACCAGATGGAGGTCCACATCGTTGTGGACGGTTCCCTGACCGTAACCGAAGGGCACAGGATCGCCGAAGAGGTCGAAGACCGCCTGAAGGAGGGGGTCGAGGATCTCCGCCAGGTGATCATCCATGTCGATCCGGCCGGGCAAAACGCATAGCTGCCGCAGGCCATCCCCTTTATCAAAATGAGAAAAGCGCCGTCTCTGAAATGAGAAAGGGCCGAAAATCGGTATTCCCGCCGACTTCCGCCTGTCCTCCCGCAAGGTTGTTCAGGATAAATATATTTATCAAAATCAATGCGTTATCCCCCAAGAAGGACGCCTGCCCACCCGGCTAGCACCGCTTTTGCTTACCTGACAGACCTGAAATCGAAATCAGGCTTGAGAGGGTACGGAAATGTCCCCGACGATCCGCACGATGAGCAGTCTGTTCGAGCCCCTTTTCTCCTCTTTCCCGCAATGGAAATCACGACTGGCGGCGGCAGAGGCGGCCGGGTTCACCGTGGAACACGCCCTCATGGTCATCTCGCTGGCCGCCATCCTGCTGCTCGTCTTCATCGCCCTGAAAATCAATCGAAACGCGGACCGGCGTGAAAGGGAGGGCCGCCCGTTGGACGATCTCCAGACCAGCCACCGTCAGATCCGCATACTGAACGACAAGGTCCAGAGGCTGGAAGAACTGAACCGCAGTTACCTGAACCTCGTCACGAACATCTCTCACGTTGTGAAAAGGATCAACGCGAAGCAGACGCTCGAGGACATCGTCTTCATCTTTTCCCATCTTGCGAGGAACATCGTGGAGACCGATGTTGTTGAATTCTACGTGTACGACCAGGCAAACAACCTGCTGCAGCGTGTCGCCATGCGGGGCGGGAAGGGCAAGGGACTGCCCACCTGCAAAATGGGGAAGGATCTGGTCGGCAGGGCGGCAAGCGACCAGGCCATCACAACGAGGGAATCCTTCAACAGACAACAGGATAAACGGCGGGCCGGAGACGACCTCTGGATGGCCGCGCCCATCCTCTTTGAAAAGCGTCTGCTCGGCGTGATCGGCATCGGGAAGACAAAGCTCGCCGACGGCGCGAATCATCTGCTGCGGATCATTGCAGAGATCGCCGGTGTGGCCCTGTACAACCAGCTCTTCCTCACGGACGCCAAACAGAAGGCGGAGACGGACCCCTTGACCGGGCTGTACAATCGCCGCTATTTCCACCGGATCTCACGGAAATTCGTGGAAAAGGCGATCACGGAGCAGACGCCTATCTCGGTCTTCCTGTTCGACATCGACAATTTCAAGAACTACAACGATACGAACGGCCATGAAGAAGGCGACAAGCTCTTGATGGAGTTGAGCCAACTGGTGCGGGAGTACACGCGCAAGACATCCGTGGTGGCTCGCTACGGGGGCGAAGAGTTTATCGTCCTCCTGCCCGGAAGCTCCGCCGCGGACACCTTCAAGTATGCCGAACGGCTCCGGGAGGCCATCGCTTCTCATCCCTTCCCTCACCGGGAGAGCCAGCCTTTCGGATTTCTGTCGATCAGCGGGGGAATCGCATCTTTCCCGGATCATGAGCGATCCATCCAGGGCGTGGTCCGCCTGGCGGACGAGGCCCTCTACAGGGCCAAGGAGTCGGGGCGAAACCAGATCGCCGTCTACAACTCTTCCCTGACTTCGGAAAAAGAAAATGCCGATGCCTCCTTCCCCGAGGATTCCGAGGTCATCCTGTCCGACCCCTCCTTCCAGGTAATCCAGTAAGGCTATCCGGCGGATGACGCCGTCCCTTCGGACGTATCAGGGGCCCTTGCATCCTTGCGCCCAACCCAATAGTATCTTGAGTGAGCGCCGCCTCCGCGCATTCCGGCATACAAGGGAAGCAGCATGTTCAAGCGGTTTCAGTCCCCAAAGGCTCCACCCCCCGTCCCCCTGATCGAAGAGGACCTCAAGTGCCCTCAGTGCGGGTTCGACCATGCCGGGTGGGCCTTCGAGCCGGGATACGCCAGGCTCTGCGTACAATGCGGAAGCGCGCTGGATCCATCGGAAGACCCCGAATGTGTTGAAGAGGAGAATGCCGAGGAAACGGGATTCTTCAACAGGATCTTCCACGGGAGGCTCACCGGGAAGCAGGAGAAACCGGCACCGGGGGACGACAGCGAGGCTCCGGGGACGAAACACCCGATCCCCCACGACAGACCGCCGGACCCCGAGGCCGCGCGCATGGGCGCATGCAAGCGGGAGGGGAGGCTGCTCGCCGCACAGGGCCGCTACGAGAAAGCGGCCGAGATGTTCCAGAAGGTGGTCGCCTTCGAACCGAACGATGTGGAGTCCTGGGGAGAACTCGGCCGGATCCACTACCAGGGGACGAAAGATCTTGCGAAATCGATCGAATGCAGCCGGAAGGCGCTGGAGATCGACGGAGATCTTGTCCGGGTGCGGTGCAACCTCTGTCTTGCCTTGCTCTTCGACGGCCAGTTCGAACCCGCCAGGAAGGGTTTTCTCGAGGTCATTCGGGCCGTCCGCAACAGCAGGGACTCCGACCGGGAATTCCAGGAGAACTGCAGGGCCCTCCTTCAAGACTGTCTCGGGGATTTGTACCGTGCCAAGAAGAAAGCGTCGGGTGAACTGCTCGCACACATCCGTGAATGCATCGAGCTGCTCGAACTCGAGAGAATTTACTTCCAGTGAACCTATGGATTCAGAAACTCGCCATACCCCTCTTTTTCCAGATCCTCCCTGGGAATAAACCGCAGGGAGGCGGAATTGATGCAATACCGACGGCCCCCCGGCCCCGGGCCGTCGGGGAACACGTGGCCCAGGTGAGAGTCTCCGTGCCGGCTCCGCACCTCGATCCGCACCATTCCGTGGCTCTCGTCTCTCCTCTCGATAATATTCTCCGGTACGAGCGGCCTTGTGAAGCTCGGCCATCCGGAGCCTGAGTCGTACTTGTCGGCCGATGCGAACAGGGGCTCGCCGGACACGACATCCACGTAGATCCCCTCCGCCTTGTTGTCCCAGTAAGCGTTGGCAAAGGGCCTCTCGGTACCGTTCTCCCGGGTGACGCGGTACTGCTCGGGCGTCAGCCTCCTCCTGAGCTCTTCATCGGGGGGCTTCCTGTAGGGCGGCGGCCCGCCCCTGCATCGCCCCACGGGCTGATCCGCCCCCCAGGTCTCCTGCAGATAGCCTGCCCGCCCGGATCCGGTTCGATACTGCCGGTAATGCATTGGACTCTTCGCATGGTAATCCTGATGGTATTCTTCGGCCTTGTAGAATTCCTTCGCTTCCACGATCTCGGTGGCGATCGGCCGGTCGAACTTCCCCGACCTCTGCAGGGCCTCCTTCGAGGCCTCCGCCAGACGCTTCTGCTCTGCGTCGTGATAGAAGATGGCGGTCCTGTACTGGGATCCCCGGTCCGCGAACTGCCCGCCCGGATCGGTCGGGTTGATCTGCCTCCAGAAGACGTCCAGCAGTTCCGCATAGGTGACTTTCGAGGGATCGTACACGACCTGGACCGCCTCCGCATGGCCCGTACCCCCTGAGCAGACCTCCTCATAGGTCGGATCCTTCACGTGCCCGCCCGTGTACCCGGCAACCACATCGATCACCCCGTCGAGCTTCTCGAAGGGCGGTTCCATACACCAGAAACAGCCTCCCGCAAAGGTCGCCCTCTCGCAGGAATCACCGCCCCGGTTCGCTGGACGCGCCGGGGCCAGGACCACGGCCGCAAGCGCAACAAGAGAGACCAGAAACAATGCCTTCATGATCATTGCGCGAATCCCCTCGCCTGTTTATCGTTTCAAGCGCTGTCCGTTCTACGCGAATCGCTTTCCGCATTGGACATTGTCTATTAGATACGATAAGTCTGGCCGGCGTTTCATCGGTGGGCCTTCCCTCGTGGGGTAGGTACCGTGAAAGGAAGTAAGGGCGGCTCATAGGCTGAGCCCAGCGGGCTGATAGGGGGCATGCCGGTCGCACGGAGATTGCTTCGCCTGCGGCTCGCAATATTCTACGCCTATACGAACCGTTCGGGATAAGGATGAGAGGCGTAACCAGACATTCCATGGACCCCCTGCACATCTTCAAAGACGTTCGCGCCAGCTCGTTCCTGGACCGGCCCAACCGGTTCCTGGTCCGCTGCAGGCTGGGAGGCCGCATCGTGAACGCCTATCTTCCCAACCCCGGCAGGCTCCGGGAGCTCCTCCTCCCGGGCCGGCCCGTCTATCTGGTCCGCGAGCAAGGCCACCCCACACGCAGGACCCGCTACACGGCCGTGGCGGTGGAACGGGACGGCCACCCGATCGTTCTCCACACCCACCGAACGAACGATGTAGCCCGCCACCTCATCGAACACGACCTCGTGGCCGGTCTGAAGGGCGCCAGGGTAGTCCGGGCCGAGGTAACGGTGGGCAGGAGCCGGTTCGATTTCCTCCTCTCCCACAGGGGCGCCGAGGTGCTCCTGGAGGTGAAATCCTGCACCCTCGCCGGCAAAAGGGTTGCCATGTTCCCGGACGCAGTCACGGCAAGGGGGGCAAGACACGTGCGGGAGCTGGCGGAAATCGCCGGGCAGGGGGCCCGGACGACCATCCTCTTCGTGGTTCAGTGGCCCGGCGCGGAACTGTTCATGCCCGACTTCCACACGGACCCTGAATTCACCAGGACGTTGATCGAATGCCGCCGCAGGGTCGAAACCAGGGCCGTCTCGGTTCGCTGGGACCAGAGGCTCGCACTCCTGCCGGAGGCCCGGGCCCTCAGGATCCCGTGGGGGACGATCGAAAGGGAGGCGCACGACCGGGGGAGCTATCTCCTCCTGCTGCACTTGAATCGAAGCCGGGTCATCCCCATCGGAAGCCTGGGACGCCTCCGCTTTCCGAAGGGATTCTACATCTATGTAGGGTCCGCCATGGCGAACCTTTCCCGAAGAATCCAGAGGCACCAACGGCTTCGCAAGCGGCCCCACTGGCACATCGACCGGCTCAGGCCGCATACCCGGTTCGAGGCGGCCCTGCCGATCCGGTCCTCGGATCGCCTCGAGTGCGGTCTGGCCCGCGCCGTCGACGCCCTCGCCTCCTGGTCGATCCCCGGGTTCGGCTGCTCGGACTGCCGCTGCGAGAGCCACCTGTTCGGCATGGCGGATAATCCCCTCGACGACCAAGGCTTCCACGATCTTCTGGCATGGTATAGAATGGATCGACTCGCTTCCACTCCTTGAGACGCAAGAGCGCCTGTTTCCAACCCGCATTTTCCACAGGAGGACGGGCTATGAAATTGACCAATGTGAAGACCTATGTCGTGAAGACCGACCCGCCCAACCTGGGCGGCTTCCTCTGGTTCTTTCTCAAGCTCGAAACCGATGAGGGGATCGAGGGCTGGGGGGAAACCGCCGTTCTCTGGAGCCTTTACGGCCTCGAGGCGGGCTACGAAAAGATGGTGGAAAACATTTTCAATGCCTACCTCAAAGACCGGAACCCGATCGACAGGGAGCCTCTCTACAACATCCTCTACACCGGTCTGACGGCGCAGCATCCCGACTACATCACCGTGGGGTTGATCAGCGCCTTCGACATCGCACTGTGGGACATCTGCGGAAAGTACTACAACGCGCCCGTTTACGATCTGCTGGGCGGAAGATACCGGGACAAGATCCGAACCTACACGTACCTCTTCAACCTCGATGAGTCAGGGAACCTGCTGGAGGCGACCGCGGACTGGGCCGAGAATCCGGACAAGATTGCCGAAATCGCCGCCAGACGGGCGGAAGAAGGCTTTACCGGCGTAAAGCTCGATCCCCTCCACATGGCATTGCCCGGCCAGCTTCCTCAACCGCCTTGGGAGATTACGCAGGCCGAGTATGATCATGCGGAACGAGCGATCGGGGCCATCCGTGAAGCGGTCGGCGCCCGGGCGGACATCTGCATCGGTACCCACGGGCAGATGACGCCGGCCTGCGCCATTCGTCTTGCCAGGAGATTCGAGAAATTCGATCCCTTGTGGCTGGAAGAGCCCTGCCCTCCGGAAAACTTCAAGGAAATGGGAAAGATCGCCCGGAGCAC